>JBHJOJ010000205.1:0-28028 GCA_050329835.1 Kineosporiaceae bacterium | reverse complement strand
TCCCACCCGGATCTCCTGGCGGTGTCCCGCCGCGTGCCGCGAGCGGCGGTCTGCCTGCTGTCGGCGGCCGCGCTCCACGAGCTGACCGATGAACTGCCACGGGCGGTGCAGATCGCGGTCCCCCGCGGTAGCCGGCGCCCGCATGTCGCCTACCCACCGGTGGAGGTCTTCACGTTCGCTGCCGCGACCTTCGACCTGGGCATGGAGTGGGAGGAGGTGGCGGAGGACGAGAAGGTGCGACTGACCGGACCGGCCCGCACCGTGGTGGACCTGATGCGGCTGCGGCGCGGCATCGGGGAACCCCTGGCGTTCATCGCGCTTCGTCGGTACCTGGCCCGCCCGGGTGGGCGGCCGGCGGCTCTGATCGACCTCGCACGCCCCCTGGGTGTCCTCGGGCCCGTCCGCGCGGCCGTCGATGTCATGGAGGCCTCGTGACCAGGCCTTCGCGGACGGAACCTGCCGGCCGTGCCTACCTGGACCTGCAGAACCGCGCCCGGCGGGAAGGCCGAGGGACCCAGGAACTGCTCGTGCTGTACGCGCTCGAACGATTCCTCGCCCGGCTCGCCGCCGGCCCTCACGCCGATGCCTTCGTGCTGAAAGGTGGCCTCCTCCTCGCCGCCTGCGCTGCCCGCCGGCCCACCGTCGATGCGGATCTCCTCGCCTGCGGGCTCACGAACGACACCGACACCGTCCTGCGGCGAGTCCGGGACATCGCCGTCACCCGGCCCGCAGAGGACGACGGCGTGCGCTTCATCCCGGACACGGCGCGGGCCCGCACGATCCGGGAGGAGAATCTCTACGCCGGGGTCCGGGTCACCCTGCAGGCGATCATCGCCACCGCGACCGTCAAGCTCCAGCTCGACGTCAACTTCGGGGACCCGGTCACTCCTGCTCCCCAGCTGCTGTCGTACCCCACGCTGCGGGACGAGCATCCTCCGGTTCGGATCCTCGGGTACCCGCTGGCCACGGTCATCGCCGAGAAGCTGACGACCGCCATCGACCTCGGCGACACCAGCACCCGGGTGCGCGACTACGCGGACATCTGGATCGTGATCCGCCGGCACGACCTGGACGGCGGGGAGCTGATCGATGCCCTGACCGCCACGGCGGCCCGTCGCGGCATCGAGCTGCGCCCGCTCTCGTCGAGCGTCGGCGAACTTGCCACCCTCCGACGAGACGTCTACTCCGCCTACCGTCGTCGCGTCGGACACCAGACCCCGGGGTTGCCCGAGAACCTCTCCGCGCTCCTCGACGAGGTCATCGCCTTTGCCGACCCCCTCCTTGCGGACGCCACGTCGACCGGAGTCTGGTCCGCTGCGGTCCGCGCGTGGACCGCACGTGACGGGTGAACACTGTCGGCGTCACGGCCACCACCGGTCTGTAGGTCAAGGCCGGGGTCCCGCGGTAGCGACCAGCGACCGTGGTCGGCGGCACGAGCCGGATTGACGGAACCTTGAGCTTGATGTCATACGGTGAGAGCAACACGGCAAAGTCCCGTTGGTACTGGTCAGCAACATGATGATCTTGTCTGGTCTGCGGGCGTGGTGGCGTGGGGCTTCGGTGATGTTCTGCACGCCGGTCAGGCGGAGCAGGCTGATCGCGGTGTTCCGCAGGGTGGCCATGATCTGGGGTGCGTGGCCGGTGCGGACCCGGGAGGCGTCCTCGGCGAGGGCGACGTCGCGCACGTAGTGGAGCTTGTTCTCCACCGCCCAGTGGCCCTGGACCCAGCTGGCCAGGGTCGCGGGGGCGACCTGCGCGGAGGTGATCACGTAGACCACCTCGACGGTGGTCGTGCCCTTGGCGGTGACGGTGCGGCGCAGCTGGGCTACCTGAGCCGCACCGGGGAAGTCGACCCAGGCCGGGACGGCGAGGACCTTGATGGTGCGCCGGACCCGGCGGCCCCTTGGTCTGCTGCGTGTACGTGTAGGCCGGGACGTGCTTCCAGGGGATCGCCTTCAACGCCGCCCGCAGCTTGGGGCGGTGCCCCTGGACGGTGAACACGTAGTCGCCGCCCGCGTCGGTGATCAGCGTCGCGGTGTCGTCCTGGGTGTGCATGGCGTCGATGGTCAAGACGGCCCCAGCCAGGTCCAGGACGGCCAGAAGCGTTCGCACGGTGGGGATTTCGTTGGTCTTGGCCGCGACCGCCAGTTGCCCGAGGACGACCCCGGCGGTGTGGTCGAACGCCGCGACCAGATGCGGTGCGGCCGCGCCGCCGGTGCGAGCGCCGCGGACGGTTTTGCCGTCGATCGCGATCACCCGCTGGCCCCCGACCAGAGCGGTCGTGGTCCACATCCAGGCTCCGATCAACCCGTCCAGCACCTGTGGGTCCAACCGGGCGAACAAGCGCCGGAACACCGACTCGTTCGGTGTGCGGCGCCGGGCGTCCAGGCCGAGCGCGACCGCCGAGTACTCGTTCTGGTCAGCCAGCCAGGACGCGATCGCCGCGAACGACGCGGCCCCCGCCAGCGTGGCCGCGATCCCGGCCGCCACGATCCCGACCAGGGGATACCGCCGACCCCGCCGGCCGCGAGGATCGACCACAGCGGTCAGTACCGACAGCAACGACGGTGCCCGAACTGGGCTGGCCAGGGTCGAGACGACGAGCGAGGCCGGCGTGGGCGAGGATGACATCGGCGGGTGTGGCCTCTCGGCGAGACGGAAGCGTGAGAACTCCCATCAAAGCCACACAGGCCACACCCGTCCCAGCCGCCACACCGACTCGGACCACGACAAAAGTCCAGGTCAGCACCCCATCACCTCGAACATGCCGTGACCCTGGTGTGGAGAGCGAGTCCCCACTGTGGCCATCGCCGGTCTCAGGCTCCCGTGACGTCGCGGGCGGTGTCGACCATGCGCGTGGCCCATTGGAGCGCCTTGGTGGCGTCGGTTCGGCCGATGGGCGCAGCCTGGTACTGCGCACTCGTCTTGAGGCCCAGGAGGCGACGGAACGTTGACTCCAGTTCCTTGCCCGCAGGGCCCGCGGCCGCGAGCTCCGGCACCGCTGCACGGTGGTCGTCGGACTTGCCGGTCCGGCCGGTGAGCCGCAGGCAGATCGCATCCTTGGCGTTGATGCCGGCGATCACCGCTGACGACGCTGCAGCGGTGAAGAGCTCACGTTCGTACTCGAGGCCGGCAGCGGTAAGGAACTCGCGGGCCTTGTCCAGATGACGGCGGGCATCGTCGCGGCCCGTCATGTCAGGCCGCCTCGGGCGCAGGGACAAGCGTGACTGACCCCACGACGGCGCGTCCGTCTCGGCGGATCTCGGAAAGGAGGCGCTCCCGATCGGCGGACATGGTCCGCAACTCGTCGCCGGAGCGGTCGAGGATCTCGCACGCGTTGCCGCTCCAGCGCTTGACCCGGGACGCGAGGTCGGTCAGGTCGCGGTGCCAGGCCTCGTCGTCGTCATCCACACCCGCCGGGCGGATCACGAGGAGGTCGACATCGCTGGCTGTGTCACCGTCGCCACGCGCCGCCGATCCGTAGACAACGATGGCGTCCGGCTGGTGAGCCCAGCCCTCCGCGTGCTCGGCGATGCGATCCCACAGCTGAGTGCGAAGTGAGGCAAGACGCTCGACCGGACCTGCGGCGAGGTGCTCGCGGTTGAGCGCGAACAGCGACGCCGAGCCCGCGGGCGTGCGGTCCACGACGCCGGCGGCTACCAGCTCGTTGAGGATCGTTGCGACGCGAGGCTGAGACACCCGAGGGTGCGTGAGTTCCGCGATCCGGCGCCCGGTCAGAGGTGCCGTGGTAGCCGCCAGGACGGCGAGCACCGGGCCGTGGGCGGACGGTATGACGTCGGTCATCGGATGTGAGACGTCCACAAGCGCTCCGTGAGAAGTGAGGAAGATGAGTGATAATAATACTACTCACGCGAGTACTGGTTGCTGATGTTCGCGCCCAACCGCTCCCCGTTCCAGGTCACAGTCCCTTGACGGCGGCGAGGACCTTGGTCAGGGACTCCTTGGCGTCGCCGAAGAGCATCGACGTGTTGGGGTCGTAGAGCAGGGCGTTGTCGACGCCGGCGAAGCCGGGTCGCATGGATCGTTTGAGGAAGACGACCTGGTGCGCCTGGGCGACGTCGATGATCGGCGTCCCGTAGATGGGAGCGGCCGGGTCGGTGCGGGCCGCGGGGTTGACGACGTCGTTGGCCCCGACGACGAGGGCGATGTCGGTGGTCGGCAGGTCCGATGCGACGTCGTCGGCGTCGCGCAGCGACTCGTAGGGGACGTCGGCCTCGGCGAGCAGGACGTTCATGTGCCCGGGCATGCGGCCGGCGACCGGGTGGATGGCATAGACGACCTGGGCGCCGCGGGCCTCCAGCGCCTGGGCCAGTTCGCGGACGACGTGTTGGGCCTGGGCGACCGCCAAGCCGTACCCGGGGACGACGACGACCTTGGAGGCGTGGCCGAGGAGGATCGCGACGTCCTCCGGTGACACCGACCGCACCGGGCGGTCCGACATGACGGTCGACCCGGCCGTCGACCCACCCCGCAGGGCGCCGAAGAGGATCCCGGACACCGGCCGCCCCATGGCGGCCGCCATCATTCGCGCGAGGATCGTCCCGCTCGCCCCGACCAGGGTTCCGGCGACCAGCAGAAGGGTGTTGCCGAGGACGAACCCGCCGGCCGCGACCGCCAGCCCGGTGAAGGCGTTGAGCAGCGAGATGACGATCGGCACGTCCGCCCCGCCCACCGGCAGGACCAGCAGCACCCCGGCGGCCATTCCCACGACGGCCAACGCGATCCCCGCAGCCATCGCGCCGGTGGCGACGACCGAGGCTCCCAGGCCCACGCCTCCCACCAGTGCCGGCGCCGCTCGCCCCGCGTGAGGACCGGTGACGGTACCCGGAGCGCCGGCGGCCAGCTCGCCCGTGGTCCAGGACCGAGTCGTCGGTGGCCGGCTCGCCGTCAGGCGCCCTCGACGGTGCGGGGTCCGTGACCGGTGTCGTCACCCCCGGAGACGGTGGTCTCGACGCGACGCCGGAGCGCCTCGTTGAAGGCCTCGAACCCGGCGTGGCTGTCCGCGGTGGCTCCCTTGAAGAGGGCAACGAGGTTCCCCGTGAAGCGTTCACCGTGGGTCAACCGGGTGGTCCCGTCGGGGTTGGCGGTCAGGACGAAGGAGTGCACCCCGTCGAACAGACCCCCCAGGCCCAGCCTGCCGATCCAGCGCAGCTCCTCCCCCGGGGTGGCCACGAGAACCCTGGGCCGGAAGGTCGTGCCGCGACCACCCCGGCCGGCCAGGTGGACGACCAGCCGGTGGCCACCTCGGCGGTGCCGTCGATGCGGTCCATGAACGGGTTCCACTCCGGGTAGGCGGGGAAGTCGGTCAAGACGTCCCAGACGGCCTGGGGGCCGGCGTCGATGTCGATCGTGGTGATGACGGTTGCGCTCACGCTCTGCTCCTCTGTCGTGGTGGCCGCCTGCGCCGTGCAGCGAGGCGGGCCCCGGTGCGCGCCAGTGCAGACCACGATCCGACGGATCCACCGCCGACGCGACCACCTGTCGGCGGCTCAGTCACGTCGCCCAGCCCCGTGCTGCGGCCACCTGGCCGGGTCGTCCTCCAGGCTCGCCCGGTCCCACGCCCCCAGGTCAGCGGTGGCCCGGTAGGTGCTGTGGAGGAACTGCGCCAAGGTTCGGTCCGGGTCCTCGGAGTCAGCCACCGCCTCGTACGGCAGCAGGATCTGGCCGTTCTCGACGCTGTAGTACGCCGCCTCAGGTGTCACCGCATGGCGAACCCGGCAGGCTCGGGGTAGGCGTAGGCGTAGAACGCGCCCTCCTCGCCCCCGCCCGGCCAGAATCCAGCGCTGCTCAGCTCACGGGAGTAGCCCTCCGCCATCACCCAGTCGCCGCAGTTGGGGACGCCGCCGGGGTGCTCGGGCGCCTCCCGACCGGAGAACCGGGTGCACGCCAGGTCTTCACCGTGACGAACTGACCGAGTTGTGTGCCCGGTTGCATGAGCTCGCGGGTCAGCGGGAGGTGCGGTCGTGGCCGCCGGTGCTGGGGTTGTACCGGTCGATGGTCATCGCGCTGACGTACGTGCGACGCCACCACGTGCAGGCTGAACTCGGTGAGTACCCCGGGGTGTCGCAAGCCACGGTGAGCCGGGCCGTCACGAGCCTGGTTCACGTCGATCATGCCTATGGGGTGGGGGCACGGTTGTCCTTGGAGGCCGTCGCGCCGGCGGTCCTGGCCACCGCAGACTCGTTGGAGGAGTTCCGGGCCTTCACCGACGGGCCGGACGCAGAGGTGGAACCTGCAGTCGCCGATCGACTGGGATCCGTCGCAGCCACCCTGCGAGCGGGTGGCCTGGTCGCTGAGGAGCGCAATAGCGTCACCGATGCGATCTCCGGGACTGCCGACCCCTGACCCAGCTCTTGTCGTGGCGCAGTTGAGCGTCGCGGCGTCGAGAGGGCGCCTCACCACGGGCTGCGGTCGACGCCTGCCGCGACTCGCGTCCGCCGGATGACGTCGAATCCTACCCGGGCGGCCGTGGCGTCCTCGACAATGGGGCGAGGAGGTGTCCATCGTGGACGTCCAGGTTCAGGCGGAGCGGTTGCCGGGTGTCGGGTGGCGCTACACCGTTCCCGCCGACGCGGGACGGCAGGTGCTGGTCGTCGCGGAGGACCGGGGAGCCACCCACCTCGTCCTCGTCGACCCCGACCTCGACGAGCCGTTGACGACCGTGCGGCTGGCTCCCCAGCACGCGGCCGTGCTCGCCGCCCTCATGATCCGGGCGCGGTTCACCATCGAGGCGGCCGGGCCGGCGGCGACGCCCCAGGCGTCGGGTGCGGACGCCGGCGAGGTCGTCGTCGAGACGGTGACGGTGGGCGCCACGTCACCAGTGATCGGGCTCGCCCGTCGCGACCTGCCGCAGCGACTCGGGCCGGACGCGACCCTCCTGGGGGTCATCTGCGACGCGACCCCCGAGATCGTCGAGACGGACGGCGGCCGCCCGTTCCAGGTGGGGGACCGGCTCGTGGTCGCCGCCCGCCGCGGTCGGCTGGACGCGATGCGCGGCGCGGTCTGAGCAGGTCGGGCGGGGGAGCTGAGCCAGATGTTCGAGCACGAGTTCCAGGTCATCGCCGCGTTGCTGGCCGTCGCCGCCCTGATCGCCGCACTGGCCGTCCGGCTGCGCCAACCGCTCATCATCAGCTTCATCGCCGTGGGCATCCTCGTCGGCCCGGTCGGATTCGGCTGGGTCGACGAGAACGACCAGGTGGCGCTGTTGGCCGAGCTGGGCATCGCCCTGCTGCTCTTCCTCGTCGGGCTCAAGCTCGACCCGCAGCTGATCCGAACGACGGGCCCGGTCGCCGTGGCCACCGGCCTGGGCCAGGTGCTCTTCACGTCGGTCGTCGGCTTCGGTCTGGGCCTCGCGCTGGGCCTGGGGACGGTCGAGGCGGTCTACGTCGCCGTGGCCCTGACCTTCTCCAGCACGATCATCATCGTCAAGCTGCTCTCCGACAAGCGCGAGATCGACCAGCTGCACGGCCGGATCGCGGTCGGCTTCCTCATCGTCCAGGACATCGTCGTCGTCGTCGTGATGATCGTGCTGACCGCGGTCGGCACGGCCGGCTCGGGTGACAGTCTCGGCCTCGACCTGGCCCGGGTGCTCGCGACGGGCGTGCTCTTCGTCGGCGGCATCTTCGTAGTGATGCGCTACCTGCTGCGTCCCGCGCTGGGCTGGATGTCCCGGTCCAAGGAGCTGCTCGTCCTCTTCGCCCTGTCGTGGGGGATCGCGCTGGCCGGGCTGGGGGACCGGCTGGGATTCAGCATCGAGGTGGGGGCGTTCCTCGGCGGTGTCTCCCTGGCCGCGACCCCCTTCCGCGAGGCGATCGGGTCGCGACTCATCGGCCTGCGGGACTTCCTGCTGCTCTTCTTCTTCGTCGACCTGGGGTCCCGGCTGGACTTCGCCGACGCCGGCAGCCAGGTGGTGGCGGCGGGCGTCCTGTCGGCCTTCGTGCTGATCGGCAACCCCCTCATCGTTCTCGTGATCATGGGCGCGATGGGGTACCGAAGGCGGACGAGCTTCCTCGCCGGCCTCACCGTCGCCCAGATCAGCGAGTTCTCGCTCGTCCTCGCGGCGCTGGGCCTCGGTCTCGGGCACATCGACGCCGACACCGTCGGACTGATCACCGTGGTCGGCATCGTGACAATTGCGCTGTCGACGTACATGATCCTCTACTCCGCCCGGCTCTATGCGTGGTTGGCCCCGGCCTTGTCTGTGTTCGAGCGACGTCGGCCGACTCACGAGGACGGCGGCGGCGCCGAGGGAGCCGTCGTCGACGTCGTGGTCGTGGGGGCGGGTCGCTACGGCGGCCGGCTCGTCCGGCAGCTGCTCGCCCGCGGTCTGCGCGTCCTCGTCGTCGATACGGATCCCCGGATGCTGGAGGACATCCGCCGCGACGGAGCGGTGACCTTGTACGGCGACGCCGAGGAACCCGAACTCATCGACGCGTTGCCGCTGCGTGGCACCTCGTGGGTGGTGAGCACGATCCCCGACCGGTCGGTGAACCTCGCGCTCCTCCACGGCCTCGAGCAGGTCGACTACGCCGGGTCCGTCGCCCTCACGGCGCACAACGACCACGACGCCGATCGGCTGGAGGCCGCCGGGGTGGACGTCGTGCTCCGCCCGTTCCACGCCGCGGCCGACAGTGGCGCCGCCCTGCTCCTGGACGAGATCGGACCCCGGACCCGGCAGTGATCGCAGCCGCAAGGGCCCGGCCGGTGGCGGGCGCCCGGGCCGTCGTGGCGTAGAACTGCGCGGCGGCATGGATACGCTCCAGCGTGGTCGCCTTCAAGGACTACATCGACCGCGAGCTCGCCGCGGATCTCGGTGATCGTGTGCCCGCCGCCTGGCCCGTGTTCGATCGATCGGCGTTCGTCTCCCGCGCGACGAGGTGTGGGTCGAGGACCCGGACCCCCACGTGCGGCGGTTGGTGAGCGAGGGCTCCCGGCCGCGACTGCCCTGAGGCGAGGCGATCCCGCCGGCGCCCGAGCGCGCCCTGCCGTTGCTCGCCGTCCTCGTCGACGACCCGGTCGAGGTGGTGCGGCGCAGTGCGGCCAACCATCTGAACGACCTCTCGCGGACCCACCCGCAGCTGGTGCTGAGCCGTTTCGACCTGCTGGCGGTTCCGTCAAGCATCAACCGAGCCCGGACAACGAACCGGTGCGCCCGGCAGGGATCGAACCTGCGACCGTCGGATTAGAAGTCCGCCGCTCTATCCGCTGAGCTACGGGCGCTCGCGTGGCCAGGGTAGGCCCCGCCCGCCCGGCCCGCCCCTGTCGCCGGCCCCGACCCGGCCGTCCCCAGCCTCGGCGAAACCGCTGGCGCGACGCCGCCGCATCCGCGATCCTGATCGTGACTTTCAGGCCGATACGCGGGGGGTGATTCGTCCGGTTGTCAACCCTTCCGCGTCGCTTCCGTTTGGCAGGCGAGGGGGTGGCATGCACGCTGAGCGCATGAGCGACACGCTGCAGGTCGACCCCGGAGGTCCGGTGCGCCCGGTCCCGACCGCGGTCGACCTCGCCGTGGGCGCCACCGACGGCGAGGCCGACGACACCCCCGAGAGTCCCGCCGTGCAGTCGCTGTTGCGGCTGCGCGAGGCCCTGACCGCCGTGCCGTTCCAGCTGCGCACGGCCCATGCCGAGGCCGCCGACCAGCGCAGGCACGAGCTGCTCGACCAGATCGACGACTACCTCGTGCCGCGGCTGCGCCGGCTCGACGCCCCGCTGCTGGCGGTGATCGGCGGGTCGACCGGCGCCGGCAAGTCGACGCTCGTCAACAGCCTGCTCCGGGTCGAGGTGTCCCGGACCGGCGTGCTGCGCCCCACGACCCGCTCGCCCGTCCTCGTCCACCACCCCTCCGACGGCGAGTGGTTCGCCGACCGCCGTGTCCTGCCGGGCCTGGCCCGCGACTACGGCGCGGACGTGGCGCTGGCGCCCGGCGACCCCATCACCTCCATGCGCCTCGTCGCCTCGGACGCCCTGCCCCAGGGCCTGGCGGTGCTCGACGCGCCCGACATCGACTCCGTCGTCGCGTCCAACCGCGCGGTCGCCGCCCAGCTCCTCGCGGCCGCCGACCTGTGGCTGTTCGTCACCACCGCAGCCCGCTACGCCGACGCCGTGCCCTGGGCCTTCCTGTCGGAGGCCGCGGAGCGGTCGACCGCCCTGTGCGTCGTGCTCAACCGGGTGCCGCCGGACGCCGTCGCCGAGGTCCGCCGCGACCTCGCGGGGCTGCTGGCCGCCAACGGCCTCGGTGCCAGCCCGGTCTTCACCATCGCCGAGGGCGAGATCGAGGCCGGTCTCATGCCCCGGGACTCCGTCGCCCAGCTCGGCGACTGGCTCGCCGGCCTGGCCCGCGACAGCGCCTCCCGCGCGCTCGTGGTCCGGCGCACCCTCAGCGGGGCGCTGGCCTCGCTGCAGGCCCGGACCGACCAGGTCGCCGGCGCCGCGGACGAGCAGGCCCAGGCCGCCGCTCGGCTGCGCGACGCCGCCGAGGGCGCCCACCGGGCGGCCGCCGAGCGCTTCGACCACGCCGTCAGCGACGGGACCCTGCTGCGCGGGGAGGTCCTGGCCCGCTGGCAGGAGGTGGTGGGCACCGGCGACCTCATGCGGCAGGTCGAGGGCGGGATCGGCCGGGTCCGCGACCGGGTCGTCGCCTTCGTCCGCGGCCGTCCTGCGCCGGCGCAGCGCCTCGGCGAGACCCTGACCTCGGCCACCCAGACCCTCGTCACGGCCCAGGCCACCGCCGCCTCCGCCGAGACCGCCCGGATGTGGTCCGCCGAACCCGCCGGCGCCGGGCTGCTCGGCGCCCATCCCGGCCTCGACCGGGTGCCGGCCGACCTCGACGAGCGCGTCGCCCGGCTGGTGCGCGACTGGCAGGGCGGCGTCCTCGACCTGGTCCGGGAGCTGGGCGCCGGCAAGCGGCGCACCGCCCGGGCCCTCAGCCTCGGCGTCAACGGCGCCGGGGTGGTGCTCATGCTGTACGTCTTCACCCGCACCGGCGGGCTGACCGGCGCCGAGGCGGGCGTGGCCGCCGGCACCGCCGCGCTGAGCCAGCGCGTCCTCGAGGCCGTCTTCGGCGACCAGGCCGTGCGGGACCTCGCCGCCAAGGCGCACCGCGACCTGCTGCGCCGGGTCGGGAACCTGCTCGACGACGAGCGCGACCGCTGGATCGCGGCCGTGCCGGCCGTCCGGTCCGGCGCCGGCCTCCGCACGGTCGCCGCCGATCTGAGGAGTGACCTGTGAGCGCTTCCGCGACCCTGCTCCGCGGGGCCGACGACATGCCCCACCCTGGGCGCGTGATCGCTCCGCGCCGGCCCGCGCGCGACCTCGACATCACCGACCTGGCGACCCGCGTGACGTCGGCCGTCGAGGTCGGTGGGGACCGGCTGGACCCGGCGGCCGTGAGCCGCGCCGCGGCCGCGGTCGAGCGGATGGGCGAGCGCGCCCGGCTCGGCGTCGACCACACGGTCGTCGCCCTCGCCGGGCCCACCGGGTCCGGCAAGTCCAGCCTGTTCAACGCCCTCGCGGGGTTCGACGTGTCGCCGGTCGGGGTGCGCCGACCCACCACGGAGTGGCCCATCGCCTGCGTCTGGGGCGACACGGCCGGCCCCCTGCTCGACTGGCTCCAGGTCCCGACCCGGCACCGCACGGAGCGGATCAGTCAGCTCGAGGAGGGGTGGGAGGAGCCGCTGCGCGGCCTCGTCCTGCTCGACATGCCCGACCACGACTCGCGCAAGCGGCGGCACCGGCGCGAGGTCGACCGGCTGATCGACCTCGTCGACGTCATGGTGTGGGTGGTCGACCCGCAGAAGTACGCCGACGCCCTCCTGCACACCGACTACCTGCGCCGGTTCGTGCACCACGAGGACGTCGTGCTGGTCGCCCTCAACCAGGCCGACACGCTGACCCGGGACGAGGTCGGGCTGGTCCACGACGACCTCCGCCGCCTGCTGACCGAGGACGGGCTCGCGGTGGTCGACACGCTCGTGACCTCCGCCCGGACCGGCAGCGGGGTGGACCGGCTCAAGGCGCTGCTGGTCGACGCGGTGACGTCCCGGGCGGTCGCCGCGGCCCGGGCGCGGGGCGACCTGGTCGCGGCCATGGAGTCGCTGCGCCGCGGCGTCGGCGACGACGAGGCGGTCATCGAGGCCGGCAGCACGGACACCCCGCTCGTCGTGTCGCTGGCCGCCGCGGCCGGCGTCCCCACCGTGGTCGAGGCGGTGCGCGGCTCCTACCGACGCCGGGCCGAGCGGTTCACCGGCTGGCCGCTGACCCGGTGGGTGCGGCGGCTGCGGCCGGACCCCCTCGAGCGGCTGCGGATCGCCACCCGCCCGGAGCATCCGGCGCCCGGCGGCATGGAACCCGCCCTGCCCGACCGGACCTCCCTGCCGCGCCCCACCCCGGCGTCCCGGGCCCGGGTCGACCTCGCCGTCCGGGAACTCCTGGACCGGGCGACCACCGGTCTGCCGGGCCGCTGGGCCGACGCCGTGCACGCGCTGACGCCGGACCCCGCGGACCTGTCCGACTCCCTGGACCGGGCCGTCTCCGGCACCGACCTCCGCTTCGCCGACCCGTGGTGGTGGCGGGCCGTGGCCGGCACCCACCTGGCCCTGCTGCTGGCCGCCGCGGCCGGCCTGGTCACCCTGGTGGGGTTGTCCCTGGTCGACTTCCTCGGCTTCCCCGACCCCGAGCTCCCGGCGGCCGCGGGCATCCCGCTGCCGACCCTGCTGCTGGTCGCCGGCCTGGCCGGCGGGCTGGTCCTCGCCGCGGTCGCCGGGGCGGTGGCGAGCGCCCGGGCGCGGGTCGCGGCCACGTCCGCCGAGACCCGGATGCTCGTCGCGGTGGCGGCGGTCGCCCGGGAGCGGCTGCTGGACCCGGTGGCGGCCGTGCTGGCCGACCACCGGCACTGCCGTGACCTGCTGACGGCCTGACCGTCCGGGCGGGATCCCCGTCCACAGCCTCCGCGGGCGGCGCCGGTCCACAGCGGGGACGCGGGTCCGCCCCGCCGGATCCGTCGCCCGGCCAGGGTCGAGGAGTCCAGCGACCCGAAGGAGGACCCGTGTTCAACGGCACCCAGATCACCGTCCGCGGCCACGTCGCCACCGACCCCGTCCATCGCGTCACCGAGCCCGGCGCCACCAGCCTGTGCAGCTTCCGGGTGGCCGTGACCGCCCGGCGGTGGTCGGCGGTCGAGCGGCGCGCCGTGGACGTCGACACCAGCTTCTACACCGTCACCTGCTGGCGGCAGCTGGCCGACAACGCGGTGGCCAGCCTGCGCAAGGGCGACGGGGTCGTCGTCACCGGCCGGCTGCGGGTGCGCGACTTCGTCCACGACGAGCAGCAGCGGACCAGCGCCGACATCGTGGCCGACGCCGTGGGCCACGACCTCACGTGGGGCACCGCCGAGTTCTCGCGGGTGACCCGGACCGAGCGGGCCGACCACGAGCAGGCGGCGGCCGACGCCCTGGCGGAGGCGGTGGCCGCCGCCCCGGTCGAGCCGGTGACCCCGCCGGACACGGGCGCGGGGCACGACGAGCCCGACGCCCTCGCGGTCGCCGGGCGCCCGGAGCCGGTACCCGCCGGGACATGACCCGGGTGCGGGGTGCATCCGGTGCGGGCCCTCCCGCGGTAGAGGAGACGACGGTGGACGTCGCCGTCTCACATCACCAGGGAGGGAACCGACATGACCACGATCCGCCGCCTCGCCGCCGTCGCCGCCGGCGCCGCGCTCGCCACCGGTGCTGCGGTCGCGGTGGCCCCCGCCGCCGCCGCGGACGACCAGGAGGAGCCCACGGGCACCACCCCGCTCGCCGAGGTGCTGCTCGCCGACGGCGACGACTTCGATCACGACTCCGCCGACTACGACATCGTCACCCAGGCCGTGCTCGCGGTCCTCGCCGAGAAGCCCGACTCGCCGGTGGGCGTCCTCACCCAGGGCGAGGTGGCGGCCACCGCCTTCGTGCCCAATGACCGGGCCTTCCGCCTGCTCGTCCGCGACCTCACCCACGAGAACATCCGCCAGGAGGCCGACGTGTTCGCGGCCGTCGCCGGCCTCGGGATCGACACGGTCGAGACCGTGCTGCTCTACCACGTCGTGCCGGGGGCGACGATCGACTCCGAGGCGGCCCTCGCCGCCGACGGCGCCCACCTGCCCACGGCGCTCGAGGTCGACGGGACGGCCCAGGTGATCGGGGTCGACGTCCGCGGCCGCTCCCACGTCATCCGGCTCGTCGACAACGACACCGACGACCGCGACCCGCGGGTGGTCCAGTTCGACCTCAACGAGGGCAACGTCCAGATCGCCCACGGCATCAACCGCGTCCTGCGCCCGGTCGACCTCTGATCGTGCCGTGACCGACGGATCCGGTGGCGGGTCGGCCCCACCGCCCGGCCCCCACCGGACCCGCCGCTCACCTCCCGGGGTGCCGCGCCCACCGTCGTGACCGCCGGGCCCCCGCCGTTACGGAGTTTCCTGAACTACCTCCGAGATATCCCGGTTGGGATGTTGTGGCCGGACCTGTGGGGCGGTAGGACAGGACCACTCGCATCGGACCGCCGGTCACCCGGTGGACGGACAGCCGTGCCGCGGTGTCGCGGTGGCGAAGGGGGGGTGGGCGTCATGGGCGTCCCAGGACGATCGTCGAGCAGGGGCTCCGAGGGAGGCGCGGGCGCGGGTGCGAGGACCCGGCGCAGCAGGGGAGTCGCCGTCGTGGCCGCCGCGGCACTCGGCGCGGCCGGCATCGTCGCGATCGAGGGGGCCGTGGCGGCACCGCCCGCCCAGGCGGTGCCGGCCGGGTTCCAGGACCAGGTGCTCTGGACCGGCTTCACCGCACCCACCGAGATCGCCTTCGCGCCCGACGGTGCCGTGTTCGTGGCCGAGAAGTCGGGCCTGGTCCACCGGTTCGACGACCTCGCCGACACCACCCGCCAGCAGGTGGCCGACCTGCGCACCGCGGTGCACAACTGGGCCGACCGGGGCCTGCTCGGTCTCGCCGTGGACCCCGAGTTCGGACCCGACCGGCCGTACCTCTACGTCCAGTACACCTACGACCACGTCCTCGGCGACCCCGCACCGGCGCCCCGGTGGGGGACGGCGGGCGAGACCTTCGACAGCTGTCCCACCCCGCCCGGTGGCACCGCGGACGGCTGCGTCACCAGCGGCCGGCTGTCCAAGCTCGTCCTCGACGGCGTCACCGGATCCGTCGTGCGCGAGGACGTCCTCGTCGAGGACTGGTGCGCCCAGTCCCCCAGCCACTCCATCGGGACCATCGCCTTCGGCGCCGACGGGTACCTCTACGCCGGCGGCGGCGACGGGGCCAGCTACAACGTCGTCGACTACGGCCAGCTCGGCGGCACCCAGGCCGACACCCCCACCCCCGTGAACCCCTGCGGGGACGGGGTCCCGCCGGGGACCGCGCCGACCCCGGCCGACGCCGTCGGCGGGGCGCTGCGCTCCCAGGCCCCGGGCGTGCGGGCCCGGAGCACGGTCACCGGCGACGTCAGCCTGTCGGGGACGATCATCCGGATCGACCCGGACACCGGCGCGGGCGTCCCCGGCAACCCCTGGTTCGACCTTCCCGGAGCCACCCCCAACGAGCAGCGGATCGTGGCCTACGGCATGCGCAACCAGTTCCGCTTCTCGTTCCGTGGCGGCACGAACGAACTGTGGATCGGAGACGTCGGCTGGGGCGTGTGGGAGGAGATCAACGTGCTGCCCGACCCCGGCACCCTCGACGCGCCGCCGAACTTCGGCTGGCCCTGCTACGAGGGCGCCGGGCGGCAGAGCGGCTACGACGGCGGCAACCTC
Organism: Kineosporiaceae bacterium; assembly: GCA_050329835.1. Classification (GTDB taxonomy): domain Bacteria; phylum Actinomycetota; class Actinomycetes; order Actinomycetales; family JBBAYJ01; genus JANNOG01. The sequence goes on along the minus strand of JBHJOJ010000205.1, from coordinate 12,217 downwards.
GACCTCTGCGAGGACCTGTATGCCGCCGGCGACTCGGCGGTGACCGCCCCCTACTACGCCTACCGCCACAGCGACAAGCCCGTCGCCTCCGACCCGTGCCCGACGGGCGCGTCGTCGATCGCCGGGGTCGCCTACTACGACCGGCCCACCAGCCCCGGCATCACGCCGTACCCCGAGAGCTACGACGGTGCCGTGTTCTTCACCGACTACAACCGCCGGTGCATCTGGGCGCTGCTGCCCGGCGCGGACGGCCGGCCGGACCCGAACCAGGTCGAGTTCTTCCACCAGGCGTCGGGCGGGATCGTCAACCTCGTCGTGGGGCCGAACGGCGACCTGTTCTACCCGAACGTCGACCTCGGCCAGATCCACCGGATCGGCTACTTCCCGGACAACACCCCGCCGGTCGCCTCGCTCACGGCCGACCGGCTCTCCGGTCCGGCACCGCTCACCGTCGCCCTCGACGCCTCCGGCAGCACCGACGCCGACGGCGACGCCCTGGCCTACGCCTGGGACCTGGACGGGGACGGCGAGTACGACGACGCCACCGGCCCCACCGCGTCGGGCAGCTACACGGCGCCGGAGACGACGGTCACGGTCCAGGTCAGCGACGCCCGCGGCGCCGTCGACCTGGCGTCGGTCACCGTGACGACGGGCAACGGCCCGCCGGCCGTCGACATCACCGCGCCGGACGCGGCGACCACGTGGGCCGTCGGGGACGCGATCGACTTCGCCGCCACCGCGTCCGACCCCGAGGACGGCGAGCTGTCGGGGGACGACGTCACGTGGCAGGTGCGCCTGCTGACCTGCGACGCCACCGGCGAGGACTGCGTCACCAGGCGCGTGGACCCCTTCACCGGCACGTCGGGGACCGTGATCGCACCCGACTGGAGCGGGGAGGGCAACACCCTGCTGGAGCTGGAGGTCACGGCCACGGACTCCAGCGGCGCCACCGCCGTCGACCGGGTCCGGCTGCAACCCCGCACCGTGACCCTGACGTTCGACAGCGAGCCCCAGGGGCTGGGGATCGTCGTCGGGTCCGACGAACCCCGCGCCACCCCCTTCACCCGGACCGTCATCGTCGGCTCGGAGAACTCGTTCAGCGCCCCCTCGCCGCAGACGCTCTCGGACACCACCTACGAGTTCGCGTCGTGGGCCGACGGCAGCACCGACGCCGCCCGCCTCGTCGCCGCTCCGGCGGACCCGGTGACCTACACCGCCCGGTTCGACACCGTCGCCCCGACGGGCCCGACGGGCCTGGTCGCCGAGTACGGCTTCGACGAGGCGGGCGGGACCGCCGTCCGGGACTCCTCCGGTCGCGGCAACGACGGGACCGCGGACAACACGACGCGGACCTCCTCCGGCCGATTCGGCGCCGCCCTGAGCTTCGACGGCGCCGGCAGCCGGGTGGTCGTCCCCGACGCGGCGTCGCTCGACCTGACCTCGGGCATGACCCTGTCGGCGTGGGTCGCTCCCACGACGTCGGACGGCTGGCGCACCGCAGTGCTCAAGGAGGACCCCGCCCGCGACTACCTGGTCTATGGCCTCTACTCCTCCGAGCCCGGAGCCGGACCCGGCGGCTACGTCCGGATCGGTGGCCGGACCACCTCGGCGACCGGGACCACCGCCCTGCCCACGGGAGCCTGGTCCCACCTCACGACCACCTACGACGGCGCCACCGTGAGGACGTACGTCAACGGGGCGCTCGCGGCGTCCCGTGCCGCCACCGGGTCCATGGCGGACTCCACGGGCCCGCTGACGATCGGCGGGAACGCGATCTGGGGCGAGTGGTTCGCCGGTCGCATCGACGAGGTCCGGGTGTACGACCGCGCGTTGACGGCGGACGAGGTGCTCGCCGAGCGGGACCGCCCCACCACCCCGCTGCCCCCGGACACGACCGCCCCGACGGTCGCGATCACCTCCCCGTCGGCCGGGGCCACCGTGGCGGGCACCGTGGCGGTCACCGCGGACGCCACCGACGACCGGGCCGTGGCGGCCGTCGAGTTCCGGGCCGGCTCCACCGTCCTCGGCACCGACACCGCCGCTCCGTGGACGGTCGCGTGGGACGCCGGGGCGCTGCCCGACGGCCCCGTCACGCTCACCGCGGTCGCGAGGGACTCCGCCGGCAACGCCTCCGCCCCGGCCGGCGTCGCCGTCACCGTCGACAATCCCGACACCCCGACCCGGCCCGGCGGCCTGGTGGCCGGGTACGCCTTCGACGAGACCTCCGGGACGGCGGTCGGCGACGCCTCGGGCCTCGGGAACGCCGGCACGGCGGCCGGGACCACCCGCGCCGGCGGCCGGTTCGGCGGCGCCCTGGCCTTCGACGGCGCCGGGTCCCGGGTCACGGTGCCGGACTCGGCGTCCCTGGACCTCAGGACCGGGATGACGGTCATGGCCTGGGTCAACCCGACGGCCGTCAGCGACTGGCGCACGGTCGTGCTCAAGGAGGACCCCGCCCGCTCGGACCTGGCGTACGGGCTCTACGCGGCCTCGCCGTCCCGCGGCGCGGGCGGCTGGGTGGTCACCGGGTCGACCACCCGGTCCGCGGAGAACGACACCCGCCTCGCCGCCGGGGCGTGGACGCACGTCGCCATGACCTACGACGGGACGATCCTGCGCTACTTCCAGGACGGCGCGCAGGTGGCGAGCACCGCCGGCGCCGGCGCCGTCCCGGCCACCACCGGGCCGCTCGTGGTCGGCAGCAACAGCGTGTGGGGCGAGCCCTTCGCCGGCCTCATCGACGAGGTCGAGGTCTACGACCGCGCCCTGTCGCCCGCGGAGATCGCGGCAGCCCGCGACGCCCCCCTCTGACGGTGTCGGGTCCTCCGGTGACCGGTCACCCCGGGGTCCGTCCGGCGCCGTGACCGGCGGGTTCGCGTGCCGTGGAGACGCCCCCCTACCATGCCTCTGACCTGCGAGAACTTGAGAGAGGCGGCTCGTGGCCGAATTCATCTACACCATGCGCAAGGCCCGGAAGGCGGTCGGGGACAAGGTCATCCTCGACGACGTCTCGATGTCGTTCTTCCCCGGCGCCAAGATCGGCATGGTGGGCCCCAACGGCGCGGGCAAGTCGACGATCCTCAAGATCATGGCCGGTCTGGACCAGCCGTCGAACGGGGATGCCCAGCTCAGCCCCGGGTACACGGTGGGGATCCTGCTCCAGGAGCCGCCGCTGAACGAGGAGAAGACGGTCCTCGGCAACGTCCAGGAGGGCCTCGGCGAGATCAAGGCCAAGCTCGACCGGTTCAACGAGATCAGCGGGCTGATGGCCGACCCCGACGCCGACTACGACGCCCTCATGGCCGAGATGGGCGACCTGCAGGAGGCGCTGGACCACGCCGACGCGTGGGACCTCGACAGTCAGCTCGAGCAGGCGATGGACGCCCTGCGCACGCCGCCTCCGGACGAGCCGGTCACGCACCTGTCGGGAGGTGAGCGCCGCCGGGTCGCCCTCTGCCGGCTGCTGCTGTCGAAGCCGGACCTGCTGCTGCTGGACGAGCCGACCAACCACCTCGACGCCGAGAGCGTGCAGTGGCTGGAGCAGCACCTCGCGCAGTACGAGGGCGCGGTCATCGCCGTCACCCACGACCGCTACTTCCTCGACAACGTCGCCCAGTGGATCGCCGAGGTCGACCGCGGGCGCCTGTACCCGTACGAGGGCAACTACTCCACGTACCTCGAGAAGAAGCAGGAGCGCCTACAGGTCCAGGGCAAGAAGGACGCCAAGCTCGCCCGGCGGCTCGCCGAGGAGCTGGACTGGGTCCGGCAGAACGCCAAGGGCCGTCAGGCCAAGTCGAAGGCCCGCCTGGCCCGGTACGAGGAGATGGCCGCCGAGGCCGAGCGCACCCGCAAGCTCGACTTCGAGGAGATCCAGATCCCGCCGGGCCCGCGCCTCGGCACCAAGGTCATCGAGGTGACCGACCTCCACAAGGGCTTCGACGACCGCGGCGAGCTCATCGCCGGGCTGTCGTTCACCCTGCCCCGCAACGGCATCGTCGGGATCATCGGTCCGAACGGGGTCGGCAAGACGACGCTGTTCAAGACCATCGTCGGGCTCGAGAAGCCCGACGCCGGCACCGTCGACGTCGGCGACACGGTGAAGATCTCCTACGTCGACCAGTCCCGTGGCGGCATCGACCCGGCCAAGACCCTGTGGCAGGTGGTCTCGGACGGTCTGGACTTCATCCAGGTCGGATCCGTCGAGATCCCCTCCCGGGCGTACGTCTCGAGCTTCGGCTTCAAGGGCCCCGACCAGCAGAAGCCCGCCGGGGTGCTCTCCGGCGGCGAGCGGAACCGGCTCAACCTGGCGCTCACCCTCAAGGAGGGCGGCAACCTGCTGCTGCTCGACGAGCCGACCAACGACCTCGACGTCGAGACCCTCGGCTCCCTGGAGAACGCGCTGCTGGACTTCCCGGGCTGTGCCGTCGTCATCAGCCACGACCGCTGGTTCCTCGACCGCGTGGCCACCCACATCCTCGCCTACGAGGGCACCGAGAAGGAGCCGGCGACCTGGTTCTGGTTCGAGGGCAACTTCGCCTCGTACGAGGAGAACAAGGTCGCCCGGCTCGGCGCCGACGCCGCCCGGCCGCACCGGGTGACGTACCGCAAGCTCACCCGCGACTGAGGCGGGTCCGGGTGGAGAGGCTGCAGGGCTTCCGGCGCGAGGACCGGGGCGCGAGCCTGCGCTTCGACGTCACCGACGCCGGCCCGGCGGAGGGGAGGCCGGTCGTCCTGCTCCACGGTTTCCCGCAGGACCGCACGTGCTGGGAGGGACTGGCCCCGCTGCTGCACGCCGCCGGGTACCGGACGCTGGCGCCGGACCAGCGCGGCTACTCCCCGGGCGCCCGCCCGCGCGGGCGGCTCGGCTACCGCCGGCCCGAGCTGGTCGGCGACGTCGTCGCGCTGCTGGACGCGGCGGGACTGGAGTCCGCGCACGTGGTCGGGCACGACTGGGGCGCTGTCGTCGCCTGGGCGCTGGCGTCGGACCATCCCGGGCGGGTGCGGACCCTCACCGCACTGTCGGTGCCGCACCCCGTCGCCTACGTCCAGGCGATGCGGACCGGGCGCCAGGCCCGCCGGTCCGCCTACATCGCGTTCTTCCAGCTGCCGGTCGCCCCGGAGGGCATGCTGCTGGCCGACGGTGCGACCCGGCTGCACCAGCTCCTCGTCCGCAGCGGCCTGCCGCCCGCCGACGCCGGCCGCTACGTCGAGCGGATGCGCGAGCCCGGGGCCCTGTCGGCGGCACTGGCCTGGTATCGGGCGCTGCCGTGGTCGCTGCCGCCGCGGGTGGGTCGGATCGGGGTGCCGACCCTGCACGCCTGGGGGTCGCGCGACATCGCGATCGACCGCGAGGGCGCCGAGCGCACCGGCGACCTCGTCGACGGCCCGTACCGCCTGGAGATCCTCGAGGGCGCCGGGCACTGGCTGCCCGAGACCGCGGCCGACCGCCTCGCGCCCGTCGTCCTCGAGACCCTGGCCCGCGGGTGATGCCGGGGGACACGCCCGGCCGTTCAGGAACGCGAGGGGCGAGTGGAGGACGTGCTCCGTCCACGCTGTGCAGAACATACAAGTTGTAGGTCTTGCATAGGGCACTCGCGAGCGGGTGCGGTCGGACAGGGACGCGGTCGGGCAGGGGGTGCGGCCGGCGGCCGGGGACGGCGGTGCCGCGACTGCGCCTCATGAGCGCGGCCGGAACAGCCCTTCCTGGGCGACGCTGACGACCAGCCGGCCGTCGGCGGTGAACATCCGGGCCGCGCACAGCCCGCGTGACGACGACGCGGACGGGCTCGTCGCGTCGACCAGCACCCAGTCGTCCGCCCGCAGCGGGCGGTGGAACCACATGGCGTGGTCGATGCTCGCCATCTGGAGGCCGGAGTCCAGCCAGGACCGGCCGTGGCGCCGCAGCACCGGCTCCAGGATCGAGTAGTCGCTGGCGTACACCGCGACGGCCGCGTGCAGCAGGGTCCCGTCCGGGGCCCCGGTGGGCAGCAGGGCCCCGGCGGGCAGCGGGGCGGCCGTGCGCCACCAGGCGCGCATCCGGGCGGCCGGCGGGTGCTGCGGCTCCGCGAAGATCGACGGGGTGACGAACCGCAGGTCCAGCGGCTGCTCGTGGGCCCAGTAGCGGGCCGCCGGATGGTCCACGTCGCCCCACGTGTCCGCCTGTGACGGCAGGTCGCCCGGCGGGGGGACCTCGGGCATCGGGTCGGCGTGGTCCGGCCCTTCGCCGGGGGTCTCGAAGGACGCGATCATCGACAGGATCGGGACGCCCGCCTGCAGTGCCTGGACCCGGCGCGCCGAGAACGACCGCCCGTCCCGGAGCCGCTCGACCGCCAGCACGATGGCCTCGTCGAGGTCGCCGGGCCGCAGGAAGTAGGCGTGCAGCGAGTGCGGCCGCCGTCCGGGCGGAGCCGTCCGGCCCGCCGCGACCAGGGCCTGGGCCAGCACCTGGCCGCCGAACACCCGGCTCGCCAGGTGGCGGGTGCTGTGCGCGACGAAGACGTCCTCGCCGTCGCCGGGCTCGAGCGTCAGCAGGTCGAGCAGTCGGGCGGTGCGCTCGGCGGCCTGCGGGAGCGGCGCGATGGTCACTACCGCACGGTAACCAACCGGGCGGCGCTGGTTGGATGTCCCCGTGGCCGCGGACGAGCAGGGGACGGCTCGGGGCGTCGTCGTGCCGGTGGCCCTGCGCTGGGCCGACATGGACGTGTACGGCCACGTCAACAACACGGAGTTCCTGCGGATCCTCGAGCAGGCCCGGGTCGACGGGCTGACCCTGGTCCGGGATCCCGCGACCACCGGCTTCCTCGTCGTCCGGCACGAGATCGAGTACCTGCGCCCCCTGGCCTACTCCCGCGCCGGCGTGACCGTCCGGATGTGGAGCGAGGCGGTCGGCGCGGCGGACGTGGACCTCGCCTACGAGATCGAGGCCGTGCCGGCCGGCGACGCCCCCCTGGCTCGCCCGGGCCCGGCGGCCCGCGCCCGGTCGACCCTGGTGGCCTACGACTTCTCCGGATCCCGGCCCCGCCGTCTCACCGGGCGGGAACGCGATGTGCTGCAGGGCATCGCCGGTCCGCCGCTCGTGATGCGCCGCCGGTGAGGGGTGCCGGGTCACGTCGGGCGGTCCGGTGGACACGGGCTGTGCCGGACGGCCGCCGCGCACTAGCGTCTGGCCCGATGGACCATGATCGCCCCTACGGGCCCACGACTCCGCTCACGCCGACGCTGTCCGCGCAGGACGACGGCTGGCGTCTCCTGGAGCAGGGATGGTCGGCCGACCGGTCGGTCGCCGTCGGCTCGAACTTCCTCGTCGGCAACGGCTACCTCGGCTACCGCGGGACCTCGCCGGAGCAGACGGCCGGGGACTACGTCGGGCTCACGGTGAGCGACACCTACGACTGCGCCGACGGGAAGTGGCGTGAGCTCTGCACCGTCCCCAACCCGCTGTTCGTCGCGGCCGAGGTCGCCGGGACCCCGGTCGGGGTCGCCCGTGCCGACGACGTGCGGACGTGGCTGGACCTCCGGACGGGCGAGTTCGGCGCGACCCTGTCCCAGACGCTGCCGTCCGGTGGGACCGTGCGGGTCAGCGCCGAGCGGGTGGCGAGCGCCGCCGACCACCACGTCCTCGCCCAGCGCTGGCGGCTCGACGCGGACGTTGCCGTGGACGTGGACGTCGTCGAGGGCATCGACGGCGCCGTGTGGAGCCTCAACGGCGACCACTTCGCCGAGGTCGTGACCGGTGAGACCGACGCGGCGCTGCACGCGGTCGCGGTGACCGGCGAGAGCGGCGTCCGGATCGCGGTCGTCCGTCGGGTGACCGCTCGGGTGGGCCGCCAGGACCTGCCCACGCCGCCGTCCGTGGGGGAGGGGCGTTCCCGCCTGGTCCGCCACCGGGTGCGCGTCACCCCGGACGCCCCGCTCGTCCTCGAGACCGTGGCCACGGTCGTGACGTCGAACGATCCGGCTCCGGGCGCCACCGACCCGGGTGCCACCGACCCGGGTGCTGCCCGCCCGGACGCCGACGGTGCCCGCCGGCCGGACCACGACCCGCTGCCGAGCGCGCTCGCCGCGGCCGCGCGGGCCGCCGACCGCGGGGTCGACGGTGTCCGCGACGGCTCGTCCGCCCGGTGGGCCGAGATCTGGTCCGCGATGGACATCGAGATCGCCGGCGCGCCCGTCGACCAGGTGGCCCTGCGCTTCGCCGCGTACCACAACCGCATCTGCACCCCGGTCCACACCGACCACCTGCCCGTCGGCGCCCGCGGCCTGTCCTGCCAGGCGTACCAGGGGGCCGCCTTCTGGGACCAGGAGATCTACAACCTGCCGGCGTTCCTCTTCACGGACCCCGAGGTCGCCCGGCGGCTGCTGGTGTACCGCCACCGGACTCTCGACGGCGCGCGGCGCAAGGCGGCCCGGCTCGGTCACCGGGGGGCGTTCTACGCGTGGATCTCCGGCGACACCGGCGACGAACTGTGCCCGGACTACTTCTTCGTCGACGTCCTGACCGGCCGGCCGATCCGCAACCACTTCAACGACTGGCAGATCCACGTGTCGCCGGACGTCGTGACGACGATGGTCCGGTACGCCGAGGTGACCGGCGACCGGGAGTTCCTCGTCGACCACGCGGCCGAGGTGGCCTTCGAGGTCGCGCGCTTCCTGCGGTCCTTCGTCCGGTACGACGAGTGGCGCGGCACCTACCACTGCATGCGGCTGCTCGGCCCCGACGAGTGGCACGAGAACGTCGACGACAACGCCTTCACCAACCACCAGGTGCGGGCCGCCCTCGACGCCGCCGTCCGCCTCCACGCCACCCTGGCGGCCGAGCATCCGGCGGCGCTGGCGGCGCTCGCCGAGCGGCTGTCGCTGGAGCCGGACGAGGTGGCGGCCTGGGCCCGGGTCCGGGACCGCCTGTACCTGCCGGCGCCGGACCCGGGGACGGGACTCGTCGAGCAGTTCCCCGGGTTCTTCGACCTCGAGGACACCACGGCCGAGGTGCTGAAGGGCCGGCTGCTGCACCCGCAGGAGTACTGGGGCTGGCCCAACGGGGTGGCGGTGGCCACCCAGGTGTCCAAGCAGGCCGACGTGGTCGCCCTCATGTGGCAGCACCGGCACTCCTTCGACTTCGACGTGCAGCGCGCCAACTACGCGTACTACGAGCCGCGCTGCAGTCACTTCTCCACCCTCAGCCACCCGCCGCACGGCTTCGTCGCGATCGCGACCGGGGACACCGGGCGCGGCCTCGCGCACTGGCGCCGGGCCGCGACCGTCGACCTGCTGACGACCGCCCACGCGGTGGTCGGCGGCACCTTCATCGGCGGGATCCACACCGCGGCGTGCGGCGGGACCTACCAGCTGGTCCACCACGGGTTCGGGGGCCTCGACGTCGTCGACGGCGTGCTCCGCATCGACCCGGCGCTGCCCGCGGAGTGGGAGTCGCTGCGGTACCCGGTCGCCTGGCGCGGCACCCGGCTGCGAGTGACCGCGACCCACGACGGGGTCACCGTCGTGCACGAGGGCCCCGGCCGGGAGCCCGTGGACGTGATGGTCCAGGGGCTCCCGGTCCGGGTCGCGCCGGGCGACCCGGTGCCGGCGGGCCCGGCCGGCGGCTCAGCCGGCCGGTAGGCGCACCCAGGCCGCGACGTCGGTCCCCAGCGCGGGGCCGGCGTCGGTGACCGTGAGTGGTGCGCTGCTGACCAGCAGCTCCGCGCCGTCGGGCAGTTCCACCACATCGGGTCCGAGGTTGGCGAGCACCGCCACCGCCCCGCCGGGGACCTCGCGGCGGTAGGCGACCGTCGTCGCGGGGTCGTGACCGTCCAGCCACACGAGGTCCGCGCGCCCCCCGACGCCGAGACCCAGCTCGCGCCGCAGCCCGAGGGCCCGCCGGTACATCTCGAGCGTGGACCCCGCGACGCCCTCCTGCGCCGCGCGGGACAGCTCCGCCCACGACGGCGGCTGTGGCAGCCACGACGCCGCGCCGGGTCCGAACCCGTACGACGGCGCGTCGCCCTGCCACGGGATCGGCACCCGGCACCCGTCGCGACCGGTCCAGCTCCCGTCCGACCGGTGGAACCCGGGATCCTGCCGGACGGCGTCGGGTAGCGTCGTCGCCTCCGGCAGCCCCAGCTCCTCGCCCCGGTAGAGGTACGCCGACCCGGGCAGCCCCAGCATCGTCAGCGTCGCCGCCCGGGCCCGGCGGAGCCCCAGCTCGGCGTCCGGCTGCGGATCGCGCGGCCCGATGCCGGCCCGGCTCGTGCCCACGGGGTCCTCCGGCGGGTAGCCGAGGCGCGTGGCGTGGCGGACGACGTCGTGATTGCTCAGCACCCACGTCACCGGGGCCCCGTGCTCCCCGGAGCCGGCCAGGGACAGGTCGATGACCCGCCGCTGGTCCGGGGCCCGCCACGGCGCCTCGAGGTGGACGAAGTTGAACGCCTGGTGCAGCTCGTCGGGCCGGGCGTAGCGGGCCAGTCGGGAGTACGGCGACACCCAGGCCTCGGCGACGGCCATCCGCTCCCCGTCGTAGGAGTCCAGCAGCGTGCGCCATTCGCGGTAGATGTCGTGCACGCCCTCCTGGTCCCACATCGGCGGGCGGGTCTCGTCGGGGTCCTCCTCCGAGGGGGAGGTGCCGGGGTCGTCCTCCGGGTAGTGCCAGTGGGGGAGGTCCTCGGCCTTGACGAGGCTGTGGGCGACGTCGACCCGGAACCCGTCGACGCCGCGGTCCAGCCAGAACCGCATGACCGACAGGATCTCGTCGTGGACCTCCCGGTTCGACCAGTCGAGGTCGGGCTGGGTGGTGTCGAAGAGGTGGAGGTACCACTGCCCCGGCCGCCCGTCGGCCTCGGTGACCCGGGTCCAGGCGGCGCCCCCGAAGGCGGAGCGCCAGTTGTTGGGCGGCTCCCCGCCGTCGGCGCCGTGGCCGTCGCGGAAGACGTACCGAGCGCGTTCCGGGCTGCCGGGACCCGCCGCCAGGGCGGCCCGGAACCAGGCGTGCTCGCTCGAGGTGTGGTTCGGCACGAGGTCGACGATCACTCGCAGGCCCAGCCGGTGGGCCTCGCCCACCAGCGCCTCGGCGTCGGCCAGCGTCCCGAACAGCGGGTCCACGTCCCGGTAGTCCGCGACGTCGTACCCGGCGTCGTTCATGGGCGAGCGGTAGAACGGCGACAGCCAGACGGCGTCGGCCCCGAGGTCCGCCACGGCTCCCAGCCGGGCGACGATGCCGGGCAGGTCGCCCACCCCGTCGCCGTCGGAGTCGGCGAACGACCGCGGGTAGATCTGGTAGATCACGGCATGGCGCCACCACTCGGCGCCGGGTGGGGTGGGGGGTGCTGTCACCGGGTCAGGGAATCACAGGGGGCGTCGCGGCTCCGACCCGAACGTGTTGACCATGCTGTGGGCCGCCCGCTCGAGGTAGTCCCACAGCTGGGCCTCGTACAGCGGGGGCAGGCCGAGGGAGTCGACGGCGGCCCGCATGTGGGCCAGCCACCGGTCGCGGGCGTCCGGGTCCACGGGGAAGGGAGCGTGCCGCATCCGCAGCCGCGGGTGGCCCCGCTGCTCGCTGTAGGTCGTCGGCCCGCCCCAGTACTGCTCGAGGAACATCCGCAGCCGCTCGGCCGCCGGGCCGAGGTCCCCCTCGGGGTACATCGGCCGCAGCACCGGGTCCCCGGCCACCCCCGCGTAGAAGCGCTCGACGAGCCGCCGGAAGGTGTCGTGCCCGCCGACGAGGTCGTAGAACGTCGCGGCGGGCGGGGCGTCGTGGCCGGTCACCGGCCGGTGTCGGAGCCGGGCCCGGTCGCCCCGCCCGCCCGGTCGGCCTCGTCCGCCCGATCCGGACGCTCCACCAGGGCGGCGCGCTCCGCGGCGTCGATCGCGGCGTCCTCGGCCGCGGCGTCGGCCTCGCCGGTCGCCGGGCGGTCGGCCCGGCGCTCCCGGGAGGCGAGCCACGCCTGCGCCACCGACTCCCGCTGGCGGCGCAGGATGACGAAGGACAGCGCCAGCGAGACGGCCGCCGCCCCCAGCACGGCGAGGAGCCCCCGGGCGCCCAGGGCCAGGAGCAGGACCAGGCATGCGGCGAACAGCCCCAGCCGCAGGGCGGAGTACACGGCGATCGGTCGCACCCCTCCAGGGTAGGCGCCCGCGCCGCCCCCCCGGCCCGGCCGGACGCGTCGTCAGCCGCGGCCGGCGAGGCGGCGCAGGGCCGCCGTGCGGCGCCGGTACTCCCGCCGGGCCA
>JBHJOJ010000204.1:0-6743 GCA_050329835.1 Kineosporiaceae bacterium | reverse complement strand
CCGGGGGAGCCGCCGGGGTGGCCATCGGGGCGGCGGTCACCGCCGGGTACGCCCTGTCCCGCGGGTGGTCCGTCGAGGTGCCGGCCGTCGCCTATCTCGGCGGCTTCGCCGCCGCCCTGCTGATCGGCGCGATCGCCGGGGTCTACCCCGCCCGCCGGGCCGCCCGGCTCTCCCCGACCGACGCCCTGAGGACGGTGTGACGTGACCCTGCCCGCAGCCCGCCCGGCCCACCGCCGATTCCCAGGGCTCCTCGTGGCCGGGGCGGTGGGGCCGGTGCTCGCCGTCGGCCTGCTCGTCGCGGTGGTCGCGGTGCGTCCCGGACCCGAGGCGGTCGCCACGGGGACGGCCGATGAGGCGCTGCCGGGGACGGCAGAGGTGTCGCGCCGGGATCTCGTCGCCACTCGCTCGGAGTCCGGGATCGTCCGATCCGTCGGCTCGGTTGTGGTGCGCCAGGGGTGGGCGGGTGCCGCCGAGCCGGACCTGGACTCGGAGGGTGGGGACGCCGGTACGGGCGAGGGAGCCGCCCTCGACGCCGCACCGGTGGCCGCCTCCGGGGAGCCGAGCGGGCCCTCGACGGGACCGACCGATCCGACCGGCCCGACGACCCCCAGCGGGACGACGAGCCCTACCGGCCCCACCGGGACGACGACGAGCCCCACCGGCCCCACCGGGACGACGGCGAGCCCCACCGGTCCGACGAGCCCGACGGCCGACCCGACATCGAGCCCCACGTCGAGCCCGACGTCGAGCCCCGCATCGAGCCCCACGGGCGGGGCGCCGCCCGCGCCGGGCGGCTCGCCGACGCCCACGCCGCCCGCAGGTCAGGCGCCACCGGCAGGGACCCCCGGGGGTCAGGTCCCGCAGGGTCGGGCCCCGGGCGGTGGCGCGGCCGCCATCGGCGGGACGCTGCCCGGGTCGGCCCCGGCGGCCGGGACGGCGCAGGGCTCACCCGGCGCGCTCCCCCAGGAGGGCGCGGCCGGCGTCGCCACCACGGTCGTCACGGCGCTCGCCGAGGTCGGGACGCCCGTCGTCTCCGGGACCGTGCTGTACGCCACCGACGGCGAACCGGCGGCCGCCGTGGTGTCCGAGACGCCGCTCTGGCGGGACCTCGACACCGAGGCCGACGACGGAGCAGACGTCCGGGCACTGGAGCAGGCGCTCGTCGATGCCGGGTACGGGGAGGCGGTGACGGTCGACGACACCTTCACCGTCACCACCCGGGATGCCGTCGAGAGCTGGGAGGAGGCACTCGGGCGCACCGACCCGGACGGCCGGGTCACCGTGGGTGAGGTGGTCGCCGTGCCCGCCGGGACGACGGTGACCCGGCAGGTGGCCGCCCTCGGCGACGAGGTGCCGCCGGGCGCGGAGCTGGTGGAGCTGGCGACCGGGGCGCAGGAGATCGTCCTCGATGTCGAGGCCGACGATCTCGGTCCCTGGCGGATGGACGCGGAGGTCGTCGTCGAGAGCGCGGGGGGCGACGCCCCCGGCCGGGTGACTTCGGTCGGCACGGCCGCAGCCGGCGGCGAGGCCGACACGACGGCGACACTGGAGGTGGTCGTGACCCCCGACGAGTCCGCGGATCTCGCCACCGGCTCGGCCGTCACCGTGACCGTCGTGGCGGACGAGGTCTCCGACGCTCTGACCGTCCCGCTCGGGGCCGTCATCGCGGGGCCCGAGGGGGAGCCCGCCGTGCGGCTGCGCGAGCCGGACGGCGGGGTGACCACGGTCGACGTCACCTACGGACTCGTCGTCGACGGCCTCGCCGAGGTGCTTGCCGGGGTCGCGGAGGGCGACGTCGTCGTCGTGCCCTCCTGAGTCGGGCCTCCGGGCAGCCGGACGCGCACCCGGGTCCCGCCGAGCGGCGCGTCCAGGACGTCGACCTCGCCGCCGTGACGGGCCACGGCGTCCGCCACGATCGACAGGCCCAGGCCGCTGCCCGGCCGGGAGCGGGCGGCGGGGGAGCGCCAGAACCGGTCGAACACCCGGTGCCGTTGGTCGGGCGGGATCCCGGGGCCGGCGTCGTCCACGATCAGCACCCCCGCCCGGAGCGAGACGTCGACCGGCGACCCGGCGGGGGCGAACTTGACCGCGTTGTCCAGGATGTTGACGACCGCCCGCTCCAGCGACGCCGGGTCGCCCCGGACCCACCACGGCGTGAGATCGGTGACGATCCGGTGGTCGCCCCGCCGGGCGGCCCGCTGCACCGCCCGGCCGATCACGGCCACCAGGTCGACCGGCACCGGGTCGGGCGACGGCTCGTCGTGGGCGAGCACCGTGAGCTCCCGCACCAGGCGCGCGAGCTCCTCGGTCTGGTCGACCACGCTCGCCCGCAGGTCCCGCAGCGCCTCGGCGGGCAGCGGCCGGCCGACCGCGTCGGCCCGCGCCAACAGCTCGACGTTGGTCCGCAGGCTGGTCAGCGGGGTCCGCAGCTCGTGGCCGACGTCGGCCACCAGCTGGCGCTGGCGAGCGCGGGAGCGGGAGAGGGCCGCCGTCATCCGGTTGAACGCGGCGGCGAGCCGGGCTATCTCGTCCCGGCCGCGCACGTCGATCGGCACGTCGAGGTCCTCGGTCGCCGCGATGTGCTCGGCCGCCGCCGTCAGCGAGTCCAGCGGCCGCAGTCCGGCCCGGGCCACCAGCCACCCCGCGAGCAGGGCGACCAGCGACCCGCCGATCGTCGCGGCGACGAGCGCGGCGGCGAGCTGCCGCAGGGCGGACTCCACGTCGGTCACGTCCCTCATGATCATGACGGTGCCCACACCCTCGACCGAGACCGATCGCACCCGGACCGGGGTCCCGGACGCGGTGACGGCGGACCGCAGCACGTCGATCCCGGCCCCGCCGGCGGCAGCCCGCACCTCCTCGGCCGTCGGGGTCAGGGTGCCGAGCCCGGTGCCTCCACAGAGCGTGCCGTCCGCGCGGACCAACTGGGCGTCCACGAGCGTCGGTGGCACCCGCGGCGGGTCGTCGAGGGCTCGGCAGAGCTCGTCCGGCACCTCGAGGACGGTGGCGATCCCGGCCGGAGCGTTGCCACGGGGTACCTCCAGGGACCGGTCGACCTGCCCGGCGAGGGTGTCGGCGGTCACCCACCACGCCAGGGTGCTCGCTCCGGCCACGGCCGTGGCCACGGCGGCCGTGCAGAGCAGGACCAGGCGGCGACGGACCCCCGGCCGGGGGATGCTCACCCGTGCCTCACTGTCGACGCAGCACGTAGCCGACGCCGCGGACGGTGTGGACCAGCCGGGGTTCCCCGGCGGCCTCCAGCTTCCGGCGGAGGTAGCCGACGTAGACCTCCACGGTGTTGGAGACCAGCCGGGCGTCCGCGCCCCAGACCTGCTCGACGAGGAGTCGCCGCGGCAGGACCTGCCGGGGGTGGCGCAGGAGCACCTCGAGGAGGTCGTGCTCGGTCCGGGTGAGGTCGACGGCGCGCCCTTCCCGGGTGACCTCGCGGGTCCGTGGGTCGAGGACGAGGTCGTCGAAGCGCAGGACGTCGTCCCCGGGCGTCGTCGCGCGCGCGGCGCGGCGGAGCAGCGACCGGATCCGGGCCAGCAGCTCCTCCAGCGCGAAGGGCTTCGGCAGGTAGTCGTCGGCGCCCGCGCCCAGGCCGGTGATCCGGTCGGACGTGGCGTCCCTCGCGGTCAGCACGAGGACCGGCACGCGGCTGCCCTGGGCGCGCAGCCGGCGGCACACCTCGAGTCCGTCGACCCGCGGCATCTGGAGGTCGAGGACCACGGCGTCAGGGGGGGCCGCCGCCACCGCCGCCAGCGCCGCGCTCCCGTCGACCGCCGTGCGCACGGCGTACCCCTCGAACGCCAGAGTGCGCTCCAGGCTGGCGAGGACGGCCGGGTCGTCGTCCACGACGAGGATTTCCTGGGTCCGCACGTGCACCTCCGCCTGCCGCGGCCGATGGCCATGATCGGGGCCCCGGCTGGGAGGAAGGTGAGAGACGGACGATTCCGGCGAAAACGAGCCGTTGCCGTCCCGGCTCGACGGAACGAGGAGGCGTGTGGCGGGACGTCTGTGGCTCGGTGGAGACGAATCCCGGGGTTCAGGCGCGCCTGACGATTCGAGGTCCCGGCCGTGCCTTCGAGATGGCGATCAACAGCGAGCTCGTGGTGACGGGCGATGAGCCGGAGCTCGACGGTGAACGATCCACGCCCTTCGCCGCCCAGGTCATCGTCCCTGTCACGGCGGAAGGTCGGTACGAGGTCGCGCTGGAACTGGGAGGCGAGCCGGTCGCGACCCAGGCGTTCGCCGTGCAACGTGAAGTCGACGAGGCCTCGGCATGATCGTCCGATACCTTGCCCATGCGCGTCAGCGCATGGAGCAGCGTCACGTGACGGACAGCGATGTCGAGTCCGCCCTGCTCGCCTGGCCGAGCCGGGGGCAACCCTGGAGTCGGTGGCCGCCGCTCTGCCGGTGCTCCGGGTCGAGCCCCGCTGACCGTGACCGCCCGGTCCTCGCCGCGATCTCGAGAGAGTGCCAGGCTGGGCCGGTGACGACGGTGACCTCGCTCCCGGACGCCGCCTCGTGCGCCGAGGCCAGAGCGGGGCTGTCCGGGGTCGCCCGCGTGACGCCGGTGCTGCGCAGCCGGGTGCTGTCGCAGCTGGTCGGCGGGGACGTCTGGCTCAAGTGCGAGAACCTCCAGCGCGGCGGCTCGTTCAAGATCCGTGGGGCGTACACCCGGATTGCCCGGCTCGCGCCCGAGCAGCGGGCCCTGGGAGTCGTGGCGGCTTCGGCCGGCAACCACGCTCAGGGGGTGGCGATCGCGGCCGCCCGGCTCGGGATTCGCGCGACGGTCTTCATGCCGGTCGGGGCCGCCCTGCCGAAGGTGGCGGCCACCCGGGACTACGGCGCGGCCGTCCGGCATGCCGGCGGGACGGTCGACGAGTCCCTGCTCGCGGCTCAGGCGTTCGCGGACGAGACCGGGGCCGTGCTCGTCCACCCCTTCGACCACCCGGACGTCGTCGCCGGGCAGGCGAGCCTCGGCGCCGAGGTCCTCGAGCAGGTGCCCGGTGCGCGGACGGTGATCGCGGGAGTCGGCGGCGGCGGCCTGCTCGCCGGCATCACCCTGGCGGTGGCGCACGCGGGCACCGGCACTCGGGTGGTCGGCGTCCAGGCGGCCGACGCGGCGGCGTGGCCGGCGTCCCTGGCCGCGGGGCACCCCGTGGCGCTCGACCGGATGACGACCATGGCGGACGGCATCGCGGTCGCCCGGCCCGGCCAGGTCCCGTACTCCGTGATCAGCCCGCACGTCCCAGCCGACGCCGCGGTGTGCACAGTCGACGAGGACCATGTCTCGCAGGCCGTGCTTCTGGTCCTCGAGCGCGCAAAGCTCCTGGTGGAACCGGCCGGCGCGGTGTCGGTGGCGGCGCTGCTGGCCGGGGTCGCACCCCTCGAGCCGCCGGTCGTCGCCGTTCTCACCGGCGGCAACGTCGACCCGCTGCTGCTCCACCGGATCCTGCGGCACGGGCTGGCCGCCGCGGGTCGATACCTGTCGGTGCGGGTCCGGATCGCCGACCGCCCCGGGGCGCTGTCGGCACTCCTCGCCGCGGTCGCCGCCACCGACGCCAACCTCGTCGAGGTCGAGCACCGCCGCGTCGACCCGGTCCTGCGCGTCGACGAGGTGGAGGTGGCGCTGGAGCTGGAGACCCGCGGGCCGGAGCACCGGACGGACGTCCTGGCCCGGCTCGCCGCGGCCGAGTACCGCGTGATCGGGTGAGCCCCGGCCTCGGGGTCCCCTCCGGCCTCAGCCCAGGACGTCGGCGAGGGTGAGGGTGACGTCGAGCGCGGTGAGGGGCGTGGTCCAGGGCAGGCGCTGGACGCTGCGGTACGGGGGTAGCCCGCCGGGGTCGGGGTCGTGGTGGACGACGACCGAGCGGTCGGTGAGGTCGACGACCCAGTAGTGCGGGACCTGGGCTGCCGCGTAGATGCGCGGCTTGTGCGCGAGGTCGACCCGGCGGCTGCTGTCCGACATCTCGATCACCAGGTGTGCAGTCGTCGGATGGGCGGGCACCTCGAGGACGGCGGCGTCGACGACGTCGATGTCCGGCTCGGGCTCGCTGTCCGGGGTCGCCGCCAGCGGCTTCTCCTGGCGGACGACAAAGGCCCCGGGGTGCCGGGCCCCCAGCAGGGCGCCCAGTCGGAGCGCCAGCTTGGTGATCCCGTGGGAGTGCGGCCACCCCTGCGGCGCCATGGCGACGATCTCCCCCTCCAGCAGCTCCACGTGCCGGTCCATGAACCTCCCCTGGTCCACGAGGGCGTCGTAGAGGTCCCGGGTCAGGCCCTGGATCGGAACCTCCGGGTCCTGCGCGAGCGGCCGCACGGTCATGCGTCCAGGGTACGGCGCGGGCCGCGACCGGACCGGGCGTCGTCCACAGGGACGCCTCGGCGGGCGATCGCTCCCGGTGTCGCCTTGCTGGACCGTGCCGGCATCGGCGTCCTCCGGCCGGTGTCAGCCGAGGACGTCGGCGAGGGTGAGGGTGACGTCGAGCACTGTCACCGGCGTCGACCACGGCAGGCGCTGCACGCTGCGGTAGGGGGCAGCGCGCCCGGGTCGGGGTCGCGGTGGACGACGATCGAGCGGCCGGTGAGGTCGACGACCCGGTACTCGAGGACGGCTGCTGTCGGACCGAGACGTCGGGCTCGGGTTCGTTGAAGTCGTTCGCCGCGAGCGGCTTCTCCTGCCGAACGCGGTACGCCTCGCCACCAGGCCCCCCCACTCCCCCCAGCTCCCCCCCACCCAC
>JBHJOJ010000203.1:0-2787 GCA_050329835.1 Kineosporiaceae bacterium | reverse complement strand
CACGGCCGGGGAGCCCCGCGAGCAGCCGCGCGGGCTGTTCGACGCCCGCCGTCCCGCAGGGCCCCGGCCGTCGGCCGACCGCCAGGTCCCGCCCCCGGCCCGCGCCGTGCCGCCCGCGGCTCCGGGTGCCGTGTCCCCGGCTCCCGATGCCGTACCCGCTCGGAGTCGCCCGCCCGTCACCTCACGCGCCCGGATGCCGCGCCCGGGCGGGACACCGTTCCCCGCCGCCCCCTCGGACCCCGCGGCGACGAGCGTGTTCCCGGCGGTCGGCGCGGCCAGGTCCGCCCCTGCCGGTGCCGGGACCGTCCCCTTCAGGGCGCCGGCCAGGGCTGACACGGAGGCGTCCGCCTTCCCGGTGGCCGCGGCCGGGCCGCTGCGCACGCGTGCGACCGCCCGGCTCGCGGACCTCGACCGCCTGGCCGGGGAGCCGGTCGTCCCGGAGATCCTGCCGAGGCCCCGCCGGCCCCGGACCACGACGCCGTCCCGCACGGTCGCCGTGGTGACGTCCGCCGCCGTGGCCGTCGGGGCGCTCGCGTACGCGGTCGCCGACGCGGCCGACGTCGTCCCGGGGATCCTCACCGCGGGGGCGGCCGCGGCGACGCCGCCGCCGCGGCCGGAGCCGGTGGTGTCACTGCCGCCCGCGGCCGACGCCACGGTGCTGACGCCGGGCACGGAGGGTCCGGCGCTCTCTCCGGCCGCCGTCTCCCAGCGCATCGGGCCGGCGCTGGCGGACCCGCGGCTCGGCGACGTCACCGCCTCCGTCGTCGACGTCGCCACGGGCGAGGTGCTCGTCGACTCCGGGGCGTCGCGGGCCATGGAGCCGGCGTCGACGACCAAGGTGCTGACCGCGGTCGCCGCGCTGCAGGTCCTCGGCGCCGACCGGACCCTGCCGACCTCGTCGTCACTGGTGCCCGCGACCGCGACCGGGGCCGCGACCGTGGTCCTCACCGGGGGCGGCGACGTCATGCTGGCGGCCGGGACCGCCGCCGCGGATCCGAGGGCGGCATCCGGGCGGGCCGGCCTGGGGGACCTGGCCGCGGCGACGGTCGCGGCGCTGCCGCCGGGCACGACCGCCGTCGACGTGGTCGTCGACGACTCGCTGCTCGGGGGGTCGCAGGACCTCGCGCGGACAGCCGGCGACCAGCCCTTCTACAGCCCGCCCGCGTCGCTGGGCATCGAGGCGGGGGACCGGGGGACGGGTGTCCCCCGCGACCCGGTGCCCGCCACCAGCGCCGGCGAGGCCTTCGCCGAGGGGTTGCGGGCGGCCGGCGTGACGGTGGGCTCCGTCGTGGTCACGACCACGCCGGTCACGGGGGCGTCACCGCTGGCCGACGTCCGGTCGGCCCCGGTGTCCGACATCGTCGCCCACTCGCTGAGCACCAGCGACAACACCGTCTCGGACGCCCTGGCCGGCCTGGTCGCCCGCGAGCTGGGCGCGGAGCCGTCCCTGCCGGAGGCCGGCCGGCTCCTCGTCGAGGCGGTGGCCGCGACCGGGGTCGACACCACCGGGACCGTCGTCCAGGACGGCAGCGGGCTGTCGCGGGGGTCCGTGGTGCCCGCGTCGGTGCTGGCGGGCGTCCTGCGGGCGGCGGCCACGTCGGACGATCCCGACCTCGGCCTGCTGCCGCGGCTGCTGCCGGTGGCGGGCCTGTCGGGGACGCTGTCCGAGCGCTTCGCGTCCGAGACGGCCGCCGACGCGGGCGGCGTGGTCCGGGCGAAGACCGGGTCCCTCAGCGGGTCGCGCACCCTCGCCGGGTACGCGACGACGGCCGACGGCCGGACGGTCGCCTTCTCGATCATGTCGGCGATCCCCGAGGGCACCGGCGCCGACGCCGAGGCCGGGGTCGACGCGGTGGTGGCCGCGCTCGTCGGGTGCGGGTGCGCCGTCCAGGCCGGCTGACGGGAGGTGCCACCGGCCCGGGCCGGTCGCGCGGTTCTCGGCCCGCGGCGAACGCGGCTGGCGACGCCCGCGCCCGGCTTGCGAGGATGACGGCTCCCGTCGTCCCTCCGGAGGCTCATGTGAGCGTCAGTCCCGCCCGCGATGACGTCCGGCCGCGCCGGTGACGGGGGGTCCTGCATGAGCGAGACGGCCGGCGGTGAGCAGCCGGGGCGTCCCGTGCTGCTCACGGTGGACGACGACGTCGCGGTCTCGCGGGCCGTGGCGCGGGATCTCCGGAGCCGGTACGGCCAGGAGTTCCGGGTCGTCCGGGCCGAGTCGGGGGAGTCTGCGCTGGAGGCGCTGCGCGAGATCGTCCGCCGGGGCGGGTCGGTCGCCGCGATCCTCGCCGACTACCGGATGCCCGGGATGGACGGCATCGAGTTCCTCGAGCAGGCCATGGACGTGGTGCCGCTGGCGCGGCGCGCCCTGCTCACCGCCTACGCCGACACCGACGCCGCGATCGCGGCGATCAACGTCGTGGACGTCGACCACTACCTGCTCAAGCCGTGGTCCCCGCCCGAGGAGAAGCTCTACCCCGTCGTCGACAGCCTGGTCGACATCTGGCAGTGCGATGCCCTCGGGCGCTACCGCCATCCCCGCGACCCCGGCCCGCGGGACGAGGGGTTCCAGGGCTACGGCCGGGTGCGGACCAACGGCGACGGCGCCTACCGCTTTCGCACGATCCGGCCGGTGCCGTATCCCGGCCGCACGCCGCACATCCATTTCGCGGTGACGGTGCCGGGTGGCACGCCTTGGACGACGCAGATGTACGTGGCCGGCGAGCCGCTGAACGAGCGTGATTTCCTGCTCGCGCAGGTGCGCGATCCGGCGGCGCGGGCGCGGCTGCT
>JBHJOJ010000202.1:0-10918 GCA_050329835.1 Kineosporiaceae bacterium | reverse complement strand
GGAGGCGGCCAGCGCCGCACCGGCGGGCCGGACGGCGGCCGCCAGGGTCCGGACGTCGGCGGCCGTCAGGGCGATGTCCGCGTCGAGGTAGAGCCGGGGGAAGCCGGACGCGACCGCGTCGCCGGCGTTGAGCGCCCCCACCTTGCCGGGCTCCGGCCGGTCGAGGACGCGGACGCCGGGGCGGGCCGCAGCGACCGCCGCGGTGTCGTCGGTGCACCCGTTGGCGACCACGGTGACGTCGAACTCGCCCGGGACGGCCCCGGTGAGCAGGGCGTCGAGGGTGCGGCCGACGACCGCCGCCTCGTCGTGCGCGGCGATGACGATGCTGGTCATCGCGGTCGATGCTAGAGCTACGGACCATCCCGCCGCTCCCGATTCACCCTTTCGCGGGCCGGGGCCGATGACACCACAGACTGTGCACGGATCCGCCGCCCGTCCACAGGAGGCCCGCGTCGGTCCGCTGTGCAGGCGCGGGCCTCGGCACCGTCGGTCTCGTGACCGAGCGGGACGTGGCGGAGGCGGGCCGGGCGCTGGGCCCGCGCCCTGCTCGTCACGACCGGGACCATCACGCCAAGCGAATGATCGACGCCGGGCTGGGTCAGGTCCTCAACCGGCTGGGGGTCTCCGTCGATCTCTCCGGTCTCACGGCTCGTCCGACCGAACTCCCGGTGAGCGCCCACCGGGCCGACCTGGTGTACGCGGCGGCGGACGGCTCCGTCGTCCATCTGGAGATCCAGAGCCGGCCGGACCCCGCCATGGGCCGCCGGATGGCCGAGTACGCGATCCGCCTGGCCGGCAGCACCCGCCTAGCTCCGGTGACCCGGCTGGTGCAGGTGCTCGTCCAGCTCGACGGCCCGCCGATGCCGACCCGCTACGAGCTCGGCGGACTGGTGAACCGGGTCCATCTGTGGCACGTCCCCTCGACGCCGGCCGCTGTGCTGCTGGACGACCCGGCGCTGGCCCCGCTGGCGCTGATCCGGGGGGATCCCGACGTCGTGGTCCCCGTCGTCGACGCCATCGCCGCGGTGGGCGACACCGCCCTGCAGGCCGACCTCGTGCTCGCGGCGCTCGCGCTCTGCCCCGCCGGCGCCCTGCGCGCTACCGTGTTGTCGTATGCGAGGAGGACCGTCATGAGCAGCTTCCTGCAGGAACTCGTCGACGACCTGCGCGGGACGTACTTCGGCGGTGACCTCATCGCCGAGGGTGAGCGCAGGGGAGAGTTGAAGGGCCACGTGGAGGGCCACCGGGAGGGCCACCGGGAGGGCCACCGGGACATCCTCGTCCGGCTGGTGTCGCGCCGCTTCCCGGACGCCGATCCGGCCCGGGTGGCCAGGACGGTCGACCGGATCCTCGACGAGCCCCGGGTGGACCCGCTCGACGCCGTCGACGCCCTCACCGCCGTCGATCCGTAGGGTTCCCGAGGACCGCTGACCCGAGCGGGGCAATCCGGCCGCCGTCCCGGGCGGCAGCCCCTACCGTGACCTCGTGGCGAACCGTGCGGGGACCGGGGGATGAGCGTCGCTGTCGCTCCCATCACCGACGCCGACCTGCCCGCCGTCGGGGCCTTCCTGCACCGTCACCTCAACCGCCGGGTGACCGCCGACGCCTGGGCCCGCGCGCTGCGGGTGCCGTGGAAGGTGGACGCCCCCGACCACGGGTACCTGCTGCGCGACGACGCCGGCGACGTCGTGGGCGCCTACCTCGCCTTCTACTCCGAGCGCGAGATCGACGGCCGCCGCGAGCGGTTCTGCAACCTCGGCGCCTGGTGCGTCCTGCCGGAGCACCGGTTCCGGGGGCTGCGCCTGCTGTCGGCCCTGACCTCGCGCCCCGGCCTGCACTACACCGACCTGTCGCCCAGCGGCTCCGTGGTCGCGCTCAACGCCCGGCTCGGCTTCGTCCACCTCGACACGACCACCCTGCTCGTGCCGAACCTGCCCTGGCCGCCGCTGCCGGGCGACGCCCGGGTGGTCGCCGACCCGCGGCGCCTCGAGGAGGTGCTCACCGGTCCGGAGCTGGACCGCTGCCGCGACCACGCCGGGGCCGCCGCCGCCCGCCAGGTGGTCCTGGTCCGCGACGGCCGCACCTGCCACGTGGTCTTCCGACGCGTCCGGCGCAAGGACCTGCCGCTGTTCGCCGCGATCCTCCACGTCTCGGACCCGCTGCTGCTGGCGGGGGCCTGGCGGTCGCTGGCACGGCATCTGCTGCTGCGTCACGGGGTGCCGTTCACCCTCGCGGAGCGGCGGATCACCGGTCCCGCCCCGGCCTGGTCCGCGGGCCCCGTCCGGTCCCGCCCGAAGATGGTGCGCAGCGACCTGTCCCCCGACCGGATCGACGACCTGTACAGCGAGCTGACGTGCGTGCCCTGGTAGGAGCGAGCATGCGGACCCGGGTCCACCACCTCCTCGCCCAGGCGGCGGCCGCCCGGCCGGACGCCCCCGCGCTCACCCACAAGGACGTCACGCTGACGTACGCCGAGCTGTGGGACGCCGTCTCGCGCGCCGCCGGCCTGCTCGCCGGGCTCGGCCTGCGCCGGGGCGAGCGGGTCGCGGTGTGGCTGGACAAGCGCCCCGAGACGGTGGCGGCGATCGTCGGAGCGTCGCTCGCCGAGGGGGTCGCCGTCCCGGTGAACCCCCTGCTCAAGGCCCGGCAGGTGGCCCACATCCTGGGCGACTGCGACGTGCGCGTCCTCGTCACCTCACCGGACCGGCTGGACCTGCTGGCGGGCGACCTCGACGGCTGCAAGGCGCTGGAGCACGTCGTCGTGGTCGGCGGCGAGGGGAGGAACGGCCCCGGGACGCCAGCCGTCACGCCGTGGCGGGCCGCCGGCGAGGCCGGTGCGGAGGCCCCCGGCGAGAGGGCCGGGTCCGGCGTCGACACCGACATGGCGGCGATCCTCTACACGTCCGGCAGCACCGGGCGGCCGAAGGGCGTCGTCCTCAGCCACCGCAACCTCGTGGTCGGCGCCGAGAGCGTCAGCCACTACCTCGGCAACACCGCCGACGACGTCATCCTCGCCGCGCTGCCGCTGAGCTTCGACGCCGGCCTCAGCCAGCTCACGACCGCCTTCGCGGTCGGCGCCCACGTCGTGCTCCACAACCACGTGCTGCCCGCCGACGCGGTCCGGCTCTGCGCCCGGCACCGCGTGACCGGCCTCACGGGGGTGCCCCCGCTGTGGATCCAGCTCGCCGGCGCCGACTGGCCGGCCGAGGCGACGG
The DNA here is from genome assembly GCA_050329835.1 of Kineosporiaceae bacterium. Taxonomy (GTDB): domain Bacteria; phylum Actinomycetota; class Actinomycetes; order Actinomycetales; family JBBAYJ01; genus JANNOG01. Next base: position 7,703 of record JBHJOJ010000202.1, on the reverse strand, counting down.
CCCACCTGCGCTACGTCGCCAACACCGGTGGCCGGATGCCCCGGGCGACGCTGCAGCGGCTCCGCGAGCTGTTCCCGACCGCCCGCCCCTACCTCATGTACGGGCTCACCGAGGCGTTCCGGAGCACCTACCTCGACCCGGCCGAGGTCGACCGCCGCCCCGACTCGATCGGGCGGGCCATCCCCAACGCCGAGGTCCTCGTGGTGCGCCCGGACGGTACCGAGTGCGACCCCGGCGAGCCCGGCGAGCTGGTCCACCGCGGACCCCTGGTCGCGCTCGGGTACTGGAACGACCCCGGGCGCACCGCGGAGCGCTTCCGGCCGGCCCCGGGCCGCGACCCCGGGATCACGACGCCGGAGCTGGCCGTCTGGTCCGGGGACCTCGCGGTCCGGGACGCCGACGGCTTCCTCTCGTTCGTCGGCCGCATCGACGACATGATCAAGACGTCCGGGTACCGGGTGAGCCCGACGGAGGTCGAGGAGGCCGCCTACGACACCGGCCTGGTGCGCGACGCCGTCGCGCTCGGGGTCCCCGACGACCGCCTGGGCCAGCGGATCGTGCTGGTGGCCACGCCCGCGGCGCCGGGCGGCACCCTGGACGCCGCGGAGCTGCTCGCCGCCCTGCGCCGCGCCCTGCCGCTGTACATGGTGCCGTCGCGGGTCGACGTCCGGCCCGAGCTGCCGCGCTCTCCGAACGGCAAGTTCGACCGGTCCGCGCTGCGGGCGCAGGCCGAGTCCCTGGGGGCCACGGAGGCCACGGGCGTCGCCGCCGCCCCGGAGGCCCCGTCGTGACGCACCCCACGGTGGCCCGGTTCGCGGTCCGCGACGGCCGCCTGCTCGTCGGCGGCGTCCCCGTCGACCGGCTGGCCGAGCGGGTGGGCGGCACCCCGTTCTTCGCCTACGACCGGGCGCTGCTGAGCGAGCGGGTGGCCCTGCTCCGCCGCACCCTCCCACCCGAGCTGCAGCTCAGCTACGCGATCAAGGCGAACCCGATGCCGGCGGTGGTCCAGCACCTCGCCCGGCTCGTCGACTCCCTGGACGTGGCCTCCGCGCTGGAGATGCGCGCGGCGCTCGACACGCCGCTGCCGGCGGACCGGATCAGCTTCGCCGGGCCCGGCAAGACGCCGGCCGAGCTCTCCCAGGCGGTCGCGGCCGGGGTCACCGTCGAGCTGGAGTCCGCCACCGAGGCCCGGCGGGTCCGCGAGGTCGGCGAGCGGATCGGCGTCCGGCCCCGGGTGGCCGTCCGGGTGAACCCCGACTTCCAGGTCAAGGGCTCGGGGATGCGGATGGGCGGCGGGCCGCAGCAGTTCGGCGTCGACGCCGAACAGGTCCCCGCGCTGCTCGCCGGCCTGGGCGGGGTCGACTTCCTCGGCTTCCACGTGTTCGCCGGGTCGCAGAACCTGCGCGCCGACATCCTCGCCGACGCCCAGCGGCGCACCGTCGACCTCGTCACCCGGCTCGCCGCGGGGGCGCCCGGGCCGGTGCGCTACCTCAACCTCGGCGGCGGGTTCGGGATCCCCTACTTCCCCAAGGACGCCCCGCTCGACCTGGACGCCGTGGGCGCCGCCCTGGCCGAGCTCGTGTCCGGCCCGGTCCGCCGCGAGTTCCCGGACGCCCGCGTGGTCGTCGAGCTCGGCCGGTACCTGGTCGGGGAGGCCGGCGTCTACGTGACGCGGGTCGTGGACCGCAAGGAGTCCCGCGGGCGCACCTTCCTGGTCGTCGACGGCGGCCTGCACCACCAGCTCGCCGCCTCGGGCAACTTCGGCCAGGTCCTGCGCCGCAACTACCCGCTGGTGGTGGGCAACCGGATGGGAGAGGCGGTGGCCGGGCCCGCCAGCGTCGTCGGGAACCTGTGCACCCCGCTCGACCTGCTCGGCGACCAGGTGGAGCTGCCGGCCGCCGACGTCGGCGACCTCGTCGTGGTCTTCCAGGCCGGGGCCTACGGCCGCACGGCGAGCCCGACCGCCTTCCTCAGCCACCCCGAACCGGCCGAAGTGCTGGTCTGACCGCCCCCCGACCCGATCGCGAAGGACCGAGGACGCCATGGACGCCACCGCCACCACCCTGGACGAGGTCCGGGACGTCGTCGTCGAGACCCTCGGCCTGCACGACCGCGCCGGCGGCCTCGACGCCGCCACCGGCCTGCTGGGCGAGCTGCCGGAGCTGGACTCCCTGGGCGTCGTCCAGCTCATCACCGCGCTGGAGGACCGGTTCGGCTTCGAGGCCGACGTCACCGCCGAGGTCTTCGAGACGCTCGGCAGCCTCGCCGGTTTCGTCGAGGCCAACCGGTCCTGAGTCAGGGGGCCCGGACCAGGCCGTGCAGGGCGCCCACGGCGCCCAGCACGAGGACGGTCAGCCCCGCGACGATCGGGAAGGACAGGGCGTCGAACAGCGCGAAGCTCGCCGCCCCCGCGGCGAGCGAGGCCAGCAGCGCCTGCGCCAGCCGCCCGGCGTCGGCGCGGCGGTGGGCGCGCGCGATCCGCGCGGCCACGACCGCGCCGGTGCCGAGCAGCCCGAGCAGCGCCAGCAGGCCCAGGACGCCCATCTCGATGGTCGTCAGGAGGAACTGGTTGTCGAGGATGCGGTACTCCGGCAGGAACGTGCCGAACCCGCGTCCCACCACGGGCGAGTGCGAGATGAACTCCCAGGCCAGCCCGTAGCTGCTGGTCCGGGACTCGGCGCTGGCGTCGTCGCCGATCCCGGTGAACAGGCGCAGCAGGGTGCCGAGCATCCCCGGCACCGCCACGTACACCAGGGCGACCAGGCCGAGCGCGGCCAGCACCGCCCCGCGGCGGGCCCGCGGCGTCATGGTCGGCAGCATCAGGGCGAAGGCGATGGCGGCACCGAGGATCGCCGACCGCGACACCGCCACCGGGACCGCGAGGGCCAGCAGGGCCACCGGCACCCAGCGCACCAGCCGCCCCCGGTGGGCGTCGTGCAGCGCGTAGTGCACCGCGAGCGGCAGGAGCATGGTCATGGCGACGCCGAACTCGATCGGCGAGAGGGCCGTCGCGGCCGGCCGGGAGAAGCCGCCCCGCTCCCCCACGCCCACGAGGGCGCTGTTGACGACCAGACCCGGCGGGCGCAGGTACTCCAGGAAGCTGCTGCCGGTCACGAACTGCACCAGCCCGAACGCGGCGACCGCGGCGCCGAGGAGGACCAGCCGGCGCAGCAGCACGTCGAGGCGGTGCCGGGACGGGATCTGGTCCCCGGCCACGAGGACCACCCCGAGCAGCGCGACGAGGGTGAGCAGCCCGCGGTCGGCCGCGGTCGCCTCGACGCCCTCGATCGCCCGCAGGTTCGCCGCCGCGTAGCTGGCCAGGGCCGCGCCGAGGAGGACCAGCAGCGCCGCGCGGACCGGCTGCGGGCGTGGCGCCGCGGCCCGGGGCCGGGCCAGGCGGCGACCCACCCACCACAGGGCCATGGCCATGGCGAAGACCTGGGCCGGGGTCCCGGCGGCCCCCAGGGGTCCCACGACGTACGCCGAGGGGATGAGCAGGAGCAGCACGACGTAGCCGGTGAGCAGGGTCGTGCCGTCGCCGGCGGGCACCGACGTCGCGACGCCGGGCGCGGCGGGGTCAGCGCGACGGCTCACGGTCCCGCTGCGGCGTCCCCACCACCCCGCGGCGACCCCCCGGCTCGAACAGGGTGAGGGTCGGCTCCCGCGAACCGGACCCCGCCGGACCCCCGGGCTCCGCCGCCCGGACCGGGACGGCCGCCGCGGGCCGCCCCGCCCGGCGGCGGGCGGAGACGATCCCGTCCACCAGTGCCGCCAGCAGGTAGGTCACCGCCAGGCCCCCGGCCGCGGCGACCAGCAGGACCCGGGTCTGGGTGCGCCGGTTGACCTCGGGCACCTCGTCCTGGGTGATGACCGTCGACGTGATCCGGGCCGCGGGCCGGACGTCGACGGCCTCCTGCAGCGCGTCCAGCCGCCCGGGCAGCCGGTCGAGCAGGAACTGCTGGGCCCGCAGCGCCTCGTCCCGGGTGCGCCCGGTGACCTGGACCACGATGACGGGGCCGGACTGGGTGAGGTCGCGACCGAGGCCGTACTCGACCGTCAGCCCCTCGTCGGCGACGGCCTGCTGCACCGCGGCGTCCGTCATGGCCGTGCTGAGGACGTCCGCCATGCCGTCGAGCCCGCCGAGGCCGAGGTACGGGTTGGTCGGGCGGCCGTCGACCACGGTCTCGGGCGGGAGGAGGAGCACCGTCGACACCGCGTCGTACCTCGCCGGAACCCACGTCGCCGCGCCCAGGCACAGCGCGGCGGTCACCGCCAGCCCGGCCAGCACGACGTACCAGCGGCGCAGCAGCACACGCCAGTCCGACAGGAGCACGGCACCACCTCTCCGCCCACGACCGCCCGGACGGCCCGCGTCGTCACGGGAAGGGTAAGCGCGCGCGGCGCGGCAGCGGGACGGAATGCACCCGTCCGACGCCTGTCTCCCCCGTCCGGGTGCAGCCTATCCTCGTGGGGGCGGAGGAGGAGGAGGACCGGACGTGGCGCTGCGGAAGGTCGGGGGCGCGCTGCGCCGCAACGTGGTCGTCGTGCTCGTCGGGGTGCTGGCGACCGCGGGGGCGCTGGCCGCGGTGCACGCGCAGGAGGGTCTCCATCTCGCGCGGGCGGGCGTCGTGCTGCTGCCGCCCGGCGCGTCGACCGGGCCCAACCCGTTCTGGGGCCGGGAGTACAGCGTCATCGCGACCGCGGGGGTGCTGGCGAGCATGGTGAACGACGAGTCGGGCGACGCGCGCCCGGTGTCGAGCGCGGCGAGCCTGGCCGGCCAGGGTGAGCGGGACGGGTACGCGGTGCGGCTGAGGGACCGCGGCGGGCAGTGGTCGAACGACTTCGACCGCCCGGTGTTCGACGTCCAGGCGGTCGGCCCGACGCCCGCGGCGGCGGCCGCCCACCTCGACCACGCCGTCGCGGACCTCGAGGCCGCACTCGCGTCCCTGCACGACCGCGCGGACGTGCCCGAGCAGCGGCGGATGCGGCTCGAGCTGGTGCCCGAGCGGCCGGAGGTGGCCTACGCGGCCGGGCGGCCCGCCCGGGCGCTGGCCGCCACCGCCCTGCTCGGCGCGGCCCTCACGGTGGCGGCGGTGCTGGCGGCCGAACGCCTCCGGGCGCGCCGGTCCCCGGTCCCGGGGCCGGCGGCCTCCGTTGCGTCGCCCGTTCCCGCCCGCTAGCCGGCTGCGTCCCGGAAGACGGACCGTGCGGCTGCGACGACTGCTGGTCGAGGGTCCCGGCTCGGTCGGGGAGCGGCTGCGGCGGCGCCGATGGGACCTGATGCTCGCCGCGTTCCCGGGCCTCGACGGGTTCCGGGTCCTCGACCTCGGTGGAACGGCCGGGTTCTGGGCCCGCGCCCCGCACCGACCCGCGTCGGTGACCGTCGTCAACCTGGTCCACGACCTGCCCGGGCCGGCCCCGGGACCGCTGCCGGTGCGGTGCGTGACCGCCGACGCGTGCACGTTCCGCACCGCGGAGCCGTTCGACCTCGTGGTGTCCAACAGCCTGCTGGAGCACGTCGGGGGCTACGCCCGACGCCGGCAGCTCGCCGCGGCCGTCCTCGCGGCGGCCCCGCGGCACTGGGTGCAGACGCCCTACCGCTACTTCCCGCTGGAGCCGCACTGGCTGTTCCCGGGCATGCAGTTCCTGCCGGTCGCGGCGCGGGCGGTGGTGGCCCGACGGTGGCCGCTGGCCCACTCGGCGCCGCCCGACCACCGGGCGGCGGTCGAGGAGGTGCTGTCGACCGAGCTCGTCGGCCGCACCGAGCTCGCCCACCTCCTCCCCGGCTCGCGCGTCGTCGTCGAACGGGTCCTGGGGCTGCCGAAGTCGCTGATCGCCGTCGCCGGCTGAGGGTGCCGCCGGTCGGGTGGAAAACCCGGCGGGCCCCGGAGGTCTCGGGCACGCTGGGCCCGTGCCGGGCGGCCGGGCACCGGGGGTGCTCATCATCGTGCAGAACCTGCCGGTCCCCCTGGACCGCCGGGTGTGGCTGGAGTGCCTGGCCCTGAGGGACGCCGGGTACCGCGTGAGCGTCGTCTGCCCGCGCGGTCCGGGCGAGGCCGCGCACGAGGAGCTCGACGGGGTCCGGCTGTACAAGTACGCCCCGCCCCCACCGGCCCGGGGCCTGCTCGGCTACCTGCTGGAGTTCGGCTACTGCTGGTGGCGCACCGCGTGGCTGTCGGTCCGGGTCCGCCGCCGGCACGGCTTCGACGTCCTCCAGGCCTGCAACCCGCCGGACACCTACTGGGCGCTGGCCGCGCTGTGGCGGCCGTGGGGCGTGAGGTTCGTCTTCGACCAGCACGACCTCAACCCGGAGCTGTTCCGGTCCCGGTTCGGCGAGCCGTCCGGCCCGCCTGCCCGCGCCCAGCTGGCGGCCCTGCTGTTCCTCGAGCGGATGACCTACCGGCTGGCCCACCACGTGGTCGTCACCAACGAGTCCTACCGGGCCGTCGCGACGCGCCGGGGCCGGCTGCCGGCGGGACGCACGACGGTCGTCCGCAGCGGTCCGGACACCGCCCGGATGCGCCCCCTCCCCGGGCGGCCCGAGCTGCGCGCCGGAGCCCGCCACCTGCTCGCCTACGTGGGCATCATGGGTCCGCAGGACGGCATCGACGTCCTGCTGCGGATCATGCACCACCTCGTGCACCGGATCGGCCGCACCGACGTCCACCTCGTCCTCATGGGCTTCGGGGACGTGCTGGACGACATGCGCCGCTACGCGGCCGACCTGGGGCTCGGCGACGCGGTGACGTTCACCGGGCGGGTCGGCCCCCCCGAGATCGCCGACCACCTGTCGACGGCCTGCCTGGGCCTGTGCCCGGACCTGCGGACGCCGCTCAACGACGTGTCGACGATGAACAAGACCATGGAGTACATGGCCCACGCCCTGCCGGTGGTGGCCTTCGACCTGCTGGAGACGCGGCGCTCGGCGGCCGGGGCGGCGGTCTACGTCCCCAGCGGTGACGAGGCGGCGTTCGCCGAGGCCGTCGCGGCGCTCCTCGACGACCCCGAGCGCCGGCGCGCCATGGGGGTGGCCGCCCGCACCCGGTGCGCGACCGAGCTGGACTGGCAGCCCCAGGCGGAGGCCTACGTGGGGGTGTTCGACGACCTCGTCGGCCGGCCGGACGCCGCGCGGCGCCGGGCCCCCGCGTGGCCGGCGGTCGATCGGCGGCGCCCCGGATCCCCCGGCCGGCCGCCCGTCCTCGGCGGCCGCGAGGCCGTCGACCTCCGCCAGCCCGGTGCCCTGGCCCGCTACGTCGTGTCCCGCGGCATCGACGCGGGGTGAGAAATGGGAGGGCCAGGGGTGGGGCTGGTGCGAACCCGCCCCGGACCGGACGGACCGGCGCTAACCTGGCCGATCGCGCCGTGAGCGCGGGCGCGGAGGTGCGGACCGGGTGACGACGTGGCTCAGGGCACTGCGGCGGGCCGGCTCCCGCCGTGGCGTGCAGATCGCCGCCATCTGGGCGGTCGCGGGGCTGGCCGTCCTCGGCCTGGTGGCGGCAGCGCTCTCCGGAACACCGTGGCCGTCCGGGCCCCGCGACCCCGGCCGGCTGGCGGCGGACGCCGAGTCGCCCCGTCCGGACGCGACCGCGGAGCCGGCTCCGGCCGCCTCCGCCACCGGCGTCGTCGGGTCGGGTGTGGCCACCACGCTCGCCCCGAGCGCGCCCGCGACGGCGGCCCCCGGGGAGGACCCGGGCACCGGCGAG
>JBHJOJ010000201.1:0-12699 GCA_050329835.1 Kineosporiaceae bacterium | reverse complement strand
CCGGGGCGCCCGCCGCTCAGCGTCACGCTGGGGTACCGCTACGGCGCCGGCGCCTTCGTGCCGGGGCCCGACGACCCGGCCCCGCCGGAGGACGACGCGACACCGGACCTGTCGGCGGCGCCCGGGGCCCGACTGCCCGCGACCCGGCTGCCGGTGGCCGGCCGGGAGACGTCGTCCCTGCGGCTGATCGGCCCCCGCCCGGTGCTGATCGTCGGCCCGCAGGCCGGGTCGGGCCCGTGGCAGGAGGCGGCGGACCGCGCCGGCCTGGACGTCGCGCGCGTGGACGACGCCGGGACGGCGACGTTCACGGGCGCGCACGGCGTCGGGCCGGCGGGGGCCGTCCTCGTCCGGCCGGACGGGGTCGTCGCGTTCCGCTCGTCCGACCTGTCCGCCCCGGCCGCGGCCGCGTCCCTCGACCACGCCTGCCGGGTCCTGCACGGCCACCCCGTCCCCGCCACTCTCGGAGGTACCCCATGAGCACGACCGACGCACCCGTGTCCGCCCTCGCCGTCGTCCAGGGCTGGATCTCCGCCCTGCTCGCCCGGAGCGGCCCGCCCCCCCACGACCGCTACTGGGCGGACGACGCGACGATCGTCGTGCCGCGGTCCCTGCCGTACGGCGGGGTGTACCCGCGCGACCGCTTCGGCGACTACGGCCGGGCCCTCATGACGTCCTGGGAGGTCGGCCGGGTGCCCGAGCCGAAGCTCACCGACGCCGGCGACCGGGTGTACCTCGAGGGCCGCTTCGTCGCCACGGCGCGGGCCACGGGGACCGCCGTCGACCAGCCGATGGTCGAGGTGTTCACCGTCGAGGGCGGCCGGATCTCCAGCGACACCCTGTACTTCCAGGACGTCGCGGAGATCGCCGCCGCCCTCGGCGGCGGGACGGGCCCTCAGCCGCCGACCGCGACCCCGTAGGGCTGCGGGGCGAGGTCGTTGGCGTAGGTCCAGGCCACGCCCTCGACCCCGTCCCGCACCACCGCCGTCTGGTCACCCACGAAGCAGGGGATGAGGATCCCCTGCTCGAGCACGAGCCCCACCGTCTCGGCGGTCACCCGGTCCCGCTCGTCGGGGTCGAGGGTGCGCTGCAGCTCGGCGAGGGCCTCGGCGGCCGGTCCGTCGTCGACCTGGAAGGGGTTCGTCGAGGCGGTGGGACCGACGAAGCGCTCCATCGGCTCCTGCATGTCGCCGCCGAAGAACGGGCTGAGGAAGATGGGGTACTCCCCGCGCTGGGTGGCGGGGCCGTACTGCGAGGGGTCGAGGGGCTCGATCGTGGCCCGGATGCCCACCTCGGCCCACTGCTCCACCACGGCCTCGATCACCCGCTGGAACGCGGGGATCGACGGGAAGGGGAAGCTGAACCCGTCGGCGAACCCGGCCTCGGCGAGCAGGGACCGCGCCCGGTCCGGGTCGTAGCCGTAGATCTCGTCGTTGGCGGCGTCGTACCCGTCCTGGTCGGGCAGCACGAACGACGTCGCCGGGGTGCCCAGGCCGCCCATCACGCCCTCGACCAGCGCCTCCCGGTCCAGCGCCCAGCCCAGCGCGGCCCGGGCCTCGGCGCGGGCGAAGGCGGGCACCGTGGTGCCGTCCCGGTCGAGGACGGCCACGGTGAAGCGCTGGCCGGGACGGCCCACCAGCGACAGGGGGTCCCGATCGGCCTGGAGTGCCTGCGCGCTGTCGAAGGCGGTCAGGTCCACCTGGCCCGAGAGCACGGCGTTGAGGCGGGCGCTCGCGTCGACCAGCTGCACCAGCTCCAGACGGTCCACGAGGACCGAGTCGGGATCCCAGTAGTCGGCGAACCGCGTGTACACGTAGCGCTGGCCCTCCACGGACTCGCCCTGCTGGTACTCCCAGCCGCCGGTGCCGACCGGGCGGCGGGCGACGTCCTCCTGGTCGAACATCGCCGGACTGATCATCATGCCGGCGTTGGCACTCAGCAGACGGGGCAGCAGCGGCGCCGGAGCGGACAGCGCGATCTCCACCGTCCGGGCGTCGGCCGCCGTGATCGCGGTGACGGTCCGGAACCCGGGCTGCGTGAGGGTGTCGGCGCGGGCCCGTTCCAGGTTGGCGACGACGGCCTCGGCGTCGCAGGCCGACCCGTCGTGGAAGAGCAGGCCCTCGCGCAGGCCGAGCACGATCCGCTCGGCCGTCATCTCCCAGGACTCGGCCAGCCCCGGGGTCAGGCGGCCCTCGCCGTCCTCGTGGACCAGGCAGTCCAGCGCCGGGCGCCAGTAGTTGGCCCCCGCGGCCCCGGCGCGGATCGCGTCGTGGGCGTCGAAGGTGACGAACGGCCAGTTCGTCCCGAGCCGCAGGGTGCCGGTGCCGGTCGCGCCCCCCGACGCGGCGGGGGCGGCGGCGTCGCCCGAGCAGGCGGCCAGCGTCGCGGTGGCCCCCGCCAGACCGAACAGCCCGAGCGCGGTCCGACGAGTGACGTGGCGGGGGCGATGGCCGTGGTGGGGGTGGCCGGGCCGGCCGTGGTGGTCGGGGTGGTGGTCGGGGTGGTGGTCGTGGTCCATCGTGCGCCTCCCGGGTACCGACGTCGTTGTCTGGGTCAGGGCGACCTGGTCACCAGGTGCTATTCATATTATGGTTTACACACCGACGGCAAGGGAGGCGCGGATGATCTGGTACGTGCTGCGGCGCGTGGCCGCCAGCGTGCTGCTCGTCCTCGTCGTGTCCCTGCTCGCCTTCCTGCTGCCCCGGCTGGGCTCCGTCGACGCGGTGGCGATCATGCTCGGGACCCAGGAGACACCGCAGAGCCGGGCCGCTCTCGAGGCCGAGCTGGGGCTGGACCGCCCGTGGCCGGTGCAGTACGTCAGCTGGCTGGGCGGCGCGCTGCGGGGGGACTTCGGCGACGCCTGGACCAGCGGCGCACCGATCGGCGAGCTGGTCGGCCAGCGGCTCCCGGTCACCCTGTCCATCGCCGTCGCGGGCCTGCTGATCTCCTGCGCCGTGGGGATCGGCGCCGGAGTGGCCGCCGGCGTCCGCGCCGGCGGCCCGGTCGACCACGTCGTCCGGGCCGCCGCCGCGGTGGCCATCTCCATCCCGCCGTTCTGGCTGGCGATGCTGCTGGTCGCCCTGTTCGCGATCCAGTGGCCGCTGTTCGCCGCCACGGGCTGGGTGAGCCCGGCCGACTCCGTCGGGGGGTGGGCGCGCGGCCTCGTCCTGCCGGGGATCGCCGTCGCCCTGTTCGGGGTGGCCCACCTGGCCCGGCTGTCCCGCTCGTCCGTGCTCGACGTCATGAACCAGGAGCACGTCCGGATGGCCCGGGTCAGGGGCCTGTCCCCCGCCCGCATCGTCACCCGGCACGTCCTGCGCAACGCCGCCCCACCGGTGGTCGCGTCGACCGGCCTGGTGTTCATCGCCTGCTTCGGGGCCTCGGCGCTCGTCGAGGTGGTCTTCGCGCTGCCGGGCCTGGGACAGTCGCTGGTCGACGCGGCCAGTCGCGGCGACGTCCCGGTGATCCAGGCGATCGCCGTGGTGAGCGCGTGCCTGGTGGCCGCGGTGAACCTGGTCGGCGACCTGACCCAGCTCGGCCTCGACCCGAGGGTCCGGCACGCATGACGGCGACCGCCGGCCGGGTGTCCTTCGTGCGGCGCTTCCTGCGCCATCGCGGCGCCGTCGTGGGCCTGGGGTACATGGTCCTCGTCATCGCGGTCCTCGTGGTGGGGCCGGCGCTGCCCTGGGTGCAGGACCCGCTGGCCCAGGACCTGCGCGCGGTGCTGCAGGACCCGAGCGCCGGGCACTGGCTCGGGACCGACGAGGCCGGCCGCGACGTCCTCGCCCGGCTCATCCACGGGGGCCGCCAGGACCTGCTCGCCGCGACCGCCGCCGCCGCCCTGGCGTTCGCCGTCGGCGTCCCCCTCGGGCTCACGGTGGGCCTGGCCGGGCGCCGGGTGGACACCGTCGTCATGCGGGTGGTCGAGGCCGTCCAGGCCCTGCCGGGCATCGTGCTGCTGACCGCGGTGATCGCGGTCCTCGGCCGTGGCGTGTGGAGCGCGACGATCGCCCTGGGGGTGGGGTTCTCGTTCCTGTTCCTGTACACGACGCGGACGGAGGTGCGGGCCGCGTCACGGCGGCTCTACGTGGACTCGGCGCGGACGCTCGGGCTCCCCCCGGTCCGGGTGGCGGTGCGGCACGTGCTGCCCAACGTGGCGGGCTCGATCCTCGTCACCGCCACGACGGTGCTGGGGCTCGCCCTGCTGACCCTGGCGGGCCTCAGCCTGCTCGGGCTGGGAGCCCAGCCGCCGGAGCCGTCCTGGGGCGGGATGCTGGCCCAGGCGAGCCAGAACATGTACGTCCAGTTCTTCGCGATCATGCCGCCCGGGCTGGCCCTGGCCTCGGTGGTGTTCGCCACGAACCTCATCGCCGACGGCGCCCGGGACAGCCTGGCGGGGCGCAGCCGGGCCCCTCGCGCGCACGCCCCCCTGCGGCTCGTGGCACCCCGGCGGACGGGGCCGGCGGCCCCGTCCGGGGCGACCGGGAGGTCCGGGGCGACCGGGCCGTCCCCGGTGCTCTCGGTGCGCGGGCTCACGGTCCGGGCCGGCACCCCGCACGGCGGGTCGACGACCCTGGTCTCCGACGTGGACCTCGACGTGGGGCCCGGCGAGATCGTCGGGCTGGTCGGCGCCTCGGGCAGCGGCAAGACCACCACGGCCTCCGCCGTGCTCGGCCTGCTCCCGCAGGGCGTCACGGCCGAGGCCCGGCGGCTCCGGATCGCCGGGACCGACCTGCAGGCCATGGACGCGCGTGCGCTCGGGTCGGCCGTCGCCACCTCGGCCGGACTCGTGCCGCAGGACCCGGTGGGCGCGCTCGACCCGTGCATCCGGATCGCGGACCAGGTGGGCGACGTGCTGCGGGTGCACCGCGGCGCCTCCCGCGCCCACGCCCGGGCGCGCGCCCTGGAGCTCCTCGCCGAGGTCGGCATCGCCGACCCGGACCGGGTGGCCGACGCGTACCCGCACGAGCTCAGCGGCGGCATGGCCCAGCGGGTGATGGTCGCGAGCGCCCTGGCCGCCGAGCCGGCGCTGATCGTCGCCGACGAGCCGACGACGGCGCTCGACGTCACCGTGCAGTCCCAGGTCCTCACGCTGCTGCGCCGCGTCCGGGACGACCACGGCACCGGCGTCCTCTTCATCACCCACGACCTCGCCGTGGTCGCCGACCTCTGCGACCGGGTGGTCGTCATGAGCGGGGGCCGCATCGTGGAGTCCGCCCCGGTGGGGCCGCTGTTCGCCGGCCCGGCACACCCGGCCACCCGGGAACTCCTGGCCGCCGCCCGGACCGGGCCGCTCGACGTCGCCGCCCCCGCCGCCCCGGCCGCGGTTCCCGGTATGCGCGGGCCGTCGTGAGCGGGTCCGTGCTGGAGGTGGCGGGCCTCGGGGTGCGGTTCCCCGCCCGGGCCTGGAGCGGCCGTGCCCCGGTCCGCGCGCTCTCCGGTGTGGACCTGCGGGTGGCGGACGGCGAGGTGGTCGGCCTCGTCGGGGAGTCGGGCTCCGGCAAGACCACCCTGGCCCGCGTCGTCCTGGGGCTGCAGCGGGCGAGCGAGGGCCGGGCGTGGTTCCGCGGCCGCGAACTCCCCGTGCGCGGCGGCCGCTACCCGCGGGACGTGCGCCGCCACCTCCAGGTCGTGCTGCAGGACCCGTACGCCTCGCTGAACCCGGCCATGGACGTGGAGGACCTCGTCGGGGAGGGGGCCGGCCTGCACCTGGGGCTGCGCGGGCGCGCCCGGCGGGCCCGGGTGCTCGACCTGCTCGCCCAGGTCGGCCTGCCGGCGGACCTGGCCGCCCGCTATCCCCGCGACCTGTCCGGAGGTCAGCGGCAGCGGGTGGCGCTGGCCCGGGCGCTGGCGACCCGGCCGGAACTGCTGGTGCTCGACGAGCCGGTCAGCTCGGTCGACGTGTCGACCCGGGAGCAGATCGTCGACCTGCTCGAGCGGCTGCGCGCCGAGCACGGCCTCTCGTACCTGATGATCGCCCACGACCTGGGGCTGGTGCGCCGCACCTGCCGGCGGGCCGTCGTGCTCTATCGCGGCGAGCTGATGGAGGCCGGGCCCTCGGAGGTGTTGTGGGCGGCTCCGCGCCACCCCTACACGCAGGCGCTGCTGGCGGCGGTGCCCGTGCCCGACCCGGCGGTGCAGGCGGCGCGGCGGGCGGCACGGGAGGCGGCACGGGAGGCGGCGCTGCCGCCCGCCCCCCCGGCGCCGCAGGCGGCGGCCGCCCGGGACCGGCCCGACGAGGGCTGCGTGTTCCGGCAGCGCTGCCCCCGCCGCAGCCCGGTCTGCGAGACCCGGCCGCCGACGTCCCTCGTCGGCGACGTCACCGTCCGATGCCACCACCCGCTCGTTCCCGCTGCCGGTACCGCTCACCGGCCCGCGGACCCGGATCTCAACGGAGGACGCTCATGATCGAGGGAAACGTCGTCATCGACGCCACGGTGCACGGATTCAACTTCACGCTGGAGAACTGCCGCACCGAGGTCGTCCGCCAGCTGCGCGACCACCTGCACGAGTTCAACGTGACGCTGACCCCCGGCACGGAGTACGACCTCACCCGCGAGGAGCTGTACGAGCAGTTCGCCGACCAGCCCGAGCTCCTGCCCCAGATGATGTTCGCGGAGAGCCACACGGACGTCGCCGTCTATCACGCCGTGCCGCTCGAGGGCCTCTACTACGACGGCAGCTCGCCGCTGTGGGTGGGGGTGGCCGCCGCGGAGCGGTACCCGGAGCGGGTGTACAACTACGCCGCCGTCTACCCCTGGCGCGAGGATGCGATCGAGCGGCTGGAGCGGGAGGCGCAGCAGCGCAACGTGATCGGGGTGAAGTTCTACCCCGCCGACCTCATCGGCGAGCAGTTCGTCCCGTCCCTCATGAACGCCGAGTCCACGTTCCGGGTGGTCGAGCGCTGCCGCGAGCTCGGTATCCGGATGATCGGGATCCACAAGGCCGTCCCGATCGGCCCCTTCCGCGAGGTCCAGCCGTACTTCGGGGTGGCCGACTGCCCGCCGCTCGTGGAGGCCTTCCCGGACATGACCTTCGAGATCGTGCACGGCGGGTTCGCGTTCCTGCCGGAGACCGTGGAGCTCATGCGGCGCTACCCCAACGTCGTGGTCAACCTGGAGGGCGTCCAGACGTTCATGCACGGGGATCCGATCCGGTGGAACGAGCTGATCGGCGCCTTCCTCGCCGTCGACGGCGGCGAGGACCGCATCTTCTGGTCGGTGGCCGCGTCGGCGCTCCACCCCGCCCCGTGGGTGCCCATGTTCTGGCGCTGGGAGCTGCCGGCCGGCTTCCCCCCGCTGACGCAGGAGATCAAGGCGAAGATCCTGGGCGGCAACTACGCCCGGGCGATGGGCTGGGACCTGCCGGCGCTGGCCGCCCGGCTCGCTAGCGACCCCTTCGGGACCGGCGACCCCGTCCGGCCGCCGTGGAGCTGGCTGCGGGAGCAGCGGGCCGGGCGCGCCGCCGGGGCCCTGGCCGCCGGCTGAGGCGCCGGGCGAGGAGCGTCGTCACCGCTCGGGCGGCGACGGCAGTTTCCGGTCGACGCGCCGCATGATCGAGCGCATCCGCTGCTCCATGTGCCACCGCGCCCCCGCCGCGTCCTGCTGCTCCACGAGGCGCACCAGTCTCCGGTTGGCCTCCACGGCAGCGCCGTGGCGACCGCGCTCCGCGAGGTGGCGCTCGTAGCTGCGGCACAGCAGCCGGCGGACGGTGGCGAACTGCGCGTCGAGGACGGGGTTGTGCGCGGCCCGCACCACGAGCCCGTGGATGTCCACGGCCCGCTCGGCGAAGGCGACGGCGTCGTCCGCCGGGGTCGCGGTGAGCCGGCTGATGCCCTCACGGAGCGCGGCGAGGTCGTCCTCGTCACGGCGCACCGCGGCGAGCTCCGCCGCCCAGGCCTCCAGGGCCAGCTCGGCCTCGAGCACCTCCTCCTCGGTGACCCCGAGCAGTGTCAGCTGGATGGCGAGCGCGTCGCTCACGACGTCCGGGTTGGCCGAGGCGATGCGGGCGCCGCCCTTGGCGCCCGGCCTGATCGTCACCACGCCGGAGGCCATGAGCACTCGCAGCGCGTCGCGGACGACCATCCGCGAGACGCCGAACTGGGCGGCCAGCGAGGGCTCGGTCCCGAGGAAGTCCCCGGCCCGCAGCCGGCCGTCGAACAGGGCGGCCCGCACGTCGGCGACGATCTTCTGGGACAGCGGCTCGGCCCGGGCGGGCGTCCAGCTGGGCGCGTCCCGCCCCCGGTCGGCCGCGCCGCCGGTCACCACCTCGTCCACAGCGGGATCCGGCACGGGCCACACCTTCCACTCCGCGGTCCCGGGCGCCTGCGCGTCTCGGACACGATCACAAGATCACAGCCGCCCGGACCTCGCCGAGCACAGGCGGTCATCATACGGTTCGGGGGCACCCGGCCGATCGCCCGGGCGGTGGCGGTCACCCGGCGGCCGGGCTCCCCTCGACCGCCTCGACCACGGCGAGGACGAGCCTGGCGTCCGCGCTGTGGTGGCCGCCGCTCACGCCGACCCCGCCGATGACGACGCCGTCGCGCACCACCGGGAGCCCGCCGCCCAGCACGAGCAGGTCCGCCCCGAAGGCGTCCATGGCGGCGGACAGCGCCGGGTCCATGAGGATCATGCGCCGGAACTGTTCCGTCGGCGCCCCGAACGAGGCCGCCGCCACCGCCTTGCGCCGGGCGAACTCGAGGCCGACGGGTGAGACACCGTCCCCCCGGGCGGACGCGACCACGTGGCCGCCGGCGTCGACCACGACGACGGCCACCCGGCCGTCCCCCGCGGCGGTGAGGGCCGCGGCGACGTAGGCCTGGGCGACGGCGAGCGGAAGGGAGGAGGCGATCGGCGGCATGCCGGGTGCGCCGTCGCCGGACTGCGGCGGGGCGGCGGCGGGAGCCGGGGCGGAAGACACCGGAGAGCTCATGGGACGGACGTCCTCTCGACGGGGGGGATGACGGGCTCGGGCAACGGGATGCCGCGATCGCGGCGGGCGGCGTCGATCCGGC
Source organism: Kineosporiaceae bacterium (assembly GCA_050329835.1). Lineage (GTDB taxonomy): Bacteria > Actinomycetota > Actinomycetes > Actinomycetales > JBBAYJ01 > JANNOG01. Next base: position 3,686 of record JBHJOJ010000201.1, on the reverse strand, counting down.
GCCGGACCTCCGGCGCGAGCACGTCCTCGTGCCAGGGTCGGTAGGGGGCCAGGCGGACCGTGACGCGTTCGACCCCCGGGAGGGCCGCCAGGCGCTCGTGCGCCTGGCGGGCGAACGCGTGATGCATGATGCATGTCGGCTCGGTGACCGTGACGGCGACGTCCACGTGTCCACCCGTCACCGAGATCTCCGGGACCAGCCCCATCTCGACGATGCCGATCTCGGCCCCCGCGCGCAGCGCGCACGGGTCGAGCACCTCGTCGAGCGCCCCCCGCACCGCCTCGACCGACACCCCCTGGCGCTCGTCCATATGACGATAATATCGTAAGCGTGGCCTCGGACAAGGCGCGCGCGGTCGGATCTCCGAGTCCGGCGCCAGCGGCCGGCGTCCCCGCCCTGGCCATCGGCGCCGGCGCGCTCACCCTGCTCGACGTCACGATGATCAATGTGGCGGCGCCGGTGATCGCCGGGGACCTCGGGCTGAGCGGGACGGCGACCCGGCTGGTGCTGATCGCCTACACCCTGTCCTTCGCCGTCGTCCTGGTCGCTGCCGGACGCGCGGGGGACGTCGCCGGGCACCACCGGCTGCTGCGTCTCGGCACCGTCGTCTTCCTCGCCGGGGCCGTCGTCGCCTGTCTCGCACCGACCGCCGGCGTGCTCGTCGCCGGACGCGTCGTCCAGGGCGTCGGCGCCGGCATCCTGCAACCGCAGGTGGCCGCCGAACTGCTGCGGCTGCCCGCCGGAGGGCCCCGGGCCCGGGCGTTCGGCGCGTACGGCGCCGCGGTCGGCGCGGCGACCGGCATCGGCCCCGTGCTCGCCGGGCTGGTGGTCACGGTCGCCCCCGGGGCGGGCGGCTGGCGCGCCGTGTTCGTCGTCGAGGCGGCGGCCGCGCTCGTCCTCCTGGCCCTGCTGGCCCGGGCGGCCCGCGGCCGCCCGGCGCAGCCGCGGGGACAGCGCTGGGGTGACGTCGACGCGTTCGGCGCCCTGCTCGTGGGGGCTGCCGTCGTGTGCGCCCTGGTTCCGGTCGTCGCCCCCGGCGAGGTGGTCGCCGGCACGTGGGCCTGGGCGGGCGGGGCGCTCGTGCTCGCGGCCGCGGCCGTGGGCTGGGAACGGCGGCGCGGCCGGACGGGTCGGCCCCAGGCCGTCCCCTCCGGCCTGGTCCGTCAGGGCGGCTACCGTCGCGGCCTGCTGGTTGCGATGGTGCAGTTCGGCGCGACCACGGGACTGCTGTTCGCGGTCAGCCTGGGCCTGCAGTCGGGATCCGGACTCGACCCGCTGTCGGCCGGACTCGCTCTGACGCCCTTCGCGCTGGGGACCGTCGCCGCGGCCGCCCTCGCCGGGCGGCTCCTCCCCCGCCGCGGGGGCCGCGTCGTGGCGGCCGGGCTCGCCGTCGGGCTCGCCGGCGCCGCCGCGCTCGCCGGGGTCTCGGCCGCCGTCCCCGGCACGACGCTCGCCTGGTGGACGGCCGCCGCGATGCTCGTGGTCGGCGCCGGGAACGGCCTCGTCGTCACGCCCAACCAGACGCTCGCCCTGTCGATCGCCCCGGCCTCGCACGCCGGCAGCGCGGCCGGCCTGCTCCAGTCGGTCCAGCGCCTCGGCTCCTCCCTCGGGATCCTCGTGGTGGGCGCGGTGCAGGAGCAGGTGCTGCGGTCGGGGACGTGGCAGGAGGCGCTCGCCGCGGCCGTGGGCGTCGCCGGCGCCGGCCTGCTCCTGGTGCTTCCGGTCGCCCTGCTGGCCGGACGGGCCGGAGAGCGGCCCCGGGGGGGCGGCGCAGCGCGACGCGGCCGGTCGGAACACTCCGAACCGTAACGGGCGTTACGTTCCCATGACCACCGACCCCTCCCGGGACCGCCCTCTCGTCGACGTGGTCGCCGACGTCCGGATCGACGGGATGGACCTCGTGCCCGGCACCGACATGGACGACGCCGACGCCTACCGCTTCGCGGTCGACCTGGTCCGCCAGGGCCAGTACCGGGAGGCCGTGGCGCTGCTCGAGCCGCTCGCAGGCCGCCGGCCCGAGCGCAGCGTCCGCGAGCTGCTGGCCCGGTCCTACTTCATGCGCGCCCAGCTCGCCAAGGCGGAGGAGCTGTTCCGAGGGCTGGTCGAGGACCACCCCGACGACGCGTTCCTCCGCGAGGCGCTGGCCCGGACCGTGCGCCGCCGCTCGCGTCACGCCGAGGCGGATCGGCACGAGAGGGTCGCGCTCGCCCTGGGGTGACGTGCTCACGGCCGCCATGCCCGGACGTGCCGGGGGCCTGACCCGTCGGCAGGGTCATGCTGCGGCTCTCGGGTGATGGTGTCCCGCACGCTATGCAGAACATAAAAAAACCGGGAACGGGCGGGGGCCGAGATCGAGCGCCGGGACCGCCCGAGCTGTCGCGGGTCAGGGCCCTGTCGGGGCACCACCGCCGGACGGACCCGTGTGCGGTGTCCACGTCCGCTGTGGTGGCGGGCAGACCGCGGGCATTGCACGGCCTGTCCCGGGCGATACGTCCGGAAGCCTGTCGGGGCCTCTCGTCGCCACCCGACGGTCCTCGCCGGAGCCGTCGTGAGGCCCTGTGTCCACGGCCGTCACCGGTCGGTGAGATCCGTGTCCGTCGGTCATCCCGGCCTGGGCTGCCGGCAGGACGACCGGAAGCACGCCGAGAAGCGGCGACGGGCCACCGCCGACCCACCGCCCAGTCACCCGCGTCACTCCGGTCGGCCGGCCGCACCGGTCACACCGGCGGGCGGTCCGGGCGGTCCGGGCGGTCGCCTGAGCCGCCGCTCGGGCCTCCGGGTTTTGTAGGTTCTGCATAGCGTGCGGGACACCATCACCTGAGCGCCGCACGCGGCCCGCGCCCACCGCACGGCCCACCCCGACGCCCGGGCACACCCCGCCCCGAGAATCCCGGAGCAGGCTCTCAGACCACCCGGCTGCCGCGGTCGGCGGCGAACCGCAGGCCCCGGGCCTGGTGCTCGGGACGCTGGAGCTGGCTCTGCTGGGCGCCCAGCGCCACGACCGAGCCCGTGAGCGCGGGGATCGCGAACTGCAGGGCCCGGAGCTGGTTCTGGGCGTCGGCGACGTCGGGCGGCGTGGCCGCGTCCGGGGCGACGCTCGACTCCGCCGGGACGTCGCCGGCGCGCGCGACGCGACCGCCGAGGATGCCGCTGTAGAGGGTGGCCAGCGCCGCCAGCAGCGTGAGCACGGTCTTGACCACGGTGTTGCCGCGGACGCCGGGCTGGCGGGCCGCCCGGTCCCGGTCGGCCAGCAGCAGGCCCATGAGGGAGCCGCCGAACCAGGCGGCGCCGCCGACGTCGTGAAGGACCTGGAAGGTCTGGGTGGAGCGGGACACAGTGCCTCCGAGGACTCGAGGTCGGGTCTCGCGACCGGGCGGTGACCGGTCGCCGTCGTCGACCGGGTACCCGTGCGGAGCGGGCGCCAAACCAGGAGGTGCGCCGGGGCGTGCCGACCGCTTGACTGGAGCCCTCACCGACCAGCCGGATCCAGGAGGACGACCATGACCGACAGCACTCCCGAGACCGAGGGCCCCCTGGACGCCGGCGCCGGCGCGGGCACTCCTGGCGTTCACGACGGCGGCGCGGACGGCGGCGCGGACAGTGGCGCGGACAGTGGCGCGGACGGCGGCGCGGACGGCGGCGCGGACAGTGGGGCCGACGGCGGCGCGGACGGCGGCGCGGACAGT
>JBHJOJ010000200.1:0-8795 GCA_050329835.1 Kineosporiaceae bacterium | reverse complement strand
GGGACCGGAGCCGGGGCCGCCCTGGCCGCCCTGACCGGCGGAGCGGCGCGCACCACCTGCCCCTCGACGACGTCTCCGTGCCCGGTCCCGGTGACGAGGCACCGGCCCGGCGGCATCGCCCGGGGCAGCGCCCGGGCCGGGACGCCGGCCAGCGCCGCGTCGGCCGGGTCGGCCGGGCGGAGCAGGACGCGCACCCGCCCGATCGTGGCGGACCGGTCCGCGAGGAGATCTCGGGCACCTGCGAGCGCGATCGCGACCCGGACCGCTCCCGCGTCGCGGAGCAGGGAGGCCAGCAGATCGGCAGGTCCGGGCCGGTCGACGGCCCAGCGCAGGACCGTGTCGGCGTCGTCCACCAGCAGGCAGGTCCAGGCGCTCTCGCCCCCCGGGCGGCCCGCCAGGGCCGCGAGCACGTCGGTCAGGTGGTCACCGTCGTGCCGGTCCACCACGACGGCGCCGGCGGGCCAGGCGGACCCCGGGTCGCCCGTCACGACGACCAGCCCCAGCCCGGCCCCGGCCGCCGCGCCGGCGAGCGCCGCCAGCGCCGTGGTCCGGCCGCTGCCCGGTCCTCCCGCGACGACGAGCGGCCCGTCCCCGGCCGGCCGCCAGTGGAGACCCGCCCGGCGCTGAGCGTCCGGGAGGTCCAGCACCGCGAGCGGCAGGCACGGACCGGTGATCTCGTCGCGGCCGTCACCGGGCAGGTCGGGGGCCGGTCCGAGGTCCGCCGGCAGCGGGGGCAGCCACGGTGGCGTCGCGGCGACCCGGCCCGTCTCCACGACCGCCCGGCGGCAGGCCACGACGAGTCGTCCCACGTCGGGTCCGCTCCCGGCCTCTCGCCCGTCGCGTCCGGGCGGGACCGCCGCCGGCACGTCGTCGCCTGCCAGGAGCCGGACCACCGGGCGCGGCCGGGTCGCGGGGGCGGCCACCCGGGCGGCCTGGACCACGGTGCGCCGGCCGCTGCGCCACAGCACCGCCCGGCCGGGTGTCGCCGCGGGCAGCGTCGCCGCGTCGGGGACGTCGACGACGTCCCGGGACTCGCCCGGGTCGGCCACCCGCAGGGCGATCCGCAGAGAGGTGTTGGCCCGGATGTCGGCGGAGACCACCCCCGCCGGGCGCTGGGTCGCGAGGACGAGGTGGACGCCCAGCGATCGGCCGACGACCGCGACCCGGACCAGGCCCTCGAGGACGTCGGGGGCCTCCTCGGCGAGGACCCGGTACTCGTCGACGACCACGACCAGCCGGGACGGACCCCGTCCCCCGGAGGACCGGAGCAGCTCACGGAGATCGGCAGCACCGGCTTCCGCGAGCACCCGCTCCCGGCGCCGCAGCTCCGCCCGCAGCGACGCGAGGACCCGCCGAGCGGCGTGCGGGTCCAGGTCCGTCACCGTCCCCACGGTGTGGGGCAGCCCGGCGGCCTCGGCGAAGGCGGCGCCGCCCTTGAAGTCGACGAGCAGGAACGTCACCTCCTCGGGAGGGTGGCACCACGCGAGGCCGAGCACGAGGGAGCGCAGGAGCTCGGACTTCCCGGACCCGGTCGTGCCCGCGACGAGGGCGTGCGGACCGTCCTGGACGAGGTCCACGTCCACCGGGCCGCCCGGTCCGACGGCGAGCGGCACGGCCAGGCGGTCCCGGTCACGCGAGGGGTCGTCCCAGCGCGCCACCACGTCCGCGGGCGTCACCGGGGCCGGCGGTCCCCCCGGTGGTCGGCGGCGCACCAGGTCCCCGAGTGTCACCTCTTGCGGGAGGCCGCCCGCGGCGTCGGGGGGCCGCAGCGGCGCGAGCGCCCGGGACAGGCGCTCCGACCACCAGGCGCCCACGCGGTCCGCGACGCCGGCGGTCTCGCCCCCGGGGGACGTGACGCGGAGCCCGGTACCGGTCTCGCCGTCGGGGACCACGACGGTCGAGCAGCCGTGTCCCCGGGCCGACTCCCCGACGAGGACCACCGGTGCGACGTCCGGGCGACGGGCCAGCTCGGCCGCGACGTCGAGCCGGGCGGTGTCCGGTCCGGCGACCACGACCAGGTGGTGCCGCGTCGCGCCGCCGGGGGCGCCGTCCCCGGCGCTGCCGGTCTCCGGACCGAGGAGGTCCAGCACCTCCGAGGGCCGCCGGAGCAGCGGTCCCGCGTGCGGCAGCCGGCCCACCCACCGCCAGTCGTCCGCCTCGGCCCCGTCGGCGCAGACGGTCACCGTCAGCGCGTCCGGCGGCAGTGCGACGGCGAGCCGTCCCACGATCGCGCGCGCCAGACCGGTCGCCCAGTCGACGGGGCCCGCGACCGCCAGCCCGCCCGTGAGGTCCACCAGCAGTGGCACGGCCTGGAGGACGCGGGGACCGCCGTCCTCGCCGTCCTCGCCCTCGACCCGGACCGGACCGGGGAGATCGGCCGTGCCGACCCGCACGGCCAGCGCGTCGGGGTCGCCGGCCGTCCGCTCCCAGAGCCGCGGGTCGCGCTGCCGTGCCGAGCGCAGGACGAGGTCGAGGTCGGGGTGGGCCCGGTGGCGGAGGTCCGCGGCGTCGGCGGTCGCGATCGCCGCCCGCCGACGGACCTCCGCCACCGCGCGGGCGTGCGCCCGTCCGTCCGAGGCGGTGCGCCGCCGGGTCTCGCGACGATCCGTCAGTGCCGCCGCCACCACCGTGACCGGCCCGGCGAGTCCGAGCAGCAGGAAGACGGGCGAGCCCCACCAGAGGGCGAGCGGGACGGCGACGGCGAGCGGCACCAGGGCCGTGACCCACGGCAGCCGCCGCCGCTCCCGCGGCGTCGGTCGGGTGGGCAGGCGCAGGACCACGGTGCGGTCGGCGGGCCGGGGTCCCGGGGCGGCGGCGTGGACGACGGTGCCGTCCCCCCGCTCGCCGCGGCCGTCCGGGACCGTGGAGTGGGAGAGGACGGCGCGGACCTCGAGCCGGGTGGCGCCGACGACGACGTGCGAGCCCAGAGGGGCGGGCACGCCCGGCCCGCCGGCGGGGGCGGCGCGCCCCGGTGCGGCCGGGTGCCCGGGCGCCCGGGGCGGGTGGACCACGGTGCCGTTGGTCGACCCGAGGTCGCCGATCTCGGCGCCGGACGAGGTGAGGACCACCCGGAGCTGACGTCGTGAGACGTCGGGGTCGTCGATCACCGCGTCGGCCGACCGGTGCCGGCCCAGGATCGTCCCGCCGCGGCGCAGCGGGTGGACCCGCCCGCTGTCGGGCCCGGACACGGCCACCAGCGCCACGGCCGGTTCCGGGTCGTCGGGACCGGCGGGCGGGCCCGGCGGCCGCACGACGAGCTCCGCGCCGTCCAGCAGCGTCCCGCGACCGACCACGGCCGCGTCCCCCAGGTCCATCCCCCCGACGCGGACCCGGTCCCCGGGACCGGCGCCGACGGCTGCGAGGAGCTCGGCCCGCAGCTCGCCGAGACGCGCGCCGACCGGAGCCTCGACGAGGACCTCCACGGGGTCCGGCACCAGGGTCCGCCGCACCGTCCACCGCACCCTCGTCCACGACCGCCCAGACCCGACCATGCGGACACCGTGGCGCACGAGGGCCCCGGTGGGGGCCGACGGACCGCCGCCTGTGGACGACCGTGCCCACCGTCCACAGGTCCCGGATGTCCCGGCCCGGGTCAGGTGGTGGCGGTGTGGCCGGCCAGTGCCGCCGCCCGGTCGAGGGCGCGCCCGACCCGTCGGGGCAGGCCGGCCCGGGCGCGGTCCGCCAGCCACGACCGGTAGGCGGCGTCGAAGCAGGCGGCCCCCAGACCGACCGCCAGCGAGGCGTCCGGCTCACCGACGCCGCGCTCGCGCAGGAGCGCGTGCAGGCGCCGCTGCCACCGGTCCAGCTTGAGCAGCTCCCGCTCCCGGAGCCGGTCCTCGGCGGCGATCACGGCCGCCCGCCGGCGCAGCTCCTCCCGCGCCGGGTCCAGGTGCCCCGCGAGGGCGAGCAGCCCGCGCCGGACGGTCGCGATGATCGGCTCGTCGCGGGGGGCCGCCGCCACGGCGCCCAGGATCACGGCGAGCAGACCGTCGTCCTCGTCGAAGAGCACCTCGCCCTTGTCGCCGAAGTGGCGGAAGAACGTCCGCTGGGTCACCCCGGCGCGCGCGGCGATCTCGTCGACCGTCGTCGCCTGGTAGCCCTGCTCGGCGAAGAGGTCGAGGGCCGCGCGCGTCATCCGGTGCCGGGCGTCCATCCCGGCCAGGGTACGCCAGGGAACGATCGAGCTTGTGTCAGCAACTGACACGAACCACTATGACCACATGACAGTTGCTGACATCGGGTCGGTCGTCCTCACCGGCCCCACCCGCGGGCTCGGGCGCGAGACCGCCCTCGCCCTCGCCGGCCGCCCCGCCGGGGAACGGCCCGACCTCGTGCTGCTCGGACGGGGCCAGGGCCTCGACGGCGTGGTCGCCGAGGCCCTGGCCGCCGGTGCCACGGTCGTCGGCGTGCCCGTCGAGCTCGGCTCGCTGGCCTCGGTCGCCGCCGCGGCCGCCCAGGTGCGCGAGGCGGTGACCTCGGGTGCGGTCCGGCCGCTGCGGGCGGTCGTGGCCAACGCGGCGCTGCAGACCACGGACATCCACAGCGCCACCGCCGACGGGTACGAGACGACCTTCGCCGTCGGTCACCTGGCGCACGTCCTCCTGCTGCGGGAGCTGGACGACCTCCTCCGCGACGGGGCGCGGGTGGTGCTCGTCGGTTCCGGCACCCACCGGGGCGGCGCCTTCCAGAACCGCCTCGGGGTCCCGGACCCCCAGTGGGAGGACCCGGAGGTGCTCGCCACCCCCGGGCGACTCGACCCCGACCGTCCCGGCGATGCCCTGACCCCCGCCCGCCGCGCCTACGCGACGACCAAGCTCGCGACCCTCTACCACGCGCACCAGCTGCAGCGGCGCCTCGGCGGGCGGGCGGCGGTCTCGGTGTTCGACCCCGGCCTGATGCCCGGCACCGGGCTCGTGCGGACCGCGGGACCGGGAGTGCGGCTGGTCTGGAACACCGTGATGAAGGCGATGCGGGTGCTGCCCGGGGTGTCGAGCCCGCGCCGCTCCGGGCGCGCCCTCGCCGACCTCGCCGTCTCCCCCCGGTGGGCCGGGCTGCGCGACGGCGCCTACGTCGAGATCGACCGGGTGACCGATCCGGCCGCGGCCGCGTTCGACGAGTCGCGGGAGCGGCGACTGCAGGAGGCCGGCGACGCGCTGGTGGACCGGGCGCTCGCCGCGCCGGGACGCGACCCGGCGCCGTGACGGCCGTTCGGGCGGGCCTCGCGCCGGCCCCCGGGCGGGCCGGTGTCGCGGCCGTTCCCCCCGGTAGCCTGCAACCCGTGGGCCGGCCGGGGCGTGTGCCTCTCATGGCCCCGACCGGTGCCCCTTCGACCACACCCGCCGCCATCCTCGTCCTCGCCGGTGCCGCGCTGCTGCTGGCCGCGTGCCAGCCGGTCCCCTCGCCCTCGGCGCCGTCGTCCGGCGCATCCGCGCCCACGACCGCCGGGACGTCCGCCGACCCCACCCTCGATCCCAGCCTCAGCGCTCCGGCCGACCCGTCCGCTCCCGCACCGGGCGCCGTGACCGGCGTCCCCGGCGAGGTCGACACGGTGCTCACCGACCTCGACGTGCCGTGGGGGCTCGCGCTGCTGCCGGACGGCGCGGCCCTGGTGACCGAGCGCGAGACCGGCCGCGTGCTGCGCGTCGCCCAGGACGCCGCCGAGCCCCTCACCTTCCCCGGAGGCGGCGACGCCGTCCCCGACCTGCGGGCCGCCGGCGAGGGCGGCCTCCTCGGCATCGCGACCGCCCCCGACGGCGACGTGCTGCTCTACCACTCCACGGACTCCGACAACCGCATCGTCCGCTACGAGTACGACCCGGCGGCCGGGACGCTGGCCGACCCGCGGGTTCTGCTGTCCGGGATCCCCACCGCGGACACCCACAACGGCGGCCGGATCGCCGTCGGTCCGGACGGGTACCTGTACGCGGGCACCGGCGACGCCCAGGACACCGGCGCGTCCCAGGACCCCGACTCGCTGGCCGGCAAGATCCTCCGGATCACCCTGGACGGCGAGCCCGCGCCCGGCAACCCGTTCCCCGGGTCGCCGGTGTGGAGCCTGGGGCACCGCAACGTCCAGGGGCTCGGGTGGACGGCCGACGGGACCATGGTGGCGTCGGAGTTCGGCCAGGACACCTGGGACGAGCTCAACGTCATCGAGCCCGGCGCCAACTACGGCTGGCCGGAGGTCGAGGGCCCCGGCGACGGGGGCGGGGAGTTCGCCGCGCCGGCCGCGGTCTGGGCGCCCGAGGAGGCCTCGCCCAGCGGGCTGGCCGTCGCCGGCGACGCCGTGTACGTCGCCGCCCTGCGCGGCCAGCGGCTGTGGCGGGTCCCGCTCACCGGGGACGCCGCCGGCCCGCTGGGCACGCCCGAGGCCTACCTCGTCGACGAGCTGGGCAGGCTGCGGGACGTGGCCGTGACCGCCGAGGGGACGCTGTGGGTCCTCACGAACAACACCTCGCGGGGTACACCGCGCGCCGGGGACGACCGGGTCGCCGAGGTGACGCTGGTGGAGTCCGCCCAGTAGCCCCCTCCGGGCAGCCCGTCCGGACCCCTGTGGACGACCGTCCGGGCCGTCCACAGGGGCCGGTCGGCTCCTGACCCGGGTCGTCGGTGGGAGACCGGGAGACGCTGGTCAAGCGGAGTGCTGGACGCCGTCGTCGACTTCGGCCCGCTGCGGCCCCACCTCGACGCCCCCAGGTCGAGGAGATCTGGATCAACGAGCCGGGATTGGTTGACCGGGGGTAGCTCTAGAGGGCGGTCAAGCCGGTCGGCGCGAGAGCGGCGGAGCCGTTCGCAGCGCCGCCGGACCGGGCGACGCATGAGCTCTCTCGTTGCCGGGACCAGTGGTCGCACTTGACTTTGAGCGCGACACGGCCACGGTACGGTCGTCGATCGTGCTTGTCCTTCCGATGTCGAAGACGATGCTCACGCGCATCGGCGAGCGCGTCGCGTACGGCCAGGCAACCGACGCAGACGAGGACGCTCTGGAGGCGGCCCTGCTCGTCTACGACCGGGTGCGCGAGGCAGTGTGGCAGCGCCTGCGCGGGGTCGATTGGGGCGCTGCGCTCGGGCGGGACGCCGACCTGAACGTCACGTCCCGAACCAAGTCTCGAGGGACGATACTGGACAAGATCCAAAGGGAAGAGCGGTTCCAGCTGGGCCGCATCCATGATCTGGCCGGGGTGCGCCTCGACGGCGCCATGTGCCTCGATGAGCAGGACCGCGTGGCGGCGCGGATCTGCGAGCTCTTCCCCGACGACCCCAAGCTCAAGGACCGGCGGCCTGACCCGACGATGGGCTACCGGGCCCTTCACGTGATCGTCCGCATCGACGCCCTGCCCTGCGAGGTGCAGGTGCGCACGCACCTTCAGCACTCGTGGGCCAACCTGTACGAGGCCATCGGCGACGTCCTCGGTCGTTGGATCCGGTACCCAGACGCGCCGATGCCGGACGATCTACAGGCGAACCGCGACATGGTCGGGGGCATCGTCGCGGCCATGCGGAAGCTCAGCCAGCGGATCGCGACGCTGGAGCAGGACTGGAACAACCTGCGGAGGAATACCGCGCTGGTAGCTGACGTCGACTTCGTCGCCGACGCTGTGGCGAGCGGGCTCGCCACAGCGGGACGGCCGGAGCCAGACGCAAGCGCCGTCTCGGAGGTGCCGATTGACCGGCTCGTCCCGCGGCTGCAGGGAGCTCTGCGCGAGCTGGAGCTGGAGCTGCAAGGTATGACTGAGCCGCTGGACCAGGGCACGGCCGCGATCCGTGCCATGTCAAGCCGTTCGGGGGATGTGTCGACATCCCCAGGGTAGTCCGCTAGACAGCCCCGGTACCGTGACGTCATGAGGAAGGGCGCGACATGCACTTCTTGATCGTTTACAAGCGCTCTAAGGGTCATCTCAGTCGGCTGCAGCCCTTCGACACGCCTGAGGGGGCCATGAGGGCACGCTTCGCGGAGGAGCGAGCGCACCGCAACGATCCCGACTGTGAGGTCGTAGTGATCAACGCTTCGTCCAAGGACGCCCTGCGTCGCTCGCACTCGCGCTACTTCGCGCTGGCCTGACGGGCGGCGGCCCCATCGGCTGACGTCCACCTCCCCCGGGGGCACGAGCAGCCCTGCTACTGACGGGCTGACCGAGAGGCTGGACGAGCCCGGCTGGGCCTGGACTCACCGTCGTCGTTGGTCGTGTTGTCGGTCCTGCCTTGGTCGTACCGGCGGGTTGCCGGGCGTCGGCCACCTGTCGACATGGCGCCGGTAGACCTCGCCGGGTAGCGCGCTCGGCCCCTGTGTGGACGCCCGTCTGGGCCGTCCACAGGGGCCGGACGGCTCCTGACCGGGACCCTCCCGCGCCCCTAGCGTGTCTGCGCGTCGGCACGTGAGAGGGGGTGAGGGACCGTGGACGCGCTGGCTCTGGTCACCGACGAGGTGCGCGAGGTCATCCGGCGCGGCCGGCTCGATCCCGTGGGGGACCCGGGCGCCGCCCGCCGGCTCGTCGAGTCGACGGTCACCGAGTACGACGACCGGGCGATGCGCAGCCCGCTGCCGCCGGTGGGCGACCGCGGCGTGCTCGTCAAGCGGGTGCTGGACGCCGTCGTCGGGTTCGGCCCGCTGCAGCCCTACCTCGACGACCCCGAGGTCGAGGAGATCTGGATCAACGAGCCCGGATAGGTTGGTTGGGGGTAGCCTGACGAAGTGACCTCCCGCGCGGCGATCTACGTTCGCATCTCCCGTGACAGCGAGAAGGACGGCCTCGGGGTGGCCCGCCAGCGAAGGGACTGCGAGGCGCTGGCCGCGC
>JBHJOJ010000199.1:0-24570 GCA_050329835.1 Kineosporiaceae bacterium | reverse complement strand
CGGCCCCGCGCTCGGCCGCCGCGGCGGCGACGAGCGCGCGGGACTCCTCGGCCCTGGCCGCGGCCTCCCGCGCCGCCGCGGACACCCGGGGCAGGACGTCGTCCACGAGACGGTCCCGGGTCGCGTCGATCGCCGGCCCCAGCCGGGTGGCGGCCGCCTCGATCCGGGGGGCCGCCGCCTCGATCCCGCGGTCCCGGGCATGCTCGATCCGGGGTCCGGCCCAGTCCTTCGCCTGCTCCAGCCGGGGACCGGCCCAGTCCCGGGCCTGCTCGATCCGGGGCGCCATCGCCGCGGCGACCGCCTCGGAGGTGGTCTGGACCGAGCGCTCCGTCGGGCGCTGCTTCGTCTTCACGGCTGATCCTCCCGAGCTGTGGGCTCACGTCGTCTCGCAGGGCCCCATCCTGCCCCCATCGAGCGCCGCGCGCGCCCCCCGGCGCGGTCCCGCCCGGTGCCGCGGCCCCGGCCCCTCGGACGGCCCGCGCACCCGGTGACAGACTGCCGCCATGCATGCGACCCACAGCGGCACGATCTCCACGACCCTCGGTGAGATCCCCTTCGAGCTGTACGGCAACCACGCGCCCCGGACCGTGGAGACCATCGTCGGACTCATCACCGGCGGCAGGGCCTGGACCGATCCCGGCACGCGGGCCCAGCGCCAGGACCCCTTCTACGACGGGCTCGTCTTCCACCGGGTCATCCCCGGGTTCATGATCCAGGGGGGAGATCCGCTCGGCACCGGAACCGGCGGACCGGGGTTCCAGTTCGACGACGAGATCCACCCGGAGCTGGCCTTCACCGAGCCGTACCTGCTGGCCATGGCGAACGCCGGCAAGCGGGGCGGGCGCGGCACCAACGGCTCGCAGTTCTTCATCACGGTCGCGCCGACGCCCTGGCTCCAGGGCAAGCACACGATCTTCGGGTCCGTCCCGTCGGCCGAGGGGCGGGCCGTCGTCGACGCCATCGTGGCCACGCCCACCGGCCGCCAGGACCGTCCCACCACCGACGTCGTCATGACGTCGGTCACCGTCGCCGCGGTCTGACCCGAGTGACCCGAGCGACCTGGGTGATCCGGGTGATCCGGGTGACCCGGTGACGGGCCCACCGCCGGAAGGGGTGGACCCCGCACCCCCTGCGGAGCGGGCACCGGTCTGCCCGCGGCACGCCGACCGGGTGAGCTACGTCCGGTGCCAGCGCTGCGAGCGCCCGGCGTGCCCGGACTGCCAGGTGCCCGCGGCCGTGGGCGTGCAGTGCGTCGCCTGCGTGCGCGAGCAGCGCCGGTCCGTCCCCCGGGCGCGGACCGCGCTCGGTGCGCCGCTGGGCGACGGCCGGCCGCGGCTCACCTACGGGCTGCTCGCGGTCCTCGTCGTGGTCTTCCTCGCCCAGCTCGCCGGCGGGAACCGCGTCACCGCGGAACTCGCGTTCGTCCCCGCGCTGTCGCAGGCGGAGCCCTGGCGCTTCCTCACCGTCGCGCTCGTCCACTCCCCAGGCTTCCTCGGCCACCTCCTGCTCAACGGCCTCATCCTGTGGACGGTCGGTCGCGAGGCCGAGCTCATGCTGGGGACCTGGCGGTACGTCTCGGTCCTCGTGCTCACGACGCTCGGTGGGTCGACGGCCATCCTGTGGCTGACGCCCGTGCAGTCGTTCCTGGTCCCCACGGTCGGCATCTCGGGGGCGGTGTTCGGGCTCTTCGGCGCCGCCCTGGCCCTGGAGTGGCGGCAGGGCCGGCCGGTCGTCCGCCAGCTCGTCGTCCTGCTGGCGTTCGCCCTGCTCGGTATCGTGATCCCGAGCATCTCCTGGCAGGGCCACCTCGGTGGTCTGGTGGCCGGACTGGCGGCGGGTGCGGTGCTGGTCGCCGCGCCGCGCCGCAACCGGACGTGGTGGCAGGTCGCCGGGCTCGCCGTGGTCGTGGCGGTGCTCGTCGCACTGATCCTCGCCCGGTGGGCGGCCGTCCCGCCAGGGGCGCTCGTGTGAGCACAGGGTTGTCCCCAGCTGTGGACAACCCTGGGGACGGAGTGACACGAGTGTGTTTCAGCCGCTCACCGTGTTACCGCCAGCGTGTCGTCATCCCGAAGCCGATGAGCGCCACGCCGAAGCCCGCCGCGATGTTCCACGCGCCGATCCCCGGCACCGGGTAGGCCAGGCGCGTCACGTAGGCGGTGACGATCCACGCCAGCCCCACCACCATGAGCGCCACCATGACGGGCGCCCACCAGCGCGGGGTCTGGCCGGCCGGCGCCTTGAGCACGGCCGCGGCGGGGTCGTCCGCCCGCCCGCCGAGAATCCGGCGACGACGGCGGGGGGGCTTGGACTCGGGCATTGCGGCCTCCTCGGCTCTCCTTCCGGTCGCCGGTGGCCCGGCACCGCCCGGCCGCAGCCTAGGCGACGGCACAATGGGGCCGTGGCACGACGACGACCTGGTACCGCGGTGGCGATGACGGCGGCCCTGGCGGGCTTCCTCTTCGTCGCGAGCTCCGGAACCGCGCAGGGCACGGACCTGCGCAGCGACCTCGGGGACCTGCGGTCCCTCGTGGCCGAGGAGCAGGCGCGCGCCGACGGCACGGCCGAACAGCTCACCGGGCTGCGAGCCGAGGTGGACGAGCTGACCGCGGTCGTCGGCCGCAGCGACTCCGGGACGCGGTCGATCGACACCGCCGCCCGGGACCTGGCCCCGGACGCCGGCTTCGTCCCGGTCGAGGGCGCCGGCGTCGTCGTCACCCTGGACGACGCCCCGGCGGACGCCGCGACCCGCGCCCGGCTGGAGAACCCGGACGACGGCGTGGTGCACCAGCAGGACATCCAGGCGGTCGTCAACGCCTTCTGGCTGGCCGGGGCCGAGGGCGTCATGCTCATGGACCAGCGGCTGATCTCCACCAGTGCCGTCCGCTGCGTCGGGAACACCGTGAGCCTCCAGGGCCGCCCCTACTCCCCGCCCTACGTCGTGACGGCCGTCGGCGACCCCGACCGGCTCACCGCGGCGCTCGACGCCAGCCCCGAGGTCCGGGTGTACCGCCAATACGTCGATGCCTACGGGCTCGGCTGGTCGGTCGAGACCCGCGGGGGCCTGCGACTGCCCGAGTACACGGGGCCGGTGGACCTCCAGCACGCCGAGGTCGCGGCTCCGGGCGACCTCGCGGCGGCCGGGGCGTGACCGTCACCGCGGCGCCGGAGCACGGACCACGGCGGGACCGGCGGCCCCGGCGGGGGCCCTCCGCCGGGGACGCGGTCCGCGGGGTCGTCGGCACCTTCGGTGAGCTGTCGATCACGCTGGGGGTCCTGCTGCTGCTCTTCGTGGCCTGGCAGCTGTGGTGGACCGACGTCGAGGCCAACCGGGAGCAGGACCGCCTGGCGGACCGGCTGGAGCAGGACTGGGCGGCCGGCGAGGGCACCGCGCCCGCCCCGCCCGCCGAACCGGCCGTGCCCGGGCCGGACGAGATCCCGGTCGCGGCCGGGGCCGCGGCCGGCGAGCCGTTCGGCCTGCTGCGGATCCCGCGCTTCGGCGACGGCTACGCCCGGCCGATCGTCTCCGGGACGACCGGGGACGACCTGCAGCAGGGCGTGGGCCACTACGACGGCAGCGCCTGGCCCGGCGCCGTCGGGAACCTCGCGCTCGCGGGGCACCGGACCACCTACGGGGCACCACTGGCGCGCATCGACGAGCTGCGGCCGGGAGACCCCGTGGTCGTCCAGACCGCGGAGGGCTACTACACCTACCGGATCACCGAGTCCCGCATCGTGCTGCCGCAGCAGGTCGAGGTGGTGGCCCCGGTGCCCGGCGAGCCGGGAACCGCGCCGACCGAGAGGGTGATCACGATGACGTCCTGCCACCCCCGCTACAGCGCCCGGGAGCGGTACGTGGTGCACGGGGTCCTCGACGAGTTCCGTCCCGCGACCGAGGGCCCCCCGGCCGTCGTGGCCGCGGGCTGAGGGGCGCCGGTGTACGCCGTCCTGTGGCGCCGCCTGCCCGGTCACCCGGCCGTCCGCGTCGCCCTGCTCGCCCTGCTCGCCCTCGCGGCCGTCGCCGCCTGCTTCCTGTGGCTGTTCCCGGTCGTCGCCCCCTACGTGCCGTTCAACCAGCAGACCGTCGAGCAGGAGGAGGGCCCGTGACGGTCCGCGTCCTCGTCGTCGACAACTACGACTCGTTCGTCCACACCCAGGTCGGGTACCTGCGCGAGCTCGATGCCCGGGTGGACGTCGTCCGCAACGACGCGGTCGGGGTCGAGGCGGTGGACGGCTACGACGGGGTCCTGCTGTCGCCCGGACCGGGCCGGCCCGCCGACGCCGGGATCTGCGTGGCGGCGGTCCGCCGGTGCGCCGAGCGCGCGATCCCGCTGCTGGGGGTGTGCCTGGGGCACCAAGCCCTGGCCGAGGCCTTCGGCGCCCGGGTCACGCACGCCCCCGAGCTGCTGCACGGCAAGACCAGCCTGGTGGTCCACGACGGGGCCGGCGTCCTTGCCGGCCTGCCGTCGCCGTTCACCGGCACCCGCTACCACTCCCTCGCGGTCGTCGAGGACACGCTCCCGGCGTCGCTGCCGGTGACCGCGCGCACGCCGGGCGGGGTGGTGATGGCCGTCGAGGCGGTCGGCGCCCCACTGTCCGGGGTGCAGTTCCATCCCGAGTCGGTGCTCACCGAGGGCGGTCACCGACTGCTGGCCAACTGGCTCGCGGCGTGCGGCGACCCCGGGGCGGTCGCGCTCTCCGAGGGCCTGTCGCCCCTGCTGGCCGCCGGGTCCGCCTGACGCCGCCGCCGGTCAGGGGGCGACCGACTCGCTCGCCGTGGTCGTCGTGGTGGTCGGGGTCGTCGTCGGGGTCACCGTGGTCGCCTGCGGCTGGGCGACGATGATCTGGACCGTCGAGCCGGCGGGCACCAGATCCCCCGGTGGCGGGTTCTGGTCGATGACCGTCCCCGCGGGCTCCCCGCTGGGCTGCCCGATCTGCTCGACCCGCAACCCGGCGTCCTGGATCGCGGCGATGGCGTCGTTGACCTGCTGGCCCTCGACCGCCGGCACCTCGACGGCACCACTGGACACGATGAGCGTCACCGTCGTCCCAGGGGCCACCTGGCTGCCGGCCTCCGGGTCGGTCCCCACGACCGAGTCCTGCTCGATCTCCGAGTCGTTGGCCTGTCGCACGTCGCCGGGCTGCAGCCCGGCGTCGGTGAGCTGCTGGCGCGCGTCCGCCTGGCTGAGCCCCCGGACGTCCGGCACGGCCACCTGGCCCGGCTGCACCGCGACGGTCAGCACCACCGTGGTGTCCACGGGGATCGACGAGCCGGCGGCGGGCTGCTGGTCGAGGACGGTCTCCGGGTCGGCGTCGAGGGTCTCCTGGGGCTCCTGCTCGATGTCCCCGGTGAAGCCGGCCGCCTGGAGGGCCGCGACCGCCTCGTCGTACGTCTGACCACGGACGTCCGGCATCTGGATCTGGGCGACACCGGTGTTCGTCGGCGCCGGCTCGGCACCGCCGTCGCCCGAACTGAAGTACACCCAGGCCAGGACCCCGACGGCGAGCAGGGCGAGCACCACCAGGAGGATCCACAGCCACGTGAGCTTGCGCCGCGGCGGCTCGTCCTCGTCGTCGTAGGGCGACTGGGTGCCGGTGTCGTACGGGCTCTGGGTCCCGGTGTCGTAGGGCGAGCCGTAGCCGGTGGGGCGCGCGGTCCCCTGCACCGGCCAGGACTGCGTCTCGCCGGCGCCGGACCGGGGCAGCTGGGTCGTCGCGGCGCCGAGACCGGCCGCGGCCACCACCTGGGTGGCGTCGGGCCCGCCGACGGGCACGCCGGTGGCGACCCGGTCGAGGTCGGAGATGAAGTCCTCGGCGCTCTGGTAGCGCTGGGTCCGGTCCTTGGACAGCCCGCGCATGACCACCCGGTCGAGGTCGGCCGGCAGGTCGGGCACGAGGGAGCTCGGCGGTTGCGGCTGCTCCCCGACGTGCTGGTAGGCCAGCGAGACCGGGCTGTCGCCGACGAACGGCGGGCGCCCCGTCAGCAGCTCGTACAGCAGGCACGACGTCGAGTACAGATCGGAGCGGTTGTCGACGGTCTCGCCCCTGGCCTGCTCCGGGGAGAGGTACTGCGCCGTGCCGAGCACCGCGTTCGTCCCGGTCATGGTGGCGCCGGTGTCGGTGATGGCGCGGGCGATGCCGAAGTCCATCACCTTGATCTCGCCGGCGTCGGTCACCATGACGTTCGCCGGCTTGATGTCGCGGTGCACGATCCCGTTGCGGTGGCTGTGCTGCAGGGCGTCCAGGACGCCGGCCGTCACCCGCAGCGAGTCCTCGACGTTCAGCCGCCCGTGCTCGGTCAGCACCTCCTTGAGCGTGCGGCCCTGGAGGTACTCCATGACGATGAAGGGGAGGTGCCCGCCGGCGCCGGTGACCTGCTCGTCCCCGGTGTCGTACACGGCCATGATCGCCGGGTGGTTGAGGCTGGCCGCCGACTGCGCCTCCCGCT
Organism: Kineosporiaceae bacterium; assembly: GCA_050329835.1. Classification (GTDB taxonomy): domain Bacteria; phylum Actinomycetota; class Actinomycetes; order Actinomycetales; family JBBAYJ01; genus JANNOG01. Next base: position 18,125 of record JBHJOJ010000199.1, on the reverse strand, counting down.
TGAAGCGGGACTGGAACGACGGGTCGCGGGCGAGGTCGGTCTTCAGCACCTTCACCGCCACGGTCCGACCCAGGCGGGTGTCGCGTCCGGCGTACACCTCCGCCATGCCGCCGCGCCCGATCTGGCGCTCCAGCTGGTAGCGCCCGCCCAGCAGCTGCGGGACACCACCGGTGTGGAAGCCGTCGCCGCCCGCCGGCGGGAAACCCGGTCCGTCCGTCATGCGTCCTCTTCGTTCGTCCGGTGGGGCAGGCCGCCCCAGACTGGCACACCCGACCCGTTGCGGGGCCCCGTGACGCGAGCCGTCACCGCTCGCCCCCCGACTCCGACCCGGTGCCGGCGGCGGCCAGCGCCGCATCCAGCACCTCGCCGGCCACCGGCGCCGCGACCTGGCTGCCGGCGCCGCCGTTCTCGACGACCACGGCCACCGCCACCTGCGGGTCCTCCACCGGCGCGAAGCCCGTGAACCACGCGTGCGGGTCCTCGCCCTCGACCCCGGTCTGGGCGGTCCCCGTCTTGCCGGCGACGCTCGCCCCGGGCACGGCCGCCGCGGTCCCGCTCCCGCTCTCGACCACCAGGGTCATCATGTCGGTGAGCGACTGCGCCACCGACGGGGAGACGGCGCGCCCGACCTCCTCGGGTTCGGGCCGGGCCACCACCGACAGGTCCGCCGCCAGCACGCTGTCGACCACCTCCGGGCGCATGACCACCCCGTCGTTGGCCACCGCCGCCGACATCATGGCCACCTGGAGCGGGGTGACGCGGACGTCGAACTGCCCGATCGCGGTGAAGGCGGTCTGCGGCTCGTCGATCTCGTCCGGCACCGTGCTGGGGGCGACGATCAGGGGGATCTCGTACTGCTGGCCGAAGCCGAAGGCGGCGGCCTGCTCGCGCAGCGCCTCGTCCCCGAGCTCGAGGCCGAGCGCCCCGAACGCCGTGTTGCACGACACCCGGAGCGCGTCGGCCAGGCTGACCTGGTCACCGCCGCCGCACGAGCTGTCGAAGGCGTTGGTCAGCACCCGGTCGGTCTGGGGAAGGTCCAGCTCCTCCGGTCCCGGCAGCAGCGTCTCCGGGGTGCGCCCGGCCTCGAGCGCGGCCGCCGCGGTGACGACCTTGAAGGTCGAGCCCGGCGGGTAGAGCCGGCCGCTGATGGCACGGTTCTCCAGCGGGCGACCGGGATCGGCGTTGAGGGCGTCCCATGCCTCCTGCACCGCGCCGAGGTCGTGGGACGCGAGCACGTTGGGGTCGTAGGAGGGTCTGCTCACCATGGCGAGCACCCGCCCGGTGTCGGGTTCGGTCACGACGACGGCCCCGGTGCGGTCGCCCAGGGCGTCCCACGCGGCCTGCTGGACCGCGGGGTCGAGGGTGAGGCGGACGATGCCGCCCGTCGGGTCGCGGCCGGTGACCAGGTCCTGGATGCGGCGGTAGAACAGCTCGTCCGCGGTGCCGGCCAGGGCCTCGTCCGCGGCCCGCTCCATGCCGGAGGTGCCGAGCAGGACGGAGTAGTAGCCGGTGGTGTGCGCGTACAGGTCGGGTTGCGGGTAGCTGCGCAGGAAGCCGAACTCGTCGTCCACGGGCTCCGACGTGGCGACCGCCGCCTGCCGGTCGCCGTCGCCGACGAACATGTCGCCGCGGTCCCGGCCGAACTGGGCGTACAGGGCGCGGGAGTTCCCCGGCCCCTCCTGGATGGAGTCGGCCGCCAGGTACTGGATCCAGGTCGTCGAGACGAGCAGGCTGGTGAGCAGGAGCGCGGTGACCACGGCGAGCCGGCGCAGCGGGGCGTTCATCGCAGCGACACCACCTCGGTCGGGGCGGCGTCCGGTCCCGTGGTGGCCGGCGGGTCGGGCCGGCGCGCCAGGTCCGAGATCCGCAGCAGCATCCCGACGATGATCCAGTTGGAGACCAGCGCCGAGCCGCCGTACGCCAGGAACGGCATGGTGAGGCCGGTCAGCGGGATCACCCGGGTCACCCCGCCGGCGACGATGAAGCACTGCAGCGCCAGCGAGAACGCCAGTCCGGCGGCCAGCAGCTTGCCGAAGCCGTCCCGCACCCCGACTGCGGTGCGCAGGCCGCGCTGCACGAGGACGAGGTAGAGGACGACGACCGCGAACAGCCCGGCGAGGCCCAGCTCCTCGCCGACGGCGGCGACGATGAAGTCGTTCTCGGCGAACGGCACGATGTCGGGCCGCCCCCGGCCGAGCCCGGTGCCCAGCAGCCCGCCCTGGGCCATCCCGTACAGGCCCTGGGCCAGCTGGAACGAGGCGCCGGACACGGTGTCGGGATTGAACGGGTCGAGCCAGGTCGACACCCGCAGCTGGACGTGGCCGAACAGCCGCCACGCGACGACCGCCCCTCCGACGAACAGCAGCAGGCCGAGGACGATCCACGACAGCCGCTCGGTGGCCACGTACAGCAGGGCCACGAAGATCCCGAAGAACAGCAGCGACGTCCCGAGGTCCCGCTCGAACACGAGGATCCCGATGCTCGCCGCCCAGGCGAGCAGGATCGGGCCGAGATCCCTGGCCCGGGGCAGCCGCAGCCCGAGGACCCGGGGCCCGACCAGGCTGAGGGTGTCGCGGTTCGTCACGAGGTAGCCCGCGAAGAAGATCGTCAGCACGACCTTCGCCAGCTCGGCGGGCTGGAAGGTGGTGACCCCGAGGTCGATCCAGATCCGCGCCCCGTTGATGGTCCGTCCGAGGCCCGGCACCAGTGGCAGGGCCAGCAGGCCGAACCCGACGGCGAACGCGGTGAAGGTCCGCTTGCGCAGCAGCCGGTGGTCGCGGACGAGGACGAGGACGGCGGCCGCCGCGGCCACCCCGACGGCGGCGCCGAGCACCTGCCGGGAGGCGAAGCCCTCGACGAGGGTCCGCTCCTCGGCCAGGTCGAGGCGGTAGATGAGGACCACGCCGAGCCCGTTGAGCAGCAGCGCGACCGGCACGATCACGGGGTCGGCGTAGGGGGCCCGGAGCCGGGTCACGATGTGCATCCCGAGACCCAGCCCGGCCATCAGCGCCATGTGCACCGGCAGCCCCGCCGGCAGGTTGCCCTGGACGGCCAGCCCGACGGAGGCGTACGCGGCCGCCGTGACGCCGACGGCGAAGACGATGAGCACGAGCTCCCACGCCCGGCGGCTGCCGGACGCGAGGGCGGCGACGGTCGTCGTCACGCCGGCCTCGTCGGCGTGGTCGCCGGCGTGCGCGAGGGCGTGGCCGCCGGTGACGGCGAGGCGGTCGGGCCGGCCGCGGGGGACGGCGACGGCTCGGCGTCGGCCGGCTCGACGTCGTCCCGCAGCCGGGCCACCACCTCGTCGGCCTGGCCGCGGTCGTCGACCACGATGGTCGAGCGGATCTGGCCCTGGGCGAACACCGGGAGGTCCGTCACCAGGATGTCCGTCTCCTCGACCACCGACGACAGCTCGAAGCCCAGCACGTCCTGCGGCAGCCCGCGGTAGACGGCGACCACCTCGTCGGTCGTGCCGGCGCCCGGCTCCCGGTGGGCGCCCACGTAGTACTGCTCCTGGCTCCACTGCCACGCCGCGACGACCCCGCCGGCGAGGCCGAGCAGGATGACGGTGACCAGCGCCCACCACGCCAGGCCCGGGCCCCGGCGGGGGGCCCGGCGGCGGTCGTGGCGGTCGAGGTCCGCGTCGGCGCGGGTGAGCATCGCGGCCCGGGCGGCCGCCCCCGACGCCAGCGGCCCCCGTCGGGGATCGTCCGCGGCGGCCGCCGCGCCGACGATCTGCGGGGTCGTCGAGGGGGGCCGGTCGAGGTCGACGACGTCGGCCACGATCACCGTGACGTTGTCCGGCCCTCCCCCGCGCAGCGCCAGCTGGACCAGCCGTTGCGCCGTCGCCGCGGGGTCCCCCCCCTGGGCCAGGGTGTCCTCGATGGTCTCGAAGCTCACCACTCCGGACAGGCCGTCCGAGCACAGCAGCAGGCGGTCGCCCGGGCGGCCCTCGCGCACGGACAGGTCCGGCTCGTCGCCGTGCTCGCCGGTCAGCACGCGCAGCAGCACCGAGCGCTGCGGGTGGTGCTCGGCCTCCTCGGGGGTCAGCGACCCCTCGGACACCAGTCGCTGCACGTAGGTGTGGTCGCTGGTGACCTGGTGGAGGCGGCCGTCCCGCAGCAGGTAGGCCCGGGAGTCGCCGATGTGGGCGAGGATCAGCCGGTTGCCTGCCCGCAGCACCGCGGTCACCGTCGTGCCCATGCCGGCCAGCACCGGTTCACCGAGCACGCGGTCGAGCAGCCGGGCGTTCGCCGCCCGCAGCGCGGCGTTGAGCCGGCCCTGGGCCTCCTGCGCCCCCAGCGACTCCCCGTCGAGACCGGCGAGCTCGGCCACGGCGAGCGAGGACGCGATGTCGCCCCCGGCGTGGCCGCCCATGCCGTCGGCGACCACCAGCAGGTGCGGTCCCGCGTAGCCCGAGTCCTGGTTGTTCGCGCGGATGAGCCCGACGTCGCTGCGGGCGGCGTAGTGCAGGGCGATCGCCATCAGCGACCCACCCTGACAGCCGGCGGCGCGCCCCGGTCGCGCCGCGCCGCGCCGGGACTCACGAGCGCAGCTCCAGCACCGTGCGCCCGACCCGGACCTGGGTCCGCGGCGGCACGGGCCGGGGCGCCAGGACCGGGTCCCGGCCGAGGAAGGTCCCGTTCGTCGAGCCCAGATCCTCCACCACCCAGCCCGACGGGGTCGGGGACAGCCGGGCGTGGTGGCCGGAGGCGTAGTCGTCGTCGAGGACCAGCGTGCACTCGGGCGAGCGGCCGATGGTGATGGGCGACGTGCCCAGGGTGATCGTGGTGCCCTTGAGCGAGCCGTCCACCACGACCAGCCGCCTCGGGCCGGGCGGGGGCGGGGCCGGGGTCGGCCGCTCCCGGCCGGGGTCGCGGCCACCGCCGCGGGCCGGGCGGCGGGCCGCCGGCGAGGTGATCCGGGTGCCGAAGAGGTCCCCGCGCAGGACGCCCACGACGCCCAGCACGAACAACCACAGCAGGACCAGCAGTCCCAGCTGGAGGACCGTGAGGGTGAGCTCGCTCATGGACCGGCGGTCACCCGAGCTCCCGCACCGCGATCCGGCTGCGCCCGACGGTCACCACGTCCCCCGGCGAGAGCACCTGGTGCGTCACGCGGGCCCCGTCCACGAAGGTCCCGTTGGTCGAGCCGAGGTCGCGCACCGCCAGCCGGGTCCCACCGCCGGAGTGGTCGACGACCAGCTCGGCGTGCCGGCGCGACACCCCGGAGTCGGGCAGCACGATGTCGCAGGTCTCGTCCCGGCCGAGGACGGTCACCGGGTGGGCGAGGACGTAGCGGTGGCCCTCGACCTCCACGACCGGCCGGCCGGGCTCGGCGCCGGGCTCGGCGGCCGGCGTGAGGGCGCCCCGGACGGTCTGGCTCTCGACCGCGAGGTCGCCCGCCTCGATCCGGTCCTCGGCGAGCAGGGTGACCTGGACCGGGCCCACGAATTCGTAGCGCTGCCGCTCGGCGTGGACGAGCACCGCCTCGGCGAGCTCGTCGGCCAGCGTCTGCGCCCACTCGGCGAAGCGGTCGTAGTCGGCGGGGGACAGGACGACGGTGAAGTGGTTCGGGACGATGGTGCGGCCGCGGGCCAGGACCGCCACGTTCTCGTCGAGCTCGCGGCGCAGCGCACCGGCGACCTCGACCGGCTGGACCTCGGAACGGAACGCCTTCGTGAAGGGCGCGCGTACCGCGCGCTCCACGCCCTTCTCGAATCGGTCGAAGAGTCCCATCGCACCTCCCATCGCCACCCGGGGCCGCCCGGACCGGCCCGGGCGCAGGCACCCGTCGGCTCGGGACAGGCGGCAGCACGGCCGCTGGCGCGCAGGGTACCGCCGCAGGGTCCCCGGGTCTCCCCCGACGGACGGGGCGCCCGGCGTCGGTCCTCTCCCGTTCCGGGAGCCGCTACCATGCAGTGTCACGCGCGAGTGGCGGAATAGGCAGACGCGCACGGTTCAGGTCCGTGTGTCCGTAAGGACGTGGGGGTTCAACTCCCCCCTCGCGCACCACGTTGACCAGCGGGGGCACCGCGCAGGCCGAGGTCGAGCAGGTCGACGAGCCGCCGATAGCTCTCGTCGACGTCCTCCGGCAGGCCGAAACCGCCCGCGCGCTCCAGGTCCACGAATCCGTGCAGGGCGGCGCGCACCGCCCTGGCGGCGTGGATCCGCCCGGCCTCGGGCACGTCGTAGGCCGTCAGGAGATCGAACAGGACCGATGCGACCCGGCCGCTCGCGCGCGCCCACTCCTCGTCGCCGGGATCGGGGGCCCGCTGCGCGGCGGCGTAGCGGCCCGGACTGGATCGTGCGAACCGGCGGTATGCGGCCGCCACCTCCTGCAGGGCCGCCTCCCGCGGGACGGCTCCGGCGGCCGCCTCCGCCAGCCGGCGCCCGAGGTCGGCGAGGCCGTCCAGCGCCAGCCGGCGCCGGATCTCGGGCAGGCCGCGGACGTGCTTGTACAGGGAGGGGACGCGCACTCCGGTGCGGTCGGCCAGGGCGGCGAGCGTCAGCGCCTCGAGGCCGTCGGCGTCGGCGATCGCCGCGGCCTCGGCGACGACCCTCGCCGGCGTCAGCCCCGCCCGGGGCATCAGCGTCCGCCGGCCGCGGGCAGCCGGGCCAGGAAGTCGACCACGGCCGGGGTCACGACCTCGGCGCGCTGGGCCTGCGGGTAGTGGCCGGTCCCGGCGACCATGAGGACCTCCGCGGGGCCGGTCACGGTGGCGGCGACGAGCCGCGCCTCGGCCGCGGGGTCGGGGAAGTCGGGGTCGTCCTCGCCCATGACGACCAGCACCGGGGCGGTGACCGACGGCAGTGCCGCGGCCGCGGCCGCGTGGCCGGCCCGCGCCATCGCCGCGACGGCCTCCCAGCGGCCGGGCTCGGCGAGGTTGGCCGTGAGCGCCGCCAGGTGGGCGCCGAAGTCGGCGGGCCGCCGGCCCGGGGACAGCGACGGCACGTAGGCACCCCACAACCGGCGGCCGAGCGGGGTCCGGGTGAGGACCCAGACCGCCGCCCGCTGCATCGCGGTCCGGGGTACCTCGCGCACGAAGGGTCCGGAGAGGACGAGCCCGCGGACGAGGTCCGGCCGCCGGGCCGCAGCGATCACGGCCGCGCCGCCGCTGTAGCTGTTGCCGACGAGGACGGCCGGCGCACCCCGGCCCAGGTCCTCGACCAGGGCCACCAGGTCGTCCGCCACGTCCTCCTCGGAGTACGACGGCCATCCCGTGCTCGACCCGCCGTGACCCCGCAGGTCGAGGGCGGCCACCCGGTGGCCGGCGGCGACCAGGCCGGGGGCCAGGAAGCGGTAGGTGCTGCGGAGGTCGCCCATGCCCGGCGCCGCCACGACGAGCGGTTCGTCGCCGGTGTGCTCGCCGGCCAGGTCGTAGGCGAGGCGGCCGTCCGGGCGGGTGAGGTGTCGGGTGTGAGTCGCGGGACCGGTCATGACGGTTCCTCCGAGGGAGTAGCAGCTAATGCCCATAGCCAAAAGCTAGTGCCATTAGCTACAGCTGTCCACCCCGGACGGGGTCCGTGCTTCACTCGTCGGATGACGGCCGGGGCACGGGCCGACCCGGCGCGCGGGGCGGTGGCGCGGGTCCTGGCCGTCGAGGTGGTGCTCGTGGTCGCCCTCGCCATGGGCGTGGCGGCCGCCCGTGCCGTGGTGCGGCTGGTCGGGGCACTCACCGAGCCCGGTGGGCTGGCGGCGCAGTCGACGACCCTGAACGCCGCGTGGTACCCGGACCGGCCCTGGCTCGACCTCGTGGCGCAGCTGGTGTCGATCGTGGCGCTGGTGCTGCCGGCCGCCCTGGCCGTCCACCTCGCGCTGCGGGACGGCACGTGGGCGGATCTCGGGCTGACCGGGCGGCGGCGGGCGGCCGACGCGGCGGCGGGGCTCGGCATCGCCGCGGCGGTCGGCGGCGCGGGGCTGGTCCTGTACCTCGTCTCGCGGGCCCTCGGGACGTCCCTCGACGTCGAGGCCTCGGGACTGGTGGGCGCCTGGTGGACGATCCCGGTGCTCGTGCTCGCGGCCGGGGCGAACTCGGTGCTCGAGGAGGTGGTCGTCGTGGGCTACCTGCTGCGGCGCCTGGAGCAGCTGGGGGTGCCGCCCGCCCGGGCGGCCTGGGTCTCGGCCGGCGTCCGCAGCGCCTACCACGCCTACCAGGGCCTCGCCGGCCTGGTGGGCAACCTCGTCATGGGGCTGCTGTTCGCCCGCTGGTTCCACCGGACCCGGCGGCTGGTCCCGCTGGTCGTCGCGCACTGGGCGATCGACGTCGTCGCCTTCGTCGGCTACGCCCTGCTGGCCGACCGGGTGGGCTGGCTCTGATCACCGGACCGGGGTGGCGGGCGCGGGGGCGTCCGCGGCATCCCCGGGGTCCCCGGGGTCCGGGGGCATCGGGCGGCCGGACCGGCGCGAGGTCGCCAGCCACGACCCGGCGAGGATGACCGGGAACCCGACGATCATGCCGAGCGTCACCGCCTCCCCCAGCAGGAGCGCTCCCAGGGCGAGCGCGACCACCGGGTTGAGGTAGGTGATGACGGCGGCCCGGGCCGGTCCCACCTCGGCGACCAGGGCGAAGAACACCAGCAGGGCGACCGCCGAGCACACGACCCCCAGGGTGGCCACGGACAGCCACGCCTCGGCCGTGACCGCCCCCGGGTCGGGCGGGCGCTCCACGACGGCCCACGGCGCCACCACGGCGGCGGCCAGCGCGAGCGCGACGGCCGTCAGCGGCAGCGACGGCACCTGCCGGAGCCGGGTGGCGAGGAGGATCGGCCCCGCCGCGTACCCCACGGCCGCCCCGACCACCGCAAGCACGGCCAGCAGGTCCCCGCCCCGCACGTCCACCCCGACCAGCAGCGCCACGCCGGCGAGCCCGACGAGCAGGCCGACGGCCCGCCGCGCGTCGATCCGGTCCAGCCCGACCAGCCGGGCCGCCACTGCGGCCAGCAGCGGGACCATGGCGACCAGCAGCCCGGTGAGGGAGCTGCTGAGGCGGATCTCAGCGAAGCTCAGCAGCAGGAACGGTGCGGTGATCTCGACGAGGGCGAAGAGCACGACCCAGCGCCAGTGCCCGCGCAGCCCGCCGAAGCCGCCCCGCGCCAGGGCGATCGGGACCAGCAGCAGGCTGCCGAGCGCGCAGCGCACGGCCACCACCACGGCGGGGTGCAGCTCCTCCACGGCTACCTTGATGAGGAGGTACGGGATCCCCCAGATCACCGCCATCGAGAGGAACAGGACCCACCCGCGCCGGCTCACGGACGGCGATTATGGCTCGCCTGGTCCAGACGACCGTGAGCGGTGAGGAGCCTCCGCTCGATGATCGCCGTTTCGGCCCAGTTCTGTCCGCCGGATCCGCAGGCGGCGTGACAGATCTTGGCCGAAACGGTGATCAAGCACCGATTCCTCGTCGGGTCATCGCTCGTCGGTGAAGACCACCTCGACGTCGGTGAAGCCGAGGGAGCCGAGCAGCGACTCCAGGAACGACCTGGTGTTGGCGCGGGCGCGCTCGGTCAGCTCGTCGGTGTCGCCCGCGGCCTCGGCGATCCGCTGCTCCGCCGTGAGGTAGAGGGCCGAGTCGTCCTCGCCCGGCCCGCCCGCGCCGTCGTCGAGGGCGTCCTGCACCCGGTCGATCAGCCCCTGGTCCCGGCTCGCCACGTAGCTGCGCTCCAGGTCGAGGCTCGCCTCGCCCAGCTCGGGCGGCGGGAGCTCGATCCGTGCCGAGGTCCGCGCCTCGTCGACCTCGACCGCGTCCCCGTCGAGTGCGGCGAGGTCGACGCCGGCCCCAGCCTCTCCGCAGCCTCGCCACGACCGGCGATCCCGGCCGGCGGCGCGCTCGGGTGACCGCCGCGAGGGTTGATCAGCCAGGGGGCGGAGCGGTGCTGTGCCGGACGACGAGTCGAGTCGGCAGAAGGACCTGTGCCGGCGCGGAGAGGGACTCCGGGTCCGGCGCAGGGCCCCGGCGGGACCGCCGCCCGCCGATCGCGGCGACCAGGGCGGCCACCGCTGCCTCGGCCTTGGCGGCGGGGTCCTGGGACACGGTGGTCAGCGGGGGCCGGGTCCGGCGGGCCAGCGTCACGTCGTCGAAACCGACGACGGAGACGTCGTCCGGGACGGCGAGGCCGAGGTCCTCCGCCGCCCTGATCACGCCCGCCGCGACGGCGTCCGAGAAGCAGAGCACCGCGGTCGGCCGGTCGGTGACGTCCAGCAGCACCCGGCCGGCCGCGTACCCGTCCTCCTGGGTGGTCGCGGGGCGGTGGACGGTGACGACGCGGGCGCCCGCAGCGTCCAGCACCTCGGTCCACCCGGAACGCCGCTCGCGGGCGACGGAGCCCTCGTGCGCCGCCCCGGTGAGGATCTCGCCGCCGGGACCGACGGCGCTCGACACGGCCACGAGGCCGATGTGGCGGTGGCCCAGATCCGCCAGGTGACGAGCGGCCAGGCGCGCCCCGGAACGGTCGTCGACATTGACCGACGGGACGCCAGGCTCCGGGTCCCGGTCGATGTTGACCCGGGGGAGCCCGCGCCGGACCAGCCAGTCGAGGGCGGTCGAGCCGTTACGGCAGGAGTAGACCAGGGCACCGTCCATCGCGACGTCCCGGGCGGGGAGGACGTCGCCGTCCGAGGTACCCGGGAGCAGGGTGAGACCGAGACCGGTCGGGGTGAGCGCGTCGACGACGGCGACCAGGAAGGCCGTCGACATCTCGTCGGAGAAGGCGTCGGACAACCGGTCCGTCAGCAGGATCCCGATCGTGCCGGTCGATCCGCTGGCGAGGGCCCGGGCCGTCGGGTCGGGACCCGGATAGCCCAGCTCCGCCGCCGTGGCGAGGATCCGCGCCCGGAGGGCCTCGGACAGCTGGTCGGGCCGCGAGAAGGCGTTCGACACCGTCATCGGGCTGACCCCCACGCGCTGGGCGACCGTCCGCAGTGTCACCCGGGCCACGTCGTCACCGAGGGGCGGGGCAACGGCACCTCCGAGGTCGAGGGACCCCCTCACCTTACGGCGGCGCCTCGACACGCGTGGCGGTCGGCCGGCGCAACGGTCCGAGCCGCGGCGCCGAGGGCCCCGGCCAGGACGAACCGGCCTCGCCACCACAGCGCGCCCACCCCCCGCCTCAGCGGGGTGCGGCGCGCCGTGCGGCGCCGGTCGGGCGGCTCCGGTGCCCCGGGCGCCACGTCGGCGAACGACCGTCGGACTGCTGTGGTCGCCAGGGTCAGGGCAAGGGGGACGTCGTGCATGGCCAGCTCCCGATGACGGTTACCTGTACCGGTACAGTAGACAGATGTTCTGTACCGGTCAAGAAGACCTCTTCGCGACGTCGGTGAGGCCGCTGCCAGGGTGACCCCGTGAGCCACTCCCCCGCCGGCACCGGGACCGGCGTCGCCCTCGTGCTGGTGGCGGTGGTGTCCGTGCAGGTCGGGGCCGGTCTGGCGATCCAGCTGTTCCCGCTGGTCGGCCCGGGCGGGGCGGTGTGGGTGCGGCTGCTGCTGGCGGCGGTCCTCATGGCCGTGCTCCTGCCGTGGACCCGGCTGCCGCGGCGGTTCTGGGCCCTGAGGGGGCTCGGCTGGCCGGGCCGGGCCTGGCGCGCGGTCGTCGCCTTCGGGGCCGGGCTGGCCCTCATGAACTGGGCCTTCTACGAGGCCATCGACCGGATCCCGCTCGGCGTCGCCGTCGCCCTGGAGTTCGCCGGCCCGCTCGCCCTCGCCCTGGTGCTGTCGCGGCGGGTCACCGACGCCCTGTGGGCCGTCGGCGCCGCGGCGGGCATCGCCGCACTCACCCTGGACCCCGGCGACATCGGGCGGCTCGCCTCCGGTCTCGACCCGGCGGGCGTGCTCCTGGCGCTGGTCGCCGGCGTCCTGTGGGCCGCCTACATCCTGCTGTCCCGCCGGGTGGGGAGCCTGGTCCCCGGCACCCGGGGGCTGTCCGTGGCCCTGGTCGTGGGGGCGGTCCTGCTCGCACCGGTCGGCCTCGCGAGCGGCGCCCGCCTGCTCGACTGGCGGGTGCTCGCCCTCGGCCTGGGCGTCGCGGTGCTCAGCACGGCGCTGGCCTACGGCCTGGAGCTGGAGGCGCTGCGCCGGATCCCGGCACGGCTGTTCGGGATCCTCATGAGCGTCGAGCCCATGGTGGCGGCCCTCGTCGGCCTCGTCGTGGTCGCCCAGGTCCTCGACCCGCTGCAGTGGGTGGGCGTGGCCGTCGTCACCGCCGTGAGCGTGGGCGCCACGCTGACCACCCGGACTGGTCCGGGAGGGCGGTGACGCGGAAGGATCGCGGTCGGTCCCGGTGACCCGCGGCGGGCGCTTCTCTAGCCTGACCCGGTGCCCCCCGGGGCGCGCCCGGTCCCACCCCCCACCCGACGCGAGGACGCCCCATGCGCTCAGCAGCCCGCCCGCCGGAGCCGCCCGGGTGGACCGCGGACGGCCCCGCGGACGCCCTCGGCGAGGGCCCCGGGACGGGCTCCGGGACGGGCCCCGGCCCGGAGCGGGGCGGGCTCACCGCTGACCTGACCGGCGAGCTGCCGGCCGCCCGGCCGCGCGCCGAGGCGCCGGTCGCGGTCGTCGTCGACGCGTTCGACGCCCACGCCGGGGTGGTGGTCGAGGCGCTCGTGGACCGGCTGCGCGAGCACGGGCTGCGGGCGCTGGTGCACGTCGGGCCGGGCGCCGGGGTGCAGGACTGGGACGTCGCCGACCTCGGCCGTGCGCTGGGCAGCACCCTGGGCGGCCTGCTGGCGCCGCTGGTCGGGGGCGCGGGCGCCGGTGGACCCGTCGCCGGGTTCGTGGCCGTCGCCGGCGCCGGCGGCCGCCTGCCCCGCGCCATCCCGTCCGCCTGGGGCGACCTGCCCGCGGTGCTCGTCGGCACCCGGGCGCCCGGCGTCCCGTCGGTGGCCGGCGACGACCTCTCGGCCATGCGCGCCCTGGTGTCCCACCTCGTCGACGACGCCGGCGCCCGGCGCCCGGCGTTCCTGGCCGCGCCCGCCGGGCGGCGGGGAGCGCCCTCCCTGGCCGAGACGTTCCTGGCGGCGGCGCGGGACCGGGGCCTCATGGTCGACCCCGATCGCGTCGTCCCGGGGCCGCCGGGCCGGCTCGCGGGGTACCGGGCGACCGGCGCGCTCCTGCACCGCTTCCCGGAGGTCGACTGCATCGTCACCGGGGACGACGAGACGGCTCTCGGTGTCCTCGACGCCCTCGCCGAGTCGGGTGCCGACGTCCCCGGTCGGATCCGGGTGGCCGGGTGTGGCGACGACGGGCGGGCGTCGCGCAACCGTCCCCCGCTCACGTCGGTGGACCGCCGCCCGCACGACCAGGGGCGGCTGGCCGCCGACCTGCTCGTCGCCCGGCTCCGCGGGGACCCCGCGGTGCGCGAGGAGACGGTCGAGCCCCGGCTGGTCGTCCGCCGGTCGACGCTGCCGCCGCCGCCTCACCTGCGTCCCGTGCCCGACCCCGACCGGTGGCCGCCGCCGGGCGGCGGGGACCTGCTGGACCGGGCGGAGAGCGCGGTCGGGCCCCTCCCGGACGTGCTCGACGCCGGGTGGACCCGGCGCTGGCTGGACCGGCTCGGCGAGCAGATGGCCGAGGGGCGCCTGCACGAGCCCTGGGCCCGGTCCTGGGGCCGCCCGGTGGGGTCCGTCGACGAGGTCGAGCGCGCGACCGAGTGGCTGACGGCGGCCTCGCGTGCGGTCCACGACGCCGTGGCCGACGGGTTCGGCCCGGCCGACCGGTCCGCCGCCGCCGACGTCCTGGTCCGGGTGGTGGCGCGGCTGACCCGGGCCTCCGGCGAGCCCGCCCGGGCGGCCGAGCGGGCCGACGCGCTGGCCGCGCAGCGGGTCCTCGAAACCCGGGCCGCCCTGGACTCCGCCGGGTCCACGGACGCCGCGCTCGGGGTCCTGGGCGCCGAGCTGGACGCGCTCGGAGTCCGCCGCCTCGTCGCCGTGGTGCCCGAGCCGCCCGGCGGTGGCGGCGGCCGGGTCGCGCTCGCCTACGACGAGGGCAGGGTGCTGACGGCCGGCTCGCCCCCGGCGCCCCCGGTGGGCGAGGCGGACCCCGACGCGGCCGGCCCCGTGGTGGTCCGGCCGCTGGTGGCCGGTGGGGAGACGGTGGGGGTGCTGGCCTACGAGCCCGGCCGGGGCCGGGACGGCTGGGTGGCGTCGACGGTCCCGGACGACCTCGTGACGGCACTGGAGCTGCTGCTGGCCCGGGACCGGTGGCGGGCGGGTGCGGCCCGGGCCGCCGCCGCGCTGGCCGAGACGGTGGCCGCGGCCGCCGAGCTGGAGGCGGCCCTCGACGGCGAGCGCGACCGCCGGGTGCGCGCCGAGGCGGAGCTGCGGCGCGCCACCAGCGAGCTGAGCGTCAACCTGCAGGTCGACCCCCTGACCGGCATCCACAACCGGGCCGGTCTCGACGCGGCGATGGAGCGGGAGTGGGGCGCCCACGTCAGCAACCGCCGGCCGATGGCCCTGCTCATGGTCGACGTCGACCACTTCAAGGCCTACAACGACCGGTACGGCCACCCCCAGGGCGACGCCACCCTGCGCGCGGTCGCCCACGAGCTGCGCCGCGCCGCCCACCGCGGGAACGACCTGGCTGCCCGCTACGGCGGCGAGGAGTTCGCGCTCGTCCTGCCGGACACCGACGTGCAGACCGCGGAGCTGGTGGCCGAGGCCGTCCTCGGGGCCGTCCGCGAGGCCGGGATCGAGCACGCCGCCGCTCCGGCGGGGTTCCTCACCGTCAGCGTGGGGGTGGCCGTGTGCATCCCGGCGGCCGAGTGGACGGCCACCGACCTGGTACGGGCGGCGGACGGAGCGCTCTACCGGGCGAAGGCCGCGGGCCGGGACCGGTCGGTCACCACGGTCACGGTCCCGCCCGTGGCGACCGTGGCGACCGCGGAGGCCGCGGAGGCCGCGGAGGCCACGGCGGCGACCGAGCGCGCGGTCGCCCCGCCGACCGGTCGGCGGGCGCTGGAGGGTCTCCGGCCGCGGCACTGACAGCCTGTCTCGGCATTCTTCGGGGTGGGGTGTGCCGTAGCGTCGGGCCAGGCCTTGGGGGCGGGGTCGTGGGCGAGCGGGGTCCTTAGGCGGCGCCCTGGTGATGGTGTCCCGCGCGCTAGGCAGAACCTACAAATCAGGAGGCCCGGGTCAGGGCCCTGTCCCGGCGGTGGGCGGACGGATCCGACCGGCCCGGTGGCGGCCGTGGACAGGGTGCCCCACGACGGCTCCGGGCGAGGACCGTCGGGTGGCGGCGAGCGTGACCGGCAGGCGCCCGGACGTCGCCCGGGGCAGGCCGTGCGATGGACGCCCGCGGCCTCCCCGCCATCGCCACCCGCCACCCGCCTCCGGTGACGCCGCTCCGGTGACGCCGCTCCGGGTGACGCCGCCCCGGTGACGCCGCCCCGGGTTCGTCCCGGGTGCCCGGACAGGGCCCTGACCCGGGACGGCACGGGCTGTGCGGGCGCTCGATCCGAACCGCCGCCCGCCTCTCCCGTTTTGTAGGTTCTGCGTAGCGTGCGGGACACCATCACCTGGCGCCGCCCCAGGACCCCGCCGGCCCGCGACCGCCCGGCTCGGCCCGTCCCGACGCCACGGCACACCCCCCGCCCGGGGACCTCCGAGACAGGCTCTCTGACAGCCCCTTGCTGCTCCGCCGACCCGCGACGCCGGCTCAGCTCGCGGGCGTCCGGCCGGCCAGCGCCGCGGCCACCACATCCCGCGCGGCCGCCTGCACCTGGGCCAGGTGCTCCGGGCCGCGGAAGGACTCGGCGTACACCTTGTAGAGGTCCTCGGTGCCGGACGGCCGGGCGGCGAACCAGGACTCGCGGCCGACCACCTTGATGCCGCCCACCGGGGCGCCGTTGCCCGGGGCCTGGGAGAGCACGTCCACCACGGGGTCCCCGGCGAGATCCACGGCCGCGACGTCCGCGGGGCCGAGCCGGGCCAGCCGCTGCCGCTGCTCGCGGTCGGCCGGGACGTCGGAGCGGGCGTAGGCGGGGGTGCCGTGGCGCTCGGCCAGGGCCGCGTAGGCCTCGGACGGGGACCGCCCGGAGGTCGCCGTGATCTCGGCGGCGAGCAGGGCCAGCAGGATGCCGTCCTTGTCGGTCGTCCACACCGAGCCGTCCCGGCGCAGGAACGACGCGCCGGCGCTCTCCTCGCCGCCGAAGACGACCGAGGAGTCGAGCAGTCCGGGGACGAACCACTTGAAGCCGACCGGCACCTCGAGCAGGGGTCGGCCCAGGGCGGCGGCGACCCGGTCGATCATCGAGCTCGAGACCAGTGTCTTGCCGACCGCCGCCGACGGCCACTGCGGGCGGTGGCGGACCAGGTGGTCGATCGCCACCGCCAGGTAGTGGTTCGGGTTGAGCAGGCCGCCGTCCGGGGTGACGACGCCGTGGCGGTCGGCGTCGGCGTCGTTGCCGGTGGCCACGGCCGGCGGGGGCCCGCCGGCGGGGCCCGCGGTCCCGGCGGCCATCGCCTCGACCACGGGCGCCATGGCGTACGGGCTGGAGCAGTCCATCCGGATCGCGCCGTCGTGGTCGAGGGACATGAACCGCCACGTCGCATCCACCAGCGGGTTGAGGACCGTGACGGTCAGCCGGTGGTGCTCGGCGATCGCGGCCCAGTAGTCCACCGCCGCCCCGCCCAGCGGATCGGCGGCGAGGTGCACGCCGGCGTCCCGGACCGCGTCGAGGTCGAGGACCGACGGCAGGTCGCGCACGTAGTCGCCGAGGAAGTCGTGCCGGGTCGCCGCCGCCAGCGCCCGGGCGGGCAGCATCCGGGCGACCCCCGCGGCCCGGCCGGTGCCGGCCCGGAGGATCTCGTTGGCGCGGGCGGCGATCCACGACGTGGCGGCCGTGTCCGCCGGGCCCCCGTGCGGCGGGTTGTACTTGAACCCCCCGTCGGCGGGCGGGTTGTGGGACGGCGTGACGACGATGCCGTCCGCCCGTGCCGGGTCGTCCGCCGCCCGCCCCCGGTTGTGCCGCAGGATCGCCAGGCTCAGCGCCGGGGTCGGGGTGTACCGGCCGGCGGCGTCGACGTGCACGGCGACCCCGTTCGCGGCGAGCACCTCCAGCGCGCTGACCCAGGCCGGCTCGCTGAGGCCGTGGGTGTCCCGGCCGAGGAACAGCGGTCCCCCGATGCCGGCCTCGCGCCGGTACTCGCAGATGGCCTGGGTCATGGCCAGGACGTGGGACTCGGTGAAGGACCCCCGCAGGCTCGACCCCCGGTGGCCCGACGTGCCGAAGGCGACGGCCTGGGACGCCTCGCCGGGGTCCGGGACCGTCGTGTAGTACGCCGTCACGAGGTGGGGGAGGTCGACGAGGTCCTCGGGACGGGCGCGGGTGCCGGCGCGGGCGTGGGTCACGGTCCCGATCCTCACCGGGCCCGCGCCGCGCCTCAAGTGGGCGGTCCTCACGAGGCTCAAGGGACGGCCCCGGCCACCCGATGCGCTGGAGGTGAGCCGGCGCCCTCCCGTGGTCCCGCCGGCCGGTGCGGACGCCGCCCCGCTCGGCGAGCGCATGGCCGCGCTCCTCGCCTTCCGCGCCGCCACGGTCGTCGTCCTCGCCGCCCTCGGGCTGCTGACGGGCGTGCCGTCGGCCGCGACCCCGGACCTGGCGGCCGTGGGCTACCTCGCCGCGAGCGCGGCGCTCACCGTGGCCTGCCGGACGGGTCGCCGCCCGCTGCGCCGGGCGGCGTTCGCCGCCGGCCTGCTGGCGGACGGCCTCTTCCTCGACCATCGCCACGGTCTGTTGGACGAGTCGGGGCACTCGCCCGGCATCGTCGTCGCGGCGTTCCTGGTCGCGGTCTGCCTGCTGGGCTCGCTGCGGGCCGGCCTCGCGCTCGCGGTGCTGCTCAGCGTCCTCCCCTGGGTGACCCGCGAGGCACCGGCCGGTGCCTCGCCCCCGGAGCTGCTCGCGCTGTGGACGGTGGTGGCCGCCACGACGGCCGCGGCCGCGATCCCCCAGCGGGAGGCGCGTCGCCGGCGCCGGGACGCCGAGGCCCTCCAGCGCCTGGCCACCGCCCTCCACGAGGACGCCACGCCCGGGGCCGTCGCGGCGCGGGTCCTCGGGTTCGCCGCAGCCCACCTGGGCGCCGCCCGCGCCGCCGTCGTCAGCGAGCACGGCCGGTCGCTGCGCCTGGTCGCGGGCC
>JBHJOJ010000198.1:0-30111 GCA_050329835.1 Kineosporiaceae bacterium | reverse complement strand
TGCAAGCGAGCCCCGCAGCGGACCGAACCGACAGATCCCGTTCAAGACCCTGGGTCAGTCAGTCGCTGAGTCAGGAACGACCGCTGCGGGGCTCGCCCACATCCTCACTGTCAGTCGCGGAGCCGGCGGACGAGCAGCCAGGCCGACGGCAGCACCCCCGCGGCGATCGCGATCTTGATGGCGTCGCCGGGGAGGAACGGGAGCACGCCGCCGGTCACGGCCTCGCCCGGCCCGAACCCCAGCACCAACCACCACGCGACCCCGCCGGCGTAGATGACGGCGTTGCCGACGACCATCGCGACGACCGTCGTGAGGGGCCGGCGGTCCCAACCGCGGTGCGCCAGGTACCCGACGACGACCGTGGCGGCGAGCATGCCGACGAGGTAGCCGAGGCTGGGGGTCCAGACCAAGGCGAGACCGTTGCGGCCGAGGGAGAACACCGGCGCCCCGGCCATGCCGAGGGCGAGGTACGACGCGAACGTCGCGGTCGCCAGCCGTGGTCCGTAGGCGGCGGCCAGCAGCAGCACGGACAGCGTCTGCAGCGTCAGCGGCACGGGGGTGAACGGCAGCGGGACCGCGACCTGGGCGCTCACGGTGTGGACCGCGACCCCGGCCACGGCGAGGGCGACGGTGGTCGCCCAGCCGGCGCGGGGCAGGACCGTTGCGCGGAGGGTGGCGGGCCTGGCAACGGTGGACACGATGGACCTCCTCGGGGCGGACGGCGGCTCACGATAGCGAGGGCGCCTCCGGAGCGGATCAGGGGCGGAACGCGGGCGGCTCAGGCGAAGGTGTCGCACCGGGCGAGATCGCCGGTCTCCAGCCCCCGCTCGAACCACTCCCGGCGCTGCTCGGCGGACCCGTGGGTCCAGGTCTCCGGGTTCACCTGCCCGGTCGTCGCCTCCTGGATCCGGTCGTCGCCGACGGCCTCGGCGGCGGCGATCGCCTGCGCGACGTCCTCGCGGGTGAGCACGATGCCCTCGCCCTCCGCCGCGTCCGCCAGCGCGCTCCACACCCCGGCGTAGCAGTCGGCCTGCAGCTCGAGCGCGACGGCGTAGTCGTTGGCGTTCCCGGGGTCGGCCTGCTGCGCCCGGCGGACCTCGTCCATCGTCCCGTCGATCGCCTGCAGGTGATGGCCGAACTCGTGGGCCGCGATGTAGGCCTGGGCGAACTGCCCCTCGGCCCCGAACCGGTCCTGCAGCACCTCGAGGAAGTCGAGCTCGAAGTAGATGGTCTCGTCGGCGGGGCAGTAGAACGGCCCGACCTCGGCGGACGCACGGCCGCAGCCGCCGGTCGCCGCGATGCCGGAGAAGAAGGCCAGCGTCGGCGGGCGGTAGTCCAGCCCCCGCTCGGCGAACTCCGCGGACCACACGTCGTCGGCGACGTTCACCACCTTGATGAGGCGGCAGTCCGTGTACCGCTCCAGCGCGCCGTCGGTGTTGCAGCGCTCGGCCAGGGCGTCGGTGTCCTCTCCCGGCTGCTGACCGGCCGCACCGTCCACCGCCGGGCCGAGCAGGGACGGGTCGACCGCCACCCCGCTGCCGCCGCCCAGCACCTGGAGCAGGACGACGATGAGCAGCCCGACGAGGCCGATGCCACCGCCACCGGCCGCCACGGCGGCCCCGCGCCGCCCGCGGCGGTCGGACACCCGGGAGACGTCGACCCCGTCGTCGTCGAAGCGCATGGACGTACTGTGCCCGCCCGCGCCCCGCCTCCGCATCGGGGACGGGGCGCCCGGCGTAGACTGCTGCGGTTGCCGTCTCGACGACCCGGGGGGGCAGGACGACCGTCGACCGGGATCGGGTGAGTTCGTGATCGTCGTCTCCGAGGTGGAGATGTGGGCCGGCCCGCGCCTGCTCGTCGCCGGGGCGAACCTGCGGGTGGGCGCCGGGGACCGGGTGGGCCTCGTGGGCCGCAACGGAGCCGGCAAGACGACCCTGCTCAAGGTCATGGTCGGCGAGGCGCTCCCGGCCGCGGGGTCGGTGCAGCGCAAGGGCAGCGTCGGGTACCTCCCGCAGGACCCCCGCACCGGCGACCTGGACGTGCCCGCGCGGGACCGGATCCTGGCGGCCCGCGGCCTGGACGCGGCGCTGGCCCGGATGCGCAAGGCCGAGGTCGACATGATCGGCGCCCCGGAGGACGTCACCGACGACGCGATGCGCCGGTACGCCGCCGCCGAGGCCGAGTTCACCGCCGCCGGGGGCTGGGCGGCGGAGTCGGAGGCGGCCCGGATCGCGGCGAACCTCGGCCTGCCCGAGCGGGTCCTCGACCAGCCGCTGCGGACCCTGTCGGGCGGGCAGCGCCGCCGGGTGGAGCTGGCCCGGATCATCTTCTCGGGCGCCGACGTCCTGCTGCTCGACGAGCCGACGAACCACCTCGACGCCGACTCGATCGTCTGGTTGCGGGACCGGCTGCGGTCCTGGCCCGGCGGCTTCGTCGTCATCAGCCACGACGAGGGCCTGCTCGACGCCACCGTGACGTCGGTCGCCCACCTGGACGCCACCCGGTCGGTCCTCGACGTCCACTCCCTCGGCTGGACCGCGTACCTCGCCCAGCGCGAGGTCGACGAGAAGCGGCGGCGGCGCGAGCGCGCCAACGCCGAGAAGAAGGCGGGCGCCCTGCGGTCGCAGGCCGAGCGGATGCGGGCCAAGGCGACCAAGGCCACGGCCGCGCAGAACATGCTGCGCCGGGCCGACCGGCTCGTCGACGGGCTGGACGAGCAGCGCCGCGCCGACAAGGTGGCGGCGCTGCGCTTCCCGGACCCCGCCCCGTGCGGGCGGGTGCCGCTGACCGCCGAGGGCCTGTCGAAGTCCTACGGGTCGCTGGAGGTGTTCGCCGGGGTCGACCTCGCGGTCGACAAGGGCAGCCGGGTCGTCGTCCTCGGGCTCAACGGGGCAGGGAAGACCACCCTGCTGCGCCTGCTGGCGGGGGCCGAACGGCCCGATACCGGGCGGGTCGTGCCCGGCCACGGGCTCAAGCTCGGCTACTACGCGCAGGAGCACGAGACCCTCGACCCGGGTCGCACCGTGCTCGAGACGATGCGCTCGGCGGCCCCCGACCTCGACGACACGGCGGTCCGCACGGTGCTCGGGTCCTTCCTGTTCAGCGGGGACGACGTCGCCAAGCCCGTCGGCGTCCTCTCCGGCGGTGAGCGCACCCGGGTCGCCCTCGCCACCCTCGTGGTGTCCGGGGCCAACGTGCTGCTGCTCGACGAGCCGACCAACAACCTCGACCCGGCGAGCCGGGAGCAGGTGCTGTCGGCGCTCGGGCGGTACGCCGGGGCAGTGGTGCTCGTCACCCACGACGAGGGGGCCGTGCACGCCCTGGACCCACATCGAGTTGTCCTCCTGCCGGAGGGGGACGAAGATCTCTGGAGTCAGGAGTACGCGGACCTCGTGTCCCTGGCGTGACCGGTGCGGGACGTGGCACGGTTGCCACATTCCGTGATCATGGCGACACGACGTGGAAGGAGGTCTCGTGTGGCGGAGATCAAGAAGGGGGCCCGGCTGACGGGTTCCGATCGGGACAAGCTCGCCAACGAGCTGGCCAAGAAGTACGAGTCCGGCACCAGCATCCGCTCGCTCGCCGAGGAGACGGGCCGCTCCTACGGCTTCGTCCATCGCATCCTCACCGAGAAGGAGGTCCAGCTGAGGGGTCGCGGCGGCGCCACGCGCCGCAAGGCCGCCTCCTGACCGCCTCCCCGGCGGGCGACCCGGTCCGCGACCGAGTACCGCGGTGAACAGCTCGTGAGCAGCTACTCCCCGATGCGGACCGTCCGCGGGCTGGCGCGGGATCGCAGCGTGACCCGCCGCCGCGTCGCGAGGTCGACGTGGCGGCGGGTCACCGGGTACGCGCGCCCGTACCGGTGGCGGATCGCGGTGTTCCTCGCGCTGACGGTCGCCTCGGCGGCCCTGGTCGTGGTGCCGCCGCTGCTGCTGCAGCAGATCGTCGACCGCGGCATCGCCGGCGGTGACCGCAGGCTGGTCCTCGTGCTGGCGGCGGCGGCACTCGGGGTGGCCGTGGTGCAGGCGGGGGTCTCGCTCGTCGTCCGGTGGTTCTCGTCGACCATCGGCGAGGGTCTCATCTACGACCTCCGCACCCAGGTCTTCGCCCACGTGCAGCGCCAGCCCGTCGCCTTCTTCACCCGCACCCAGACCGGTGCCCTGGTGACGCGGCTGAACAGCGACGTCATCGGCGCCCAGCAGGCGTTCACCAACGTCCTGTCGGGCGTGGTGAGCAACCTGGTGTCGGTCGGGGTCGTCCTGGCGACGATGCTCGTCCTGTCGTGGCAGATCACGCTGGCGGCCCTGGTGCTGACCCCGCTGTTCTACGTCCCGGCCCGCTGGGTCGGGACCCGGCTGCAGCTGCTGACCCGCGAGGCGTTCGACCTCAACGCCCAGCTCGGCAACCGGATGACCGAGCGGTTCACGGTCTCGGGCGCCCTGCTGGTCAAGCTCATGGGCCGTCCGGGCACCGAGCAGTCGGAGTACGCCGGGCGGGCCGGCCGGGTCCGCGACATCGGCATCCGGATCGCGCTCGTCAACCGGGTGCTCCTGGTGTCGCTCACGCTGCTCGCCGCGGTGGCGACGGCCCTGACCTACGGCATCGGCGGCCTGCTCGCGATCCAGGGGACCCTGACCGTCGGCACCCTGCTCGCGCTGTCGACGCTGCTCGCCCAGCTCTTCGGCCCGCTGACGGCGCTGTCCAACGCGCGGGTGGACGTCATGACCGCCCTGGTGAGCTTCGAGCGGGTGTTCGAGGTGCTCGACCTGCGGCCCCTGGTCGAGGAGCCGCGCGACGGGGCCGCCCTGCCCCGCGGCGCGCTGGAGGTGCGGTTCGAGGACGTCACCTTCCGCTACCCGGGCCGGGACGAGATCTCGCTGCCATCGCTCGAGGGCGTCCGCGTGGACGAGCGGCCCGCCGTGGACGACGTGCTCCACGGCGTCACCTTCACCGCCCCGGCCGGTGCCACGGTCGCGCTCGTCGGGCCCAGCGGTGCCGGGAAGACCACGATCACGGGCCTGGTGTCGAGGCTGTACGACCCGCAGCGGGGCCGGGTGCTGCTGGGCGGGACGGACGTGCGCGAGCTGTCGTTCCGGGCGCTGCGGGACGGCGTCGGCGTGGTGACGCAGGACGCCCACCTGTTCCACGACACGCTGCGCGCCAACCTCGCGTTCGCCGCCCCCGACGCCTCCGAGACCGAGATGCGGCGCGCGCTGGCCGACGCCGCCGTCCTGGACCTCGTCGACTCCCTGCCGGACGGCCTCGACACCGTGGTCGGCGACCGGGGCCACCGGCTGTCCGGGGGCGAGAAGCAGCGCGTGGCCATCGCCCGGCTGCTGCTGCGCGACCCCGGGGTGGTCGTCCTCGACGAGGCGACCGCCCACCTGGACTCGGAGTCGGAACGGCGGGTCCAGGAGGCGCTGGAGCGCACGCTCGAGGGCCGCACCGCCCTCGTCGTCGCCCATCGGCTGTCGACCGTGCGCCGGGCCGACCTCGTGGTCGTCGTGGCGGACGGCCGGGTGGCCGAGACCGGGACCCACGGCGAGCTGGTCGCGGCCGGGGGGCGTTACGCGGCGCTGTACCGGACCCAGTTCGGCCTGAGCGACGATCCGAGCGACGACCGGGGGCCGGTCACGGCCGCCGGCTGATCCCGCCGTCCACCGCGACCGTGGTGCCGGTGACGTACGACGCGGCGGGGGAGAGCAGGAAGGCGGCGACCTTGCCGAACTCCTCCGGCTGGCCGTAGCGCCGCAGCGGGATCCGCTCCTCGAGGGCGCGCCGCGCCCCGGGGGCGTCCCCGGTCGCGTCGTCCAGCTCGCGGGCCCGCTCGGTGTCGATCCGGCCGGGCAGGACGGCGTTCACCCGGACACCCACCGGCCCCAGCTCGTCGGCGAGGGACTTCGCCACCATGGCGAGGCCGGGCCGCAGGCCGTTCGACACCGTCATCCCGGGCAGCGGCTCGGTGACCGACGTCGACAGCACGAGCACGATCGACGCCCCCTCGACCCCGGCGGCCCGGGCCACCGCGGTGGCCACCCGGAGGGGGCCGAGGAAAACGGTGCGGAAGGAGTCCTCCCACTGCTCGGCGGTGATCTCCAGCGCCGAGCCGTGCGGGGGCCCGCCCACGCTCGCCAGCGCACCGTCGAGGCGCCCGAAACGCCCGTGGGCCGTCGCGACGAGCCGCTCGGCGAGACCGTCGTCGCCGAGGTCGCCGGGGATGGGCAGCGCCACGGCCGCGCCCCCGAGGGCCGCCGCGGCCTCCTCCAGCCCGGCGGCGTCGCGCGAGCAGAGCACCACCCGGGCGCCGTCGGCCACGAGCGCGGCCGCCGTCGCGCGCCCCAGCCCCCGGCTGCCGCCGGTCACGATGTACACGCGCCCCTCGAGTCCCAGATCCATGCCACGCAGTGTGTCGCAGGCATGACGGAACGGTGGCGGCGATCGGGTGAGCGGGTGAGCGGTCGACCCGATGGGCGGATGGTCAGGACTGTGGAGCGGGGGACGACGTCGGCCCTTCGGAGGGTCGGACGTCCCGTGTCGACCCGGTCGAGCGCAGGAACTCGATCGTCCGGTCCACCAGGTCGTCCGTGCCGGTGAACCAGAGCGAGTCCGCGCCGGGCAGGATCGCCAGCTCGGCTTCGGGGATGTGACCGGCGAGGTGGCGTGCATGGCCCACGTCGACGTTCTGGCAGGCGCGGCGGTGCAGCACGAGGGTAGGCGCCCGGACGTGGGGCAGTCGGTCGCGGAGGTCCGTGCCGGTGGCGGCCGTCCGGACGGCCGTCGCCGTGGCAGGGCCGGCACCGCGCTGACCGATCCGGGTCCACCAGCGGCGGAACGCGGCGTCGTGGGCGACCGAGGGCGCGACCTGCGCCACCGTGTCGATGCGGTGCTCCGGCGTGTCGGGGGCGACGGTGTCCTGGATCAGCTGGCGGGCGGTGGCGGGGTCGACCCCGTGCGGGTGTCCGGGTCGCCGCTGGTAGCTGGCGAAGCAGTGGGCCAGGACCAGTGAGGCGACGCGCTCGGGGTGCCGGACCGCGAACTCGACCGCCACCAGGCCCGTGTCGAAGTTGGCGAAGAGGTGGGCCGCTGCGATCCCCTCGGCGTCCAGCACCTGGGCGATGTCGTCGGTCCACTGGCCCAGAGGGTCACGATCAGGATCCAGCGGGTCCGACAGGCCGATGCCCCGCCGGTCCAGGCACACCACCCGGGCGTGGCGGCCCAGCCGCCGCAACGCGTGTCGCGGGCGCGGGTCGTCCAGCAGGCCGTCGGGGTCGACCGGGTGTTCCTCACCGCGGCGGACGGGCCGGACAAGGTGGCGCACGAGCGAGCCGTCGTCGACGCGGCCGCCGAGGCCGGGGTCGACGTCATCGTCAAGCTCTCCGCGCTGCACGCCGACCCGGGGTCGCCCCTCACGGTGTTCGCCTGGCACGGGGAGGTCGAGGGGCACCTGCGCCGCAGCGGCGTGCCCGCGGTCGTGCTCCGGCCGAGCTTCTTCATGGCGAACCTGCTGATGGTCGCCGGCGCCGTGGTGCACACCGACACCCTCCACGCCCCCACCGGCGGCGCCCCGGTCGCCATGATCGACGGGCGTGACGTGGCGGCCGTCGCGGCGTCCGTGCTGGTCGACGACCGGTACCTGGGACGCACCCTGGAGCTGACGGGCCCGGCCGCCGTCACCTTCCACGACGTCGCGGCCGCACTCACGGCCGCGGTCGGCCGTCCGATCGAGTACGTCGACCTCACGCCCGAGCAGGCCCGGCCCCGCTTCGAGGGGGCCGCTCTCCCGGACTGGCTGCGGCGGCACCTCGCCGGCGTCTTCGGTCTCGTCCGCGACGGCGCCTTCGCCTCGGCCACCGGCACGGTGCAGGAGGTCCTCGGACACCCGGGCCGGGACATCGGCGTGTTCGCGGCCGACCATGTCGACGCCTTCTCGCTCGCCCCGGCCGGGACGGGCGGCTGACGGCCTCACTCCCCGGGGCGGTAGGTCCAGGGGTCGGAGCCGGTCCGGACCCGCTCCCGGACGGGTGCGTCCTGCTCCGCCCCCGGGCTGCGTCCGCCGCCGGGCCGATCCTGGGCCGTCTCCTCGCGGGCGGCCCGGCGGTAGAACACCAGCCAGATCGCGAATCCGGCCAGGGCGAAGGCCCACCACTGCAGGGCGTAGGCGAGGTGCGGTCCAGGGTCGCGGGCCGGGCGGGCGAGGACGGTGAGCCCGTCCGCGCCCGGCTCGCCGTCCGCGAGAACCCCGTAGCCGGCGACGGCCGATCCGAGCGCCTCGGTCGGCTCGCCGGCCGGGCCCGGAGCTCGGGACGCGGCGGCCGCCAGCTCCACCGGGGTCACCCGGTATGCCTGCCCGGCGGGCGCCGCCCGGCCGGACGGCAGCTCGGCGGCCCGGACCCGGACGGTGACGCTCGTCCGTCCGGTCGGCGGCTCCGGCGGAGTCACCTCGTCGCCGGCGGGCACCCAGCCGCGGACCACCCACACGGTGTCCCGGGCGGGCTCACCCGTCGGGCGGTCGAGCCGGAAGGGCGAGACGACGAGAAGACCGGGTCGGCCATCGACGGGCCGGTTCCGGACCAGCACGGACGCCGGTTCGTACCGGCCCACGAGCAGGACCGGCGTCCACTCCGCCGCCGTCGGCACGGCCCCGGCCACCAGGACGTCCTCGGGGTAGGTCGGGGCGAGGTCCCAGTGCGCGGCCACCGCCGCGTCGCGCCGGTCCGTCGCCTCCCCCCGGTCCCACTGCCAGGACCCGAGCAGCGCCGCCGCCGTCGCGAACACCGCGACCGCGGCGAGACCGGCCAGCCAGGCGGGCCGGCGCAGCGCGAGCGGCAGCCGTCGCTCCCGGCTCGTCCGGCTCACCCGACGCCTCCGGCGTCGCCGTCGGCACGAACCGGGTGCACCTCGACCGGGAAGGCGCGCGCCCGCAGGAAGCGGGAGAGGTGCTCCACGTGCTCGTCGCACGCCGGCCACGTCTTGCGCCGGGCGGTGTCGTGGATCCGGGGGTTGCGCCAGCGCACGAGGTGGGCAGCCGGGGCCCGACAGCCCTTGGCGCTGCACACCGGGTCCTCGTCGGCCCCCGTCAGGGGGACACCGGCCGCGCCGGGCGGTGGCGTCGTCATGTCCACCTCAGCGGGGCGGGGCCGCCCCGAGCGCGGGTCGCGGCGGCTCCGGCGGGGTGTCGAGCAGGGTGCCGGGCGGCCGGGTGACACGCTCCCGGCCGGCGTTGGCCAGCAGCACCGCGATGTACGGCAGGAACACCGCGGCCGGGACGAAGACCCACGCGAGCGGGCTGTCATTGAGCGCGAGCACGGCGAACAGCACGACGCAGGCCGTCCGGATCCCCATGGAGATCGCGTACCGGCGCATCCGGCCCGTGAGGTCCTCGGAATGGGAACGCCGCGCCGTGGTGATGCGCTGGACCGGCTCGCTGGACATCGCCCCCAACGGTACGCCCGCGGCACACCGCGGCCGCCGCCGGGGTGGGCCATCCACTAGCGTCGCGCGCGTGAGTCGCCACGTGCTCGTGACCGGTGGCAACCGCGGCATCGGTCTCGCCGTCGCCGGGACGCTGGCGCGGCGTGGGTTCGACGTCACCGCCGCCACCCGCTCCGGCACCCTGCCGGACGGCGCGGTTCCCGACGGCACCGCGATCAGGGCCGTGGCCTGCGACGTCACGGACCCGGCCACAGTGGACGCCGCCTTCGCGGCCGCCGAGGCGGCGGCCGGGCCGGTCGAGGTGCTCGTCGCGAACGCCGGGGTGGTGCGCGACCAGCTGCTGATGCGGATGTCCGAGGAGGACTTCGCCGCGGTGGTCGACACCAACCTCGCCGGCGCCTGGCGGTGTGCCCGGCGGGCGGCCACCGGCATGATTCGCCGCCGCTGGGGTCGGATGATCTTCATCGGGTCGGTCGTGGGGCTGTACGGCTCGCCCGGGCAGACGAATTACGCCGCCACCAAGGCCGGGCTGGTCGGCCTGGCCCGGTCGGTCACTCGGGAGCTCGGCGGCCGGGGGATCACGGCCAACGTCGTGGCCCCCGGGTTCGTCGACTCCGACATGACCGCGCAGCTCGACGAGGCCCGCCGCGGGCAGTACCTGGCGGCGGTGCCGGCCGGCCGCTTCGGCACCGGGGCGGACGTCGCCGCCGCCGTGGCGTTCCTGGCCTCCGACGAGGCCGGGTACGTCTCCGGTGCCGTGCTGCCGGTCGACGGCGGCCTCGGCATGGGCCACTGACCGGCCGCCGGCCATTCACCAGGCAGGGAGAGAGGAACGGAATGGGTCTGCTGGACGGTGCCCGACTGCTGGTCACGGGCGTGCTGCGGGAGTCCTCGATCGCCTTCCACGTCGCGCGCATCGCCCAGGAGCAGGGTGCGACCGTGGTGCTCACCGGATTCGGCCGCACCCTCAAGGTGACCAGCACGATCGCCCGCCGCCTGCCCGACCCCGGCGCACCGGTCGTCGAGCTCGACGTCGCGAGCGCCGAGGACGTCGACGCCCTGGCCGACCGGGTCCGGGCTCACGTCGACGGCCTCGACGGGGTGCTGCACTCGATCGGGTTCGCCCCGGAGAGCGCCCTCGGCGGGCGCTTCCTGTCCACCCCGTGGGAGGACGCGGCCACCGCGCTGCACGTCTCCGCGTACTCGCTCAAGGCGCTGGCCGTCGGGTGCCGGCCGCTGCTGGGCCGGGGCGCGGGGATCGTGGGGCTCACCTTCGACGCGTCGGTGGCGTGGCCGGTGTACGACTGGATGGGCGTCGCCAAGGCCGCCTTCGAGTCCACGGCGCGCTACCTCGCCCGCGATCTCGGGCCGGACGGGATCCGGGTCAACCTGGTGGCGGCCGGGCCGCTGCGCACCACCGCAGCCACGTCCATCCCCGGGTTCGGGACGTTCGAGGACACCTGGCCCCAGCGGGCGCCCCTGGGCTGGGACAACACCGACCCCGAGCCGGCCGCGCGGGCCTGCTGCGCCCTGCTGAGCGGCTGGTTCCCGGCCACCACGGGCGAGATCATCCACGTCGACGGCGGCGTGCACGCCGTCGGGGCGTGAGGTCGCCGGTGCGCCGGACCCTCCTGCTCTACCGGCACGCCGACGCGGTGCGCCCGCCCGCCACCGCCGACGTCGACCGGGACCTGTCGCCCCGGGGCGAGCGCGAGGCCCGGGCCGCGGGCCGCTGGCTGCTCGCCGAGGGCCTCGTCCCCGACCTCGTCGTGGTGTCCCCGTCGGTCCGCACCACCCGGACCTGGGCGCTGACCTCGGAGGTGGTGTCGGGCGGGGCGGCGGCGCCGCCCGTGGTCGTCGAGCCCGCCGTCTACCGCGGCGGCACCGACGACCTGACCGAGGTCGTCCTCGAGCTCCCGCCGGACGTCGCGACCGCCCTGGTGTGCGGGCACGAGCCGGGGCTGTCCGAGGTGCTGCTCCACCTGGCGGGGGACGACTCCGACTCCCAGGCGCTGCAGCAGGTGGCGAGCCGGGGGATGCGGAAGGGCTCCGTCGCCGTGCTCGAGGCCGCGGACCTGCCGCAGTGGCGGGCGGCGGTCCCCGGGGCGCTCAGGCTGGTGCGGGTGTCACCGGTCGGCTGAGGCCGTCGGCCGGGTCGATCTCGCCGATCTCGTCCGCGGTCAGCCCGAGCAGGAACAGCACCGTGTCGAGGTACGGCACGGTGACCGCGGCGTCCGCCTGCTCTCGTACCAGGGGCTTGGCGTTGAACGCGATCCCCAGCCCGGCGGCGGCGAGCATGTCGAGGTCGTTGGCCCCGTCGCCGATGGCGACCGTCCGGTCCAGCGGCAGGTCCTCGGCGGCCGCCAGCTCGCGCAGGGCCTCGGCCTTCGCCGCCCGGTCGACGACCGCGCCGATGACTCGCCCGGTGAGCCGCCCGTCCGCGATCTCCAGCCGGTTGGCCCGCACCCGGCGGATGCCGAGGGAGGCCGCGAGCGGGTCGACGATCTCGTGGAAGCCGCCGGAGACCAGGGCGAGGGTGAAGCCCAGGCGGCGCAGTGTGCGGGCCACGGTCCGGGCACCCGGCGTGAGCCGGACCCGGGCCCGGACCTCGTCGAGGACCGACACGGGCAGGCCGGCGAGGGCGGCGACCCGGGCGTGCAGCGACTCCGTGAAGTCGATCTCGCCCCGCATGGCGCGGTCCGTGACCGCGGCGACCTCGGCGTGACGGCCCGCGTGGCGGGCGAGCAGCTCGATGACCTCGTCCTGGATGAGCGTGGAGTCCACGTCCATGACGACCAGCCGGCGGCCGTGGCGGCCCAGGCCCGCCGGGCTGACGGCGACGTCGACCCCCGTCCCGGCCGCCGTGGCGGTGAGGTCCCGGCGCAGGTCGCGCAGGTCCGGCACCCCCGACACGTCGAGTTCCAGCGTGGTCACCGGGTGGGCGGACATCCGGCGGATGCGGTCGATGTTCGCGCCCCGCTCGGCCAGCCGGGCGGTGACCGCGGCCACGGCGGCCGGGCGCAGCGGCCGCCCGAGCAGGGTGACGTGCATCCGGGACCCGTGCCGGGCGGCCTGGTCGCCGTGCCCGTCCGCCACCTGGCAGCGCAGCCCCAGGCCCTCGGCGACGGCCCGCACCCGGCCCGCGACGTCGCCGCCGGCCCCGTCCGGCGCGCCGTCGACCGAGACCAGGACCCCGAGCGTGAGCTGCCCGCGGACGAGCACCTGCTCCACGTCGAGGATCTCCACGGACTCCAGCCCGGGGGCCCCGGTGTCCGGCACCAGCCCCGCGAACAGGGCCGATGTCAGGCCGGGGCGGTCGTCGCCCGAGAGCGTGATCGCCAGGGTGTGCCGCCGACCGTCGTCCCCGGGCCCCGTCACGAGGGGCCAGCGTAGGGCCGGGGGGTCAGCCGCCGTTGCGCGAGTGCGCCCACGCCACCCACCGGCGCACGCCGGCGAGGTCGTAGGACGGTCCGCCCACGCCGATGGTGAACAGGCGGGTCCCGAGGGCGTGGAGCCGCTCGCCGGAGTCCTCGGGAGAGCCGTCCACCCCGGCGGAGCGCTCGATGTCCAGCGGGTCCCGGCCCACGTCGCGGCAGTGCGCATCGAGCACGGCATGCTTGCGGGCGATCGTCTCCGGATCGCCGAAGCCGTGCCAGATGTGGGCGTGCCGGGCGGTGTGGAGCAGCGTCTTCCGCTCGCCCCCGCCGCCGATCAGCACGGGGATCTCGCGGGTGGGGGCCGGGTTGAGCCGCGCCAGCCGCTGCTCGATCCGGGGTAGCGCGGCTGCCAGGTCGTCGAGCCGGCTGCCGGCGGTGCCGAAGTCGTAGCCGTACTCGTCGTAGTCCTTCTGGAACCAGCCGGACCCGATGCCGAGGATCAGCCGGCCGCCGCTCACGTGGTCCACCGTCCGGGCCATGTCGGCGAGCAGCTCGGGGTTGCGGTAGCTGTTGCAGGTGACGAGCGCCCCGATCTCGACCCGGGACGTCTGCTCGGCCCAGGCGCCGAGCATCGTCCAGCACTCGAAGTGCAGGCCGTCCGGGTCTCCGTACAACGGGTAGAAGTGGTCCCAGTTGAAGACCACGTCGACGCCGATCTCCTCCGCCTCGGCGACGGCCCGCCGGATCCCGGCGTACTGCGCGTGCTGGGGCTGGATCTGCACGCCGATGCGCACCGGACGCGGATCGGCGGTCGAGGCGAGGTCGGAGGGGGCGGTGTCCGTCATGCGGGTGGACCTCCTGGGGTCGTCGGTCGGGTCACGCTTCCAGCACGGTGCCCTTGGGCAGGACGGTGATGCCGGAGTCGGTGACGGTGAGCCCCCGGGCCCGGTCGGCCTCGACGTCCATCCCGACCTTGACGCCCTCGCCGAGGACGCAGTCCTTGTCGACGATGGCACGGCGGACGACCGCGTGGCGGCCCACGTGGACGCGGTCCATGACGACGCTGTCGGTGACGGTCGCCCACGAGTGGACCGTGACGTTGGTGCCGAGGACGGAGTTCTCGACGAGGGCGCCGGAGACGACTCCGCCGGGGGAGACGATGGAGTTCACGGCGTGGCCGATGCGGCCGTGCCAGCCGTGGACGAACTTGGCCGGGGGATAGAACATCGGGGCAGTGATGATCGGCCAGTCGTAGTTGTACAGGTTGAACACCGGGTGGACCGAGATGAGGTCCATGTGGGCGTCGAAGAACGCGTCGAGCGTCCCCACGTCGCGCCAGTAGTCCCGGTCCCGGTCCGTGGACCCGGGGACGTCGTTGCGCCGGAAGTCGTACACCGCGGCGTCCCCGGCCGCGACGAACCCGGGCACGATGTCGCCGCCCATGTCGTGGGACGAGGCGTCGTCGTCGGAGTCCCGCTCCACCGCCTCCACCAGGGCCTGGGTGGTGAAGACGTAGTTGCCCATGCTGGCCAGGACCTCGTCCGGGCCGTCCGGCAGCCCGACCGCGTCGGTCGGCTTCTCGCGCCACCGGGCGATCCGGGTGTGGTCGCCCGCGTCGACCTCGATGACCCCGAACTGGTCGGCCAGCGACAGCGGCTGGCGGATCGCGGCCACGGTGCACCCGGCTCCGGAGGCGATGTGGGCGTCGAGCATCTGCGAGAAGTCCATCCGGTACACGTGGTCGGCGCCGACGACGATGAGGTAGTCGGGTCGCTCGTCGCGGACCAGGTTGAGGCTCTGGAAGATGGCGTCGGCGCTGCCGAGGTACCACCGCTTGCCGACCCGCTGCTGCGCCGGGACCGGGGTCACGTAGTTGCCGAGCGCGGTCGCCAGCCGCCACGTCTGGGAGATGTGGCGGTCCAGGGAGTGCGACTTGTACTGGGTGAGCACGACCACCCGGCGGTAGCCGGCGTTGACGACGTTCGACAGGGCGAAGTCGACGAGCCGGTAGACGCCGCCGAAGGGGACGGCCGGCTTGGCGCGGTCCGCGGTCAGCGGCATGAGGCGCTTGCCCTCGCCGCCCGCGAGGACGACCGCCAGGACGTGTGGACCTCCGGACCGCCACGCCATGGTCAGGACCCTAGCCGAGGGCCCCCGACCCGGCGCTACGGTCCTCGGGTGCGCGTCGACCTGCTGACCCGGGAGTGGCCGCCGCACGTCTACGGCGGCGCCGGGGTCCACGTGACGGAGCTGTCGGCGGCGCTCGCCCGGGCCGGCGCAGAGGTCGCCGTGCGGGCGTTCGGTGCGGACGCCGCACCCGAGCCCGGGCTCGCGGTGCACGGCCATGCCGACCTGGAGGCCCTCGCCGGGGTGAACGCCGCCCTGCGCACCGTGGGCGTCGACCTGGCCATGGCCGCCGCGGTCGGGGACGCCGCGCCGGACGTCGTGCACTCCCACACCTGGTACGCGAACCTGGCGGGCCATCTCGGCGGCCTGCTCTCCGGAGCCCCGCACGTGCTGACCGCCCACAGCCTGGAGCCGCTGCGGCCGTGGAAGGCCGAGCAGCTGGGCGGCGGCTACCGGGTGTCGTCGTGGGCGGAGGAGACGGCCTACCGCGGGGCGGCGGCGGTGATCGCCGTGAGCGCGGCGATGCGCGAGGACATCCTGCGGGCGTACCCGTTCGTCGACCCGGGCCGGGTGCACGTCGTCCACAACGGCGTCGACAGCACGGCCTGGCGGCCGTCGGAGGAGGTCTCCGCCCTCGCCGCCGCGGGCGTCGACCCGGCGGCGCCCGTGGTGGTGTTCGTGGGCCGGATCACCCGGCAGAAGGGCCTGCCCTACCTGCTGCGCGCGGCGGCCGGCCTGCCGCCGGACGTCCAGCTCGTGCTGCTCGCCGGGGCCGCGGACACCCCGGAGATCCGGGACGAGGTGGTCGGCCTGGTGGACGGGTTGCGCCGGGACCGGCCGGCGCCGGTGGTGTGGATCGACCGGATGCTGCCGCGGGAGGACGTCCGGCAGTTCCTCACCGCGGCGACGGTGTTCGTCTGCCCGTCGGTGTACGAACCGCTCGGCATCGTCAACCTCGAGGCCATGGCCTGCGGGGCCGCGGTGGTGGGGACCGCCACCGGTGGCATCCCGGAGGTGGTGGTGCCGGGGGAGACGGGGTGGCTGGTGCCGATCGAGCAGGTCGACGACGGCTCGGGCACCCCCGTGGATCCGGACCGGTTCGTCGCTGACCTGGCCGCGACGCTGGCGGAGGCGGTGTCCGATCCAGCCCGGGCGGCGGCGTACGGCCGGGCCGGGCGGGCCCGGGCCGGGACCGAGTTCTCCTGGGACGCCGTCGCCGCCCGCACCGTCGAGGTCTACCGGTCCCTGGTCGCCTGACGGGCCGCCACCCGGGCGGGCAGGGCATGATGACCCGCCCCGAGGGAGGCGGCGATGGGTGAGCGGCGGTCGGGTCCGGTGCTGGGCGAGCGGGTGGCCCAGGCCGTGGTGGACCGGGTGATGGAGCGTCTGGGGCACAACGTCAACCTCATGGACACCGCGGGCGTCATCGTGGCGAGCGGGGAGCCCAGCCGGGTCGGGACCCGGCACGAGGGGGCCTGCCGCGCGCTGGCCCGGGGTGCCCCCGAGGTCGTGCCCGAGGACGCGGCGGCGGGTCTCGACGGCACCCAGCCGGGAGTGAACGTCCCGGTGAGCGTCGACGGCGAGATCGTCGGCGTGGTGGGGGTGACCGGCGCGCCCGAGCAGGTGGCCGCCGCGGCGTCGTCGGTCGCGCTGACCGTCGAGCTCATGCTCGGGCAGCAGACCGCGCAGGAGGAGTGGGAATGGCGGCGCCGGGCACGCGGCCAGCTGGTCGAGGACCTGATCGCGGGCCGGCTCGACGAGGGCGAGTGGCACCGGCGGCTCGGGATGCTCGGGTGCGCGATGTCGCCGCCGTACGCCGTGACGGCCCTGGTGCCCGACCGGACCCCGGTGACGGTGCCGATCCGTTCCCTCCACGGCGCCGACACCGGGGTCCTCCGCTGCCTCGACGGACACGGGACGGCGTGGATCGTGGCCGGCCGGGGCCACCACGCGGTCGCCCGGGCCCGCGCCGGCGAGGCGCGGTCGGTCCTCGACCGCGCCGGCGTGACCTACCGGACGGTGGAGTCCGGACGTGCGGACACCGTGCGGGACCTGGCCCGGCTGGCCGGGCGGACCGCCCTGGCCGCCGGGGTCCTGCGGGCCCGTCACCGGGCGGAGACCCGGGACGGCGCGGCCGATCACCCGCCGGGCGACCGGCCGGCCCCGGTCGGACCGGGTGACGGGGCCACCGTGACCCTGGCCGACCTGGAGGTCCCGGTGCTGCTCGCCGGGCTGGCCGCGGAGGAACGCCGGGAGCTGCGCGAGCGGGTGCTGGGGGCGCTGTCGGCGGACCAGCGACGCACCCTGGCCGCGTTCCTGGCGGCCGATCTCGTCGTGACCCGGGCGGCCCGGGACCTGGTCGTCCACCGCAACACGCTGCTGCAGCGGCTCGACGCGGTCACGAGGATCACCGGCCGCGACCCCCGCCGCTTCGGCGACGCCGCGGCGTTCCACGTCGCGCTGCTCCTGGACGAGCTGACCGACGACGCCTGAGCCGGGGTGCAGGTCACCGTGCACACCTGCGGACCCGGACCCGGCCCGAACTGTGGGCAGATCGCCCATGGGCAGGGTGCCCACGCCTTCGTAGCGTGCTGGCCCGGGCCGCTCACCGACGACCGGCCGCCGACCGGGGAGGTACGTGTGCGAGTGGTCCTGGCGCCGGACTCGTTCCGGGGGTCGCTCCACGCGCCGGAGGTCTGCGACGCCCTGGCGGCGGGGGTCAGGGCCGCTCGTCCGGACTCCCTCACCACGGCGGTGCCGATGGCGGACGGCGGGGAGGGGACGCTGGACCGGCTGCTGTCGGCCTGGGGCGGGCGGGAGGTGGTGCGGGTCGTCCCCGGGCCCCTGGGACGACCGGTCGCGGCTCGGTACGGACTCCTGCGCGGCGGTGCGGCGGCCGTCGTCGAGCTGGCCGCCGCGTCGGGGCTGGCGGCCCTGGAGGGCGCGGCGCCCGATCCGCTGCAGGCGTCCACCCGGGGCACCGGGGAGCTGGTGCTCGATGCCGTCTCCCGGGGTGCCCGGGAGGTGGTGGTGTGCGTCGGGGGCAGCGCGAGCACGGACGGCGGCTCCGGCCTGCTCGCCGCCCTGGGGTTCCGGGTCCTCGACGACCACGGCCGGGTGCTGCCGGACGGGGGAGCGGCCCTGCGGCACGCCGCCTCGGTCGATGCCGACGAGGTGCCCGAGACCGTGCGCGCCGCCCGGTTCCGGGTCGCCTGCGACGTGACGAACCCGCTGCTGGGCCCGCGCGGGGCGGCCGCGGTCTTCGCCCCCCAGAAAGGCGCGGGCCCGGAGGACGTCGCGCTGCTCGAGGCAGGGCTGAGTCGCTGGGCCGAGGTGCTGGGCCGGACGGCGGAGGCCGCCGGGGGTCCGGGGCCGCAGGAGATCGCCGGAGCCCCGGGGTCGGGAGCCGCCGGGGGGACGGCGGCCGGCCTGGTGGCCCTGCTCGACGCGGCGGCGGTCCCGGGGGCGGAGCTGGTGGCGGACGCGGTGGGCCTGGCCGGTGCCCTGGCGGGGGCCGACCTGGTCCTCACCGGGGAGGGCCGCCTGGACGAGCAGACAGCGGACGGCAAGGTGGTGTCGGTGGTCTGCCGTCTCGCCCGAGCGGCCGGCGTGCCCGCGGTCGCGGTCGCGGGCGGGGTGGGCGGATCCCTGGCGGGCCTGCACGCGGCCGGGCTCACCGCGGCGTTCAGCCTCGCCGACGGTCCGCGGAGCCTCGACGACCTCCTGGCGGCGGCCCGGGACCTGCTCGCCGCCGCCGCCGAGCAGGTCGTGCGGCTGCACGGCTGGAGGGCGGCGGCGTGACCGTGTACGCGCGTCCCGACGCCGCGCCGGCGTCCGCGGAGGACCCGGCCCGGCGCCGCCGGCGGCTGCTCGGCCAGCTCTACGGCCGGCGCGAGGCGGCGGAGCTGGACCGCCGCCTGGCGGCCCTGCTCGCGCGCGCCGCCGCGCCGCGCCGCGGGACCGAGCGGCCACGGCTCGACCAGCGCGACGCGTGGCTCATCGCCTACCCGGACCACGTCCGCGAGCCTGGGCGCAGCCCCCTCGCCGCGCTGGCCGACCTGGTCCGCGACCACCTCGCGCCCGAGATCACCGGGGTCCACACCCTGCCCCTGCACCCGGCGTCGGGGGACGGCGGGTTCGCGGTGCGCGACTTCTCCCGGGTCGACCCCCGGCACGGGGAGGAGTCCGACGTCCGGCGCCTGGCGGCGGCCACCGACTGGACGGCGGACGCGGTCGTCAACCACGTCTCGGCCGGCAGCGACTGGCTGCGCCGTCACCTGGCCGGGGACCCCGGGTACGAGGGCTTCTTCCGGTCGCTGGACCCGGCGACCGACGTCTCGGCGGTCGTCCGCCCCCGGACCACGCCGCTCGCCCACCGGTTCGTGCGCGCCGACGGCGTAGCCGTCGACCTGTGGACGACGTTCTCGGGGGACCAGGTCGACCTCGACTACCGGACCCCGGACGTGCTGGTCGCCGTGGTCGAGGTGCTGCTGCGCTACGTGGCGCTGGGCGCCCGGGCGATCCGGCTCGACGCCGTGGCGTTCCTCTGGAAGGACCCGGCCGGCCCGTCGGTGCACCTGCCGCAGACCCACTGGCTGGTGCAGCTGTTCCGGGCCTGCCTGGACTCCGTGGACCCCGGCGTGCTGCTGGTCACCGAGACCAACGTGCCGCACCACGAGAACGTCACCTACCTCGGTCTCGCCGGCGAGCGGGAGGCGCAGGCGGTCTACCAGTTCCCGCTGCCGCCGCTGGTGCTCCACAGCCTCGCCTCCGGGTCGGCCGCGACCCTGGCCGACTGGGCGCGGCGGTGCGCGTTCCCGGAGGGGGAGCGCACCTACCTGAACTTCCTGGCCTCCCACGACGGGATCGGGCTGCGGGCCGTCGAGGGGCTGCTCCCACCGGCCGAGGCGGACCGCCTCGCCGCCCTGGCCGAGGCGGCGGGCGGGGCGGTCAACCACCGGTCCGCCCCGGGCGGCCCCCGCCCCTACGAGCTGGCCGTCACCTGGTTCGACGCGGTCGGCCACGGCCACCACGAGGACGCGGCCGTGGCCCGGCACCTGGCGTCGCACGCCGTCGCGCTGGCCCTGCGCGGGGTCCCGCTGCTCTACCTGGGATCGGTGCTCGCGGCCTCGAACGACGTGGCGGCCCACCGGCGGAGCGGGCACGCCCGGGACCTCAACCGGCGCCGGTTCACGACCGCGGAGATCACCGCCGCGCTGGCCGACCCGGGCAGCCGGGCCCGGCGGGTCCGGGACGGGCTGCGCGCCATGCTGCGGGTCCGGCGCGGTCTCGCCGCGTTCTCCCCGTGGTCGGCCCAGGTCGTCCACGAGGCCCCGGACGAGCTCCTCCTCGTCGAGCGGATCCCGGAGCGCGGACCACGCGCGCTGGTCGCCGTCAACGTCTCGGACCACCCGGTCCCCCTCGACCTGCCCCGGGGAGCGTGGACGCCGGTGTCGGCGCACCATCGCCCCGGGTCGCTGCCGCCGTGGCGGTCGGCGTGGTTCGTCGAGGACCCGGGGACCGCGGGCACCGTGCCCGCATCCACCCACCGCGGAGCAGGACCTCCGCAGGAAGGACCACCATGACCAGTCACAGGGCCGTGACCGTCCCGGTCGCCGCCGTCTGCCTCGCCCTCGCCGTCGCGGGCTGCACGACGCAGACGGCGTCCGACGACGACACCGGGGCTGCCGCCAGCACCCCGCCCGCCGGCGACTCCATCACCGTGTGGACCCTGGAGGACGTCCAGGACCGGATCACCGCGACCGAGGAGATCACCGAGGCCTTCACCGCGGAGTCGGGGATCGAGGTGGAGCTGGTGGCGGTCGCCGAGGACCAGTTCGGCCAGCTGCTGACCAGCGCGGCCGCCGAGGGCGACCTGCCGGACGTGATCTCCGCGCTCGGGTTGTCGGGGGTGCGGTCGCT
The DNA here is from genome assembly GCA_050329835.1 of Kineosporiaceae bacterium. GTDB lineage: Bacteria > Actinomycetota > Actinomycetes > Actinomycetales > JBBAYJ01 > JANNOG01. The sequence goes on along the minus strand of JBHJOJ010000198.1, from coordinate 9,253 downwards.
GGCGGTCGACGACCTCGTCGACACCCGGACCACGGCCTCGATCATCGACTCCCTCGGGGAGGAGACCTTCTCGCCCGCCGCGCTGGAGCTGGCCAGCGACGGCGACACCTCCCTGGCGGTCCCCAGCGACGCCTGGGCCCAGCTGGTCCTCTACCGGACGGACCTGTTCGAGGAGGCCGGGCTCGCCCCGCCCGACACCTACGACGCGCTGCTCGAGGCGGCCCGCACCCTGGACTCCGAGGGCGTCGCCGGGATCGCTGCGGCCACCACGCCGGGCGACACCTTCACCCAGCAGACCTTCGAGCACGTGGCGCTGGCCAACGACTGCCAGCTGGTGGACGACGCCGGCGACGTCACGCTCGACAGCCCGGAGTGCGTCGAGGCCTTCGACGTGTTCAACGAGCTCATCACCCAGTACTCCGTCCCCGGCAACCAGGACGTCGACACCACCCGGGCGACGTACTTCGCCGGGCAGTCCGCCATGGTGGTCTGGTCGTCGTTCCTGCTGGACGAGTTGGCCGGGCTGCGCGACGACGCCCTGCCCACCTGTCCGGAGTGCACCGCCGACCCCGCCTTCCTGGCCGAGAACACCGGTGTCGTCGGCGCGATCGGCGGCCCTTCCGGTGAGCCCGCCCAGTACGGCGACGTCACGTCGTTCGTCGTCACCGCAGGGGCCGACGCCGCCGCATCGACTCAGTTCGTCGAGTTCATGATGGGCGAGGCCTACCCCGACTGGCTGGCGCTGGCCCCCGAGGGCAAGATCCCAGTCCGGGCCGGCACCGCCGAGAACCCGGAGGAGTTCGTCGAGGCCTGGCAGGGCCTGGACGCCGGGGTCGACCGCAAGGCCCCGCTCGTGGACTTCTACTCGCCAGAGGTCATCGACGGCATCGTCGAGAGCACCGGCACCATCGACCGGTGGGGGCTGCCGCAGGGCCAGGGCGCGCTGGTCGGCGCCACGCTCGGGGAGCTGCCGGTGCCCGAGGTCCTCGGCGAGATGCTCGCCGGCTCGCTGACCCCGGAGGAGGCGGCCGCAGCCGCCGACGCCCAGGTCACCGAGATCGCCGAGTCCCTCGAGTGACGGGCGCCCTGCCGTGACCGTCACCGGGTCCCCGCCCGCCACGGCGGGGACCCGCCCGCCCCGGCCGCGCCGGGGCGGGCTGGCCCGGCGCGAGGAGCGGGCCGGGTTCGCCCTCATCGCCCCGACCGTCGCGGTGATCGCGCTGGTCGCCCTGTTCCCGCTGGTGTGGGCGCTGTCGCTGTCCCTGCAGCAGATCCGGCTCATCGACATCGGCGGGGTGGGCATCCTCGGCGACTTCACCGTCGCCAACTACGTCGACGTCCTCACCGCCCCCGGCTTCTGGGAGGCGATGTGGACGACGACGGTGTACACGCTCGGGTCGACGCTGGGGTCCCTGGCGGTCGGGCTGGCGGTGGCCCTGGCGCTGCGGCCGCGGTTCCGGGGACGGTCCGCGGTCCGCGGCCTCGTGCTGCTGCCGTACGTGGCGCCCGTGGTGGCGGTGACGTTCGTGTGGACGGTGCTGCTGAGCCCCCAGTTCGGGCTGGTCAACCACTGGGGGCAGCGGCTGCTGGGCTGGGACGAGCCGATCCCGTTCCTCTCGCAGTCCTCGACCGCGCTGGCCACCGTGATCGCGTTCGAGATCTGGCGGTACTTCCCGTTCGCGTTCCTGTTCCTCACCGCCCGGCTGCAGGCCGTGCCCCGCGACATGGAGGAGGCCGCCCTCGTGGACGGGGCCACCCCGCTGCAGAAGTTCCGGTACATCCTGCTGCCGCAACTGATCCCGACGCTCGGGGTGCTGTTCGTGCTGCGTGCGATCTTCACGTTCAACAAGTTCGACGACGTCTACCTGCTGACCGGAGGCGGCGCCGGCACCGAGATCATCAGCGTCCGGGTCTACGAGTTCCTCACCGCCCGCAACGACGTCGGGGCCGCCGCCGCGCAGGCGGTGGTGCTCGCGGTGATCCTCGCCGCCTTCATCGCGCTCCAGCTGAGGCTCATGCGCGGACGCGGGGAGGTGTCGGCGTGAGCGGGGCCGGGACCGCGGCGGCGCGGCGGGCCGGCGGGGCGCGGCGGGCCGGTGCCCCGCGGCGGTGGAGTCGCTACCGGGTCGAGGCCGTCGTCGTCGACGTGCTCCGGCGGCTGACGATCCTCGGGGTGATCCTCGCCTGCGCGGTGCCGTTCTGGTACATGGCGCTGCTGTCCGTGCGGTCGATCCAGGACCTGCTGCTGGACCCGGGCCGGCTGTGGGTGGACGTGCGCGAGGTGTCTCTCGAGGCCTACCGGCAGGTCCTGACGAGCACCGCCGACGGGGGCCAGGGGTTCGTGTCGTTCCTCGGCAACAGCCTGCTGGTGTCGCTGATCACGGTGGCCGGGGCGCTGCTGGTGGCGATCCCCGGCGCCTACGCGGTGAGCCGGGTGGCCTTCCGCGGGCGGCGGCAGGTGAGCGCGCTGTTCCTCGTGGTGTACCTGTTCCCGCCGCTCATCATGGCGATCCCGCTGTTCGTGCTGTTCAGCCGGATCGGGCTGCGGGACTCCCTGATCGGCCTGGCGATCGTGTACGTCGCCCAGACCGTGCCGGTTGCGGTGTACATGCTGCGCGGGTACTTCGAGACCATCCCGGTCAGCCTGGAGGAGGCCGCCGTCCTCGACGGGTGCTCCCGCCTCGGGGTGGTGCGCCGGGTCAGCCTGCCGCTGGCGATGCCGTCGGTCATGGCCACCGGCCTCTACGTGTTCATGATCGCGTGGAACGAGTTCCTGTTCGCCCTGCTGTTCCTCGTCGAGGACCGAGGCCTGTGGACGATCTCGCTCGGGCTGTCGCAGCTGGCCGGGAGCATCGAGGTGCCGACCACGGTCCTCATGGCCGGCTCGGTCGTCGTCACGATCCCCATCGTCGTGCTGTTCTTCGCCACCGAACGGCTGCTCGTCGAGGGCCTGACGGCCGGGGCCGAGAAGGGCTGAGACCTGGCGAGGCGACACCGGGTCGGGCGCTGTCGGGCCCTCGACACGATCCAACTCATGCCCCGTCAGGTCGGTCGGCCCCCCGACCTGACGTCACATGACGTGGATCATCGGGCGGCGGGCCGACGACCGACACCGCTCATGAGCCCACTGTCCCGCGCCGCCCGACCCGAGGAAGGTGCCGTCAGCCCGGGAGGTTGACAGCGGCCTCGACGGCGCGCCGGGCCGTCCGGTGGACCCGGCCGAGCGCGGCGTCGCGGCGGGCCGTCTCGTGCCCGGAGAGCGCGCCGCCGGGGTCCTCGCGGGCGGCGTCCACGATGTCGAGGACCTGGGCGGCCGAGGCCAGGAGGTGGCGGGCACGGGACGAGAACGCGTCCGGCAGCGGCGGCAGTGGGTCGGGCCGGTCGGGCCGCCCGGCCGGTGACCAGGCGGCGACGTCGAGGCGCTCCAGGTCCCGGGTGACGTCGCGCAGCGCCACCCGCAGTTCCAGGTCGGCCTCGGCGACGCTCGCCGGCGGCGTCAGGGCGCCGGGCGGGGCCGACCGGGCCGTGACATAGGCGTTCCAGGTGACCTGGTACCCGCGGTCGGCGTCGGTGCCGAAGTCCGCCACGTCCGGCACGGCGATGACGTGGAAACCTCCGGCCTCGCCGGTGAGGTGCTCGACGACGACGCACTCGCCGGTGTCGCACGCATGGCCGACGAGGCCCGGCGCCGGCGGCAGGCCGAGGGCGTCGCCGGGCGCCGGCAGGGCGACCCGGACCCGGGCCGCCCTGCCCCGGTCGCCGGCCGCCGACAGCAGGACCAACAGGTCCGACAGGTAGGCGGGATCCGGGACCGGGTGACCGAAGGCCTCGTCCGCGCCCGGGCCGGCCGGGTCCGCCGGTGCCCACGCCACCGTGTGCTCCTCGTCCCCGGCGACGGCGGGCACGGCGTCGCCGACACCGGCCCGGCCGGCCAGGACCGCCGCCGTCCAGGCGGCCAGCGGCACGGACCGGGGCAGGCTCACGCGCGCAGGGTAGGCACTCGCACTAGCGTGGACCCGGACGGGTCCGGCGGACGGCGGACCGCCGGGACGAGGGGAGGCGCGCGGTGGGCGACGAGGTCCTCGCCCTGTCGGGGGTCACCGTCACCCGTGACGGCTTCCCGCTGCTCGACGGCGTCGACTGGGCCGTCCGGGACAACGAGCGCTGGGTCGTCGTGGGACCCAACGGAGCCGGCAAGACCACCCTGCTGCGGATCGCGGCGGCCGCGCTGTTCCCCACCCGCGGCGAGGTCCGGCTGCTGGGCCGGCGCCTGGGCCGGGTGGACGTCGCCGAGCTGCGGGACCGGGTAGGCCTGGCCTCGGTGTCGGTCGCGGACGCGCTGCCGCCCGCCGACACCGTGCTGGACGTCGTCCTCACCGCGGCCTACGGGCGCCTGGGCCGCTGGACGGAGGCCTACGAGGACGCCGACGTCGCCCGCGCCCGGGCGCTGCTCGCCGGCCTCGGCGTCGCCGCCCGGGCGGACCGGCCGTTCGGCACCCTGAGCGAGGGCGAGCGCAAGCGCGTCCTCGTGGCCCGCTCCCTCATGACCGACCCCGAACTGCTGCTGCTGGACGAGCCGGCCGCCGGCATGGACCTGGGCGCCCGCGAGGACGTCGTCCGGAGCCTCGGGATCCTGGCCCGCCAGCCCGGCGCGCCGGCCACGGTCCTCGTCACCCACCACCTGGAGGAGATCCCCGAGGGGTTCACCCACGTCCTGCTGCTGCGCGCCGGGCGGGTCGTCGCGTCCGGGCCGCTCCCGCTGACCTTGACATCGGAGGCGCTGGGCGAGACGTTCGGGATGTCGCTGACGGTCGACCACGACGGGGGCCGATGGACGGCCCGGGCCGGCGGCAGGTGAGGGGAGAGGGTGGCCGACTTCTTCCGCGAGACGCAGTGGCTGCTGTGGCTCATCGCGGCGCTCGGGCTGGGGCTGCTCGAGCTCGTCAGCCTGGACTTCGTGTTCTCGATGCTGGTCATCGGGGCGCTGGCGGCGTCCGGCGCGGCGTTCCTGGGGTACGGCTTCACGGTCCAGGTGTTCACGTTCGCCATCGCCAGCGTGCTGGCGCTCGTGCTGGTCCGGCCCGCTCTCAAGCGGTGGCTGGGCCGGCGGACGCCCGATGCCGAGACCAACGCCGACGCCCTGGTGGGGCGCACCGCCCTCACCCTGGCGCCGGTCACCGGCCGCGAGGGCCAGGTGAAGCTCGCGGGGGAGACCTGGTCCGCGCGCACCGCCGACGCCGCCACGGTCATCCCGGAGGGGGTCGACGTCACCGTCGTCCGCATCGACGGGGCGACGGCCGTCGTCGCCCCGCAGCCCGCCCGCGACACCCCTGAGAAGGAGTCCGCCTGATGGACCTCGTCGGTCCCGTGGTCACGATCGTCCTGCTGCTCGTCCTGGCCGTGGTGGTCGTCACCGTCATCCGCGCCGTCAAGATCGTGTCCCAGGCGACGGCCGTCATCGTCGAGCGGCTCGGCCGGTACAACCGCACTCTCAACGCCGGCCTCAACGTGCTGGTCCCCTTCGTCGACCGGCCGCGCGCCACGGTCGACCTGCGCGAGCAGGTGGTGAGCTTCCCGCCGCAGCCGGTGATCACCTCGGACAACCTGGTCGTCAGCATCGACACGGTCATCTACTTCCAGGTCACGGACCCCAAGGCCGCGACCTACGAGATCGCGAACTTCATCCAGGGCATCGAGCAGCTGACGGTCACCACGCTGCGCAACGTCATCGGGTCCATGGACCTCGAGGCGACCCTCACCAGCCGGGACCAGATCAACGGCCAGCTCCGCGGCGTCCTCGACGACGCGACCGGCAAGTGGGGGATCCGCGTCAACCGGGTCGAGCTCAAGGCCATCGACCCGCCCGAGTCCGTCCAGGACTCGATGGAGAAGCAGATGCGGGCCGAGCGCGACCGGCGTGCGACGATCCTCAACGCCGAAGGCGTCAAGCAGTCGCAGATCCTCACCGCCGAGGGCGAGAAGCAGTCCGCGATCCTGCGGGCCGAGGGGGCCGCGCAGTCCGCGATCCTCCAGGCCCAGGGCGAGGCACGGGCCATCCAGCAGGTGTTCGAGGCGATCCACAAGGGCAACCCCGACGACAAGCTGCTCGCCTACCAGTACCTCCAGGTCCTGCCCAAGATCGCCGAGGGTCCGGGGTCGAAGATGTGGATCGTCCCGAGCGAGCTCACGGAGGCGCTCGGCGGCATCACCCGGGCGCTGGGCGGCAACGCCCGGGCGTCCGAGGGGTACCTCGGCGAGCCGATGGGCGACGAGGGACGCCTCGGCGCCGCCCGGCTCGAGGACCCGGAGGAGGCCCTGGCGCGCGCCCGGGCCGAGGCCGACAGCGCCGAGCACGAGGCGAGCGTCGCGCGTCCGCCCGCCCGCGGCGTCTCCGCACCGGTGGCGCCCGCGGCCGCCACCACCGCGGAGATCCCGACGCTGCCCGACGAGCACGGCACGCCGGAGGACCCGACGCGCCCCGCCTGACGAGTGGTGTGACAGTGACCGCGTGACCCCTCCCGGCGACGCGTCCGCCCCGTGCACCCGCTGGCTGTTCGCCGACCAGCTCGGTCCCCACTTCCTCGGCGCGGACCAGGGACCCGGTGGCGACGAACCCGATGGCGGCTCCGGGGGCGGCTGCGAGAGCGATGGCGGCGAGGTCCTGCTGGTGGAGTCGACGGCGGTGTTCCGGCGCCGGGCCTACCACCGCCGCAAGGCCCACCTCGTGCTGTCGGCGCTGCGGCACCGGGCGGCCGAGCTGGGGGAGCGCGCCGAGCTGGTCCGCGCCGGGACCTATACCGAGGCACTGCGCGGCTCGCGCCTGGCCGGCCGGGCGGGGGGGACGGTCACGGTCTGCGACCCGACCTCCTGGGCCGCCCGCCGGTTCGTCCGGCGGCTGGCCGACGGCGGCGTGGACGGGATCCCGGCCGGGCGGGTCCGGGTGCTGCCGGAGCGCGGCTTCGCCGCCAGTCCGGAGGAGTTCGGCCGGTGGGCGGCGGGCCGGGGGCGCCGCCGGCTGCTGATGGACGACTTCTACCGCGGTCAGCGTCGGCGGTTCGACCTGCTCCTGGACCACGACGGCGAGCCGGCCGGCGGGTCCTGGTCGTACGACCACGACAACCGGGAGCCGCCCCCGCGCGGTGCCCGGCGCCTCGCCGACGCCGTCGACCTGCCCGAGCCCTGGTGGCCGGACGAGGACGACATCGACGCCGAGGTCCGCGCCGACCTCGACCGGATGGCGGCCGACGGGGTGCGGTTCGTCGGCGACGACGGCCCGCGCCGGTTCGCGGTCACCCGCGACGAGGCGTGGGCCGCGCTCGACCACTTCCTCGACCACCGGCTGGCGGCGTTCGGCCCGTACGAGGACGCCATGCTCGCCGGCGACCGGTGGATGGCGCACTCGCTGCTGTCCGTCCCGATCAACCTCGGGTTGCTGCACCCGGTCGAGGTGGCCCGGGCGGCCGAGGCGCGTCACCGCTCGGGGGCGGCCCCGCTGGCCAGCGTCGAGGGGTTCATCCGGCAGGTCGTCGGCTGGCGGGACTACATCTGGCACATGTACTGGTACGGCGGCGAGGACTACCGGGACCGCAACGCCCTCGGCGCGCACCGCGCGCTGCCGGCATGGTTCGACGACCTCGACGCGGGCACCAGGGTGCGGGCGCGGTGCCTGTCCGACGTCCTCGCCGGGGTGCGCGAGGAGGGCTGGGCCCACCACATCCCCCGGCTCATGGTGCTGGGCAACTGGGCGAGCCAGCGGGGGTACGACCCGGCCGCCACCGCCGAGTGGTTCCGGACCCGGTTCGTCGACGGCTACGACTGGGTGATGGTCGCCAACGTCGTGGGGATGGCGACGCACGCGGACGGGGGCCTGCTGGCGACCAAGCCGTACGTCTCGGGAGGGGCGTACATCGACCGGATGAGCGACTACTGCGGCGGGTGCGCGTACGACCCGCGGGTGCGCGTGGGGGAGGACGCGTGCCCGTTCACCGCCGGCTACTGGGCCTACCTCGACCGGAACGAGCACCAGCTGGCCGGCAACCAGCGGATGGCCCGGGCGGTGGCGGGCCTGCACCGGCTCCGGGACCGCCACGAGGTGGCCGAGCAGGAGCGCCGCCGCGGCAACGGCCCGCCCTGACCGCTCCTTACGAACGAGTAAGGGGAGTATGCTCGGGTCATGGCGTCCGCGACCGTCACCAGCAAGGGCCAGGTCACCATCCCGGCCGAAGTGCGCAGCGCCCTCGGCCTGCGCGAGGGGTCGACCGTGGACTTCGTGCCGACCCCGGCGGGCAGCTACGAGATGATCGTGCACCGGACCTCGATCAGGGATCTCAAGGGGGCGCTCCCGCGCCCCGAACGGCCGTTGTCACTGACCGACATGGACGACGCCATCGCGCGGGCCGCCGCCGAGTCCGCTCGCGTCCGGTGATCGGGCTCGACACCAACGTCCTGATCCGTCACGTCCTGCAGGACGACGAGCAGCAGTCCGCGATCGCCTCGGCCTTCCTCGAGACGCTGGGACCGGATGACCCCGGGTTCGTCAGCCTGCCCGTGGTCGTCGAGGTGTTCTGGGTCCTCAGAGGGGTCGGCAGCTACCGCACGGATCAGATCACCTCGGTGATCTCGACTCTCCTCTCCACTGCCGAGGTCAGGGTGGAACGAGCCGACCTGGTGGCGCGAGCCCTGCGAGCGACCGACAGGGGAGCGGACTTCGCCGACGCGCTGATCGCCGAGATCGGGCGAGCCGCCGGCTGCCGCGCCACGGTCACGTTCGACCGCGGGGCGGCCCGCCGCGCCGGCATGAGCCTGCTCCCCGGCATACCCGGCTGACGGACCCGGCATCATCGGGGCGGTGCTCGCCGACGTCCCGGTCGCCTCGCTCGCGCTCCTCGTCCTCGCGGCGGTCGGGGCGGGCGCCATCAACACCCTCGTCGGGTCGGGGACGCTGCTGACCTTCCCGACCCTGCTGGCTGTCGGGCTGCCGCCGGTCGCGGCGAACGTCACGAACAACGTCGGCCTGGTGTTCGGCTCCGTCGCCGGGACCTGGGGATACCGGCGCGAGCTGGCCGGCCAGGGGCGCCGGCTGGCCTGGCTGCTCCCGTTCAGCGCGGCCGGGGGCCTGACGGGGGCCGCGCTGCTGCTCGTCCTGCCGGAGCGGGTCTTCGGCGGCGCCGTGCCGGTGCTGGTGGCGGCCGGGGTGCTGCTGGTCCTCGCCCAGCCCCGGCTCGCCGCGCGCGCGGCCCGGGCCGCGGCGGCG
>JBHJOJ010000197.1:0-4095 GCA_050329835.1 Kineosporiaceae bacterium | reverse complement strand
AGCGGTCCGCTGTCCCCCGACCGGTGGCGGGGCGCCGTGGTCCGGGCGATGGCCGGCCGGTCCGCCGCCGCACTGCCCACCGACGTCGACGCGTGGGTGGAGGGTCTGGTCGGCCGGCTCCCGGTCGGCGGCGTGGACCTCGTGGAGTCCGTCGTGGCGCCCCTGGCCGGCATGACAGCCGGTGAACTGGTCGGCCTGCCCTCGGCGGAGTGGCCGGCCGTCCAGTCCTGGGTCGAGGACCTCGTGCCGGTCTCCGGAGCCGCACCGCCCCACGTCGGCACGGGCCACACCGTGCGCCGGCGCCTGCACGACCTCGTCGAGTCGCGGCGGGCGGCCGGCGGTCCCGCCGTGCTCGACGACCTGCTCGCCGACCAGGGCCCGGACGGGGACGGTCTCACCCGGCAGGAGGCGGGGTCGGCCGCGCTGTCGCTGCTGCTCGGGGGGTACCTGACGACCCACGCCGTGGTGGCGGGGGCGCTGCGCGTGCTGTTGCGCCACCCCGACCAGGTGGAGGTCCTGCTGGCCCGGCCGGGACGCTGGCGGTCCGCGGTCGACGAGGCGGTGCGCTGGGACCCGCCGGTGCCGGTCGTCGTGGTCCGGGTGCCGGCCGTCGCGGGGGAGCCGGGCACCGAGGTCCCGGTGGCGCCCGGTCTCGTGCTCGCCCCCGGCGAGCGGCTCGTCGTGTCGGTGGCGGGGGCGAACCGCGACCCGGATGCGTTCGAGGACCCGGACCAGGTCGACGTCGCCCGCGGGGACCGGCCCGGCGCCCCGCGGCCCGTGCTGCCGGACGACACCGGAGCGGACCGGGCGGCCGCCGGTCTCGCGAGGACCGTCGCCGCCGCCGTCGTCCGGCGGCTGGTCGAGCGGGACCCCCACGTCCGGGCGCTCGCCCCCGCGGGCCGCCGGTGGCGCGCGGGGCTGCGGGACGTCGACCGCCTGCCCGTCCGGGTGGGCCGCCGGGCCTGACCCGGGGGCCGGGACCGCCGAGGGCGGCCGTCCCGGGCGCGGCGGTGCCGGGGACCCTCAGCCGCCGCTGAAGGGCGGCAGGACGTCGAGGGTCCGCTCGTCCCCGTCCCGGCCCAGCGCCGAGGCCGCGCCGGCCCGGACGCCGTCGAGCAGGAACGAGCACGCCGGCAGGACCGGCCGCAGCCCCGGATGGCGCTCGACGACCAGGTCGAGCGCGTCCCCCACCGTGCTCCCCGCGGGCGGCGCCACCTCCTCCGCGACCGTCCCGCCGGCCGCCGCCCGGGCGCCCGCGAACAGCCGCACCGTCACGGTCGGCCCGCTCGCCCCCACGCCTCAGCCGCCGATCGCGCTCATGGAGCGGCCCGGCCGCAGGAACGAGGGGTCGTCGATGCCGTGCCCCGGCTTCTTGGCCCACATGGCGGCCCGCCAGGCCTCGGCCACGGTCGCGTCGTCAGCGCCGCCGCGGACCAGGCCCCGCAGGTCGGTCTCGGTGCGGGCGAACAGGCAGTCGCGCAGCTGGCCGTCCGCCGTCAGCCGGGTGCGGTCGCAGTCGCCGCAGAACGGCCGGGAGACCGAGGCGATGACGCCGACACTGCCCAGGCGGCGCCCACCTCGGTCGACCCACCACCGCTGGGCCGGCGCGCTGCCGCGGCCGGGGACCTCCGTGAGGTCGAAGACCCGCCGGAGCTCGGCGAGGATCTCCTCGGCGGTCACCATGACGGAGCGGTCCCATGCCCCCTGGGCGTCCAGCGGCATCTGCTCGATGAACCGGACCTCGGCGCCCCGCGCGCACGCCCACTCGACGAGCGGTACCACCTCGTCGTCGTTGATGTTGCGCAGCAGGACGGTGTTGAGCTTCACCGGGTGCAGGCCCGCCGCGACCGCGGCCTCGACGCCCGCCACGGCGTCGGCGAACCGGTCACGGAAGGTCATGGCCCTGAACCGGTCGTGGTCCAGGGTGTCGAGGCTGACGGTGGCCCGGTCCAGCCCGGCGGCCCGCAGCCCCTCGGCCCGCTCCGCCAGCCCGATGCCGTTGGTCGTCACGGCGATGGCCGGGGGACGGCCGTCGGGACCGCGCAGCGCCGCGGTCCCGGCGACCACCTCCTCGAGGTCGCGACGCAGCAGGGGCTCGCCGCCGGTGAAGCGGACGTCGGTGACCTCGAGCCGCTCCACCGCCACGCGCACCAGGCGCAGTGTCTCGTCCGGGGTGAGGAGCCGGTCGTTGCGCAACCACGGCAGCCCCTCGGCCGGCATGCAGTACGCGCACCGCAGGTTGCAGCGATCGGTGAGGCTGACCCGCAGGTCCACGGCGCGCCGGCCCCACCGGTCGACGAGCCCGGGGTCGTCCGGCCTGGCCGTCATCCCCTCAGGGTAGGGCGCGCCGTCACGGCCCGGCCGCGACGGCGGCGCGGCGCCTCACGAGGCGAACATGCGGACGTTGGCGGCCTCGACGTCGGCGTACTGCTGCCCGGCGTGGGTGAGCGCGGCCTGGATCGCCTGCAACGTCTCGTGCACCCGCTGCTGGGTGGCCCGCCACTCGCCGGTCACGGCGGCGAACGACGACGCCGCCTGCCCGCGCCAGGTCGCCTGCAGCGACTCGAGGTTGTGCATCATCCGCTGCGTCTCGGCCGTCACCGTGCCGATCGAGCCCTGCACCGCCGCGGCGGCCGCCGCCATGGCCTCGCTGTCGACCTCGAACCTGGTCATGGTCTCGCCCCTTCCGTCGGTCCCGGTCCGTCCGGGCACGCGACGAGCCTGTCAAAGACAGCCCGGTCGGCGTTCCCGTCGTCCACAGGCAGCGCTCCGGGTGTCGCGCTTCGTCGTGACCCGGAACGGGCATCCGGTGGCCGACCTGGTCCCTCGGTCCGCTGGCAGCAGGACCGGGCCGGCGCCGACACGGTCGCCGAGCTGTCGTTCGGCCTCGACGTCGACGACCCGGTCGAGCGGATGGCCCGCAGCGCCCGGCGTCCCGGCTCACGACGTCCGGGCGTCGGCCACCGCGAGCGGGGCCTCCACCTCCGTGGTCTCGCCGTCGCGGACCACGGTGAGGGTCACCGTCTCGCCCGGGCGGTACGAGCGCACGACGGCGGTCAGGCTGAGCGCGTCGGGCGTCGAGCGCCCGTCGACGGCGACGATCGCGTCCCCGGGCTGCAGGCCGACGTCCTCGGCCGGTGACCCCGACACGATCTCGACGACACCCGCGGCGGAGCGCCGGCCCTCGGCGGTGTCCACCACGGCGTCCTGGGCGGACACCCCGAGCCGGGCATGATCGGCCGAGCCGTCCTCGACGAGCTGGGCGGCGACGTCGCGTGCCTCGTCGATGGGGATGGCGAAGCCGAGCCCGATGGAGCCGCTCTCGCCGCCCGGCCCGCCCCCGAGCGTCGCGATCGCGGAGTTGATCCCGACCACCCGGCCCGACGCGTCGACCAGCGGCCCTCCGGAGTTGCCGGGGTTGACGGCCGCGTCGGTCTGGATGGCCGCGGTGACGACCGTCGTGCCCTGGCCGTCGCCGGCGGTGACGGGGCGGTCGACGGCCGACACGATGCCCGTCGTCACCGTCCCCTGCAGGCCCAGCGGGTTCCCGATGGCCATGACCGGGTCGCCGACGCCGACCGCGCCGGACTCGCCGAGGTCGGCCGGGACCAGGTCGGACGGCGGGTCGACGATCCGGACCACCGCGAGGTCCGTGGCCGGGTCCAGCCCGGTCACCTCGGCCTGGACGACCCGGCCGTCCGCGAGGGTGAGCTGGATCTCCCCGCCGCCGCCCGCCGGCTCGACGACGTGGTTGTTCGTGAGGACGTGGCCGTCGGTGTCGAGCACCACGCCGGTCCCCTCGCCCCCCTGGCGGCCGTCGCTCACCCGGATCGAGACCGTGCTCGCCGACGCCCGGTCGGCGACGGCGGCCCAGTCGACGCCCCCCGAGGGGGCGACGGGCACGTTCACCGGCTCGGCGTCCGCCGCCTCGGCCACCGCCGCCGGCGCCTCGTCGTCGGTCCGGGCGACGGTGAGCCCGGCGGCAGCACCCGCGACGGCACCGAGGAGCAACCCGCCGGCCGTCCCGGCGGCGAGCAGGCCCACGACCGTCGCGGCCCGGCGCCGGCGGCGGGGCGGCTGCGACGGGGACGGCCC
>JBHJOJ010000196.1:0-8163 GCA_050329835.1 Kineosporiaceae bacterium | reverse complement strand
TGGATGACGACGGCGCGGTCCTCGATGGTGTCGGGCATGGCGCCGATGCCGGCGAGGGCGGCCATGGCGAAGGTGGGGATGCGGTCGACGCGGTTGGCGTTGGCGTCCCAGCGCAGGGCCGGCCGGCCGCGCTGGTGGCCGGCGTTGAGCAGGCCTCGGAGGTCCTCGTTGGAGTCGCCGGCCTTGGGTCCGAAGATGGTGTCGGCCTCGTCGATGAGCAGGGTCGGCGGGTCGCCGGAGCCGATGGACCGGTAGACGGCGGCCGGGGTGGCGTTGACGGTGACGAGCGGGGCGTGGCAGAGGGCTTCGACGATGTCGAGGAGGCGGGACTTGCCGCACCGCTTCTCGGGTGCCCGGATGACCAGGCGGGGGGCGTGGGCCCAGGCCGGCACGACATGAGTGGCAGCGACCCACAGCACGACGGCGTCGGTGGCCTCCTCTGTGGGCAGGACGACGTAGCGGGTCAGGGCGTCGCGGACGTCGTCGAGCAGCGCCCCGCCGTCGATCGGGCCGTCTGGAGCGGTGGGCAGGCCGTCGGCGGTTGCCGCGGTGGGAGTGGGGCCGGAGGTGGTCATCGGGGGTCCTTCCCGTCGTGCGGGTCGGTGGGGTCCGTGGCAGGCGGGGTGGTGGGCGGTCAGTAGTCGAGGAGGGCGCGGCAGACGTCGAGGAGCAGGGCGTGCCCGGCGGCGTCGAGGCCGACCAGGTCGCCGGCGGCGAGACGGGTGCGGGTGCTGGTGGCGAAGAGGGCGAGCAGGCGCAGGCGGGTGCGCTCGGTCGACGACATGCAGGCCAGGGCGTGCCCGCCCGGAGTCGGCCGGGGGCCGGCGGCGGCCCACAACTCGTAGGCGCTGTCGCTGCGCGGGGCCGGATGGGTCTGGGCGTAGTCGTGCCAGGCCTGGACGTGGGTGTCGTGGTCGGCGACCGCGGTCGCGAGGACGTGGCACTCGACGAGGACGCCGGGGACCGTGGTGCCGTCGCGGGGATCGCGGTGGTGGGTTCCGGGGTCGAGGACCACCGCCGCGGCGATGCGGACGACCAGCCGGGCGAGCAGGGGGTGGCGGTGGAGCAGCCACATCACCGAGGCGTTGAGGTCGCCGGCCGGCGGGTCGGGCTCACCGGCTGCCGGGTGGGCTGCCGCCTCGGCGTGCAGTGAGCGGACGAGGTCGGGACGGGTGCTGCGTGCCGGTGCGCTCATCGCCGGCCCCCGGGGTGACCCGTCGCGGGGACTGCACCGACATGGGTCGGTGGGGTGTCGCCGAGGTCGAGCGTGCGGGGGTTGCGGGCGGCGGCGCGCAGGCCGCTGGTGATGGTGGCGGCGGCCTCGTCTGCGGTGAAGCCGTCGGCGCCGAGGTGGCCCGCGCAGGCGTGCTCCAGCCGCTCGCGGACCCGCTGCTCGGTCAGCTCACCGGCCGCGACCAGGCGGCCGAGGGTGAGGGCGGCGCTGAACAGGGTGTGGTTGCGGGTGCCGACGGGTGCGGCGGCGACGAGACGGGCCTCGCCGGCGAGGGCTGCCCGCAAGTAGGCGTCCCGACGGTCGCCGGACGGGGCCGCCCGCCGGGGCAGCGCCGGGGTCCGGCCCGGCCCGGATGGCTGGGGTGGGGTGTTGCGCGGCGGTGGGACGTCGACACGGCCGCGGGGGTCGTCGAGGAGGTGGAGCAGCCAGGCCGGCAGGGGGGCCGGCGGGATGTCGTGGCCGGTGCGGTAGGTCCCGTGGGGGGTGCGGGAGCCGGCGGCCACGACGTAGCCGCCGGCGCCTCGGGTGTCGAGCAGGGGACCGAGGCGACCGGTCGTGTTGCGCAGCAGGGCCTCGGGGGCGCGGTCGCGGGGCTGGCGGAAGTACAGGTGCAGCCCGGGGCGCCCGTCGCGGCCGGGGGTGTCGACGAGGTGGGTGGTCCACGGGTGGGTGCCCGTGTGCTCGCGGGCGAGGGCGGCGAGCATGTCCACGCCGTCCGCGACCCCGGCAACCCCGACGGCCGCGGCGGTGTCAGCGGTGTGGGCGTGGGCGCCGGTGACGGTCTTGGTGGGTGTCGAGACGTCGCAGTCGACGACGAGCAGGCGGGATGGGCCGCAGGCGATGCCGATGTTCGCGTCGGGGTGGGCGCGCCACCAGGCGGTGATGCGGGTCGGGTTGCGCGTGGCCCAATCCTCCCAGCGGGCCACGGCCGGGCGCTTGGTCCCGGGGTGCAGCGGGAACACGGCCAGGCCCCGGCGGGCGTGGTGCAGGGCAGCGGACAGCAGCGCGTGATGGGTGGTGAGGTGCCGGTGCAGCACGCTCGTGCCGGCGGCGGTCGCGGGGTCGGCGGCGGTGTCGGGGTGGGCAGGGTGGGTGGTGTTCATGGCGGGCCTCCGTTCGGGGCTGGGATGGACGCGGCAGACGTCGAGGCGGGACGGGCGGCAGCGGTCGCTCAGCACCGCGACGACCGGCCCCGCGGGCGGTGGGCGGTGGGCTGGTGCTCGGGGGCGGTGGGGATGTGAGCCAGACGCTGGCCCTGGTCGTGGTGGGAGAGGTGGGCGGCGTCGCGACGGACCCGGCGGCTGGTGTTGAAGGCGCGGCGGCCGGTGCGGATGCGGGCGCCGCCGCCGTCGCAGGCGTTGCAGCGCAGCCAGGCGCGCCCGGAGGGGGTGCGGACCCGGCCGTTGCCGTCGCAGGTCCGACAGGCCGCGACCGGGCGGACCCAGCACGCGAGGGCGTAGCCGGCGAGGGCGAGGCACCCGGCGACGACCGCGACCGGCAGCACGGCGGCGGCGAGGTCCGCCAGCGCACCGGAAGCCGCATCGCTCACGGCCGCCGTGGCGCCCTCGACGAGGGCTGCGGGCGCTGCGGCCGCCATGCCCGCGGTGGTGTCGATGGCGGGGGCGAGCAGGGGGGCGAGGGGGGTCATGGGGTGCCTCCTGGGGCTGTTTTGGGCATGGGCGGGGCGGCACCGCTAGGTGCTGCGGTGCTGGCGAGGGGGGCTATGGGGGACTAGGGGCGGTGCTAGGCCTAGCGGGGCGGCGCGCTAGCCCGACGGCGTCGACGGGCGCCGAGGCCGGTGCGGCCGGTGGTGCTGTAGTTGGCGCCGGCGTGGGTCACGTGGAGTCGCGGCGGTCCGGCGTCTCCCCTCTGTCGGCCTCGGGCAGGGCGACCGCCACCGGGCGGGTGGTGGTGCGGCGGGCCCGGTCGTAAGCGGCGGCGAGGTCGGCGCGGACCAGGCCGCGGCGGTTGGCCTGGGGGCCCCGGGTCCCGTCGGGGTTGGTGGTGGTGCCCCAGACCTGGTGCGTGCGCACGCCGTGCGGCTTGAGCAGGGCGGCGAGCTGCTCGGGTCCCCACCCGGCGTAGGCGTCCGGGCGGTGGGCGGCGAGGCGGGTGAGGGCGGTCTCGGACCAGACCTTGGCCTCGGTGGCGGGCACGACCGTGAGGAGGTCCTCCAGCAGGCGGACGGCGGGGTCGGGGCCCGGGGTCGTGGCCTGGCCGGCGGCGTGCCCGGCGAGAGTGCCGGCGGCCTCACGCAGCGCCCGGGCGTGGGCGGTGATCTTTTCGGCGGTGGGTCCGTCGATGTAGTAGGTGCGCACGACCTGGGGGTCGTCGTCGGCACCGACGAGGTAGCCGATGCCCTTGTCCCGGGGTCGGAACGTGGTGGCGCGGATCCCGTTCTTGTACGACGAGGTGCCGAGGATCATGTCGTTGGCGACCTGGCCCATCACCCGCAGGCAGAACCGGATGCCGACGTTGTCGCTGACCCCGGTGGGCAGGGACCGGGCGTCGGGGCGCTGGGTGGCGAGGATGAGCACGACCCCGACGGCCCGACCCAACTTGATGATCTTCTCGGCGAGGTCGCCGGCTTCCTTGCCGTAGACGGGGTGGGTGAACAGCTCCTGGCACTCGTCGACCGCGAACACCAGCGGGTGCAGGCCCAGGGACTTCCGGGCGGCCAGCTCGGGGGTGACCTTGAAGTCCGGTGCCTGACCGCGGGGCAGGCCCTTGATGACGGTGGTCCGCCGGCTGATCTCGCGTCGCAGTGCACGCAGCCCGGTGAGGGCGGCCTCCACCGCGTCGTCGTCGGCCCCGGAGACGTACTCGTGAGCCACGACCGACAGGGACGAGAGGTCACCGGAGCCCTTGAGCTCGAACAGGCGCAGTTCCGCGGCCGGGTCCAGGCAGGCCCCGAGCAGCAGGACCCGCAGGGCGGCGGTCTTGCCGGCGCCGGGCATGGCGCCGATGAGGACGTTTGACTCGACGAGCGAGACGACCACCGTGCGCCCGCACGGGTCGACGCCGAAGGGCAGCGGCCAGAACAGGCTGACCGGCTTCCCACCCCGTCCACCCGGTCCACCTGGGCCACCGTGTCCGGTGCGTCGGGCCAGCGGCCACGCGGCCGGCTTGGCCGTGGCCATGTCCTGGTCGCCGACCCAGAGCACGAGGCGCCCGGCGTGGGCGTCCGGCGCCGCGTCCGGCCACACGCAGCCCAGCGGACGGCGCAACCCGGACGCCAGCTTGTCCCGGCGGTCGACGACGTCGCCGACTGTCACCCCGAACGGCAGGTCGACCTCGGCGCGCCACCCCGGCCCGTCGCGCTGGATGGGGGCGGGGAAGGTGACCGGGTCCCGGCCGTCGCGGGCGGCACGGCTCATCTCGGCCAGGCCGAGGGAGGACAGGGCGCGGACCACGACGTCGGACGTCAGCGGTTGGACGGCGGTCGGCAGGACGGCCCGGTCGATGAGTGGCCGTCCGGCCGGGGCACCGGCCAGCCCGAGCAGGACGGTCACGAGGACGGTCACGGCCGCGGCCGCCGGGGTCAACGTGTCCGGCGGTGCTGCGACGACGGCCACGATGACCGCGACCGCGGCCAGGACGGTCACCACGGCCGCGATGACCGCTCGGGCGTGCACCCGCCGGTCCCGGGCCGCCTCCAGCCGCAGGTAGGTCTGGGCGTCCTCGGCGCGGATCGCCGCGACGCGCACCGGGTGGCCGGCGGTGTCGAACAGCCAGGCGCTGAGCCAGCCGGCGGCCCGCCACCCGCCGAGCGGGGCCCGCCAGGCCAGCCGCAGCGCGTACAGCGGCAAGCGCACCACGTGGTAGGCGCAGGTGTGGCCGAGGTGCCCGGCGGCGTAGCGGGTCGCGGCCCGGGCCTGGGTGGGCGACGTCGCCCACGGCGGCAGGATCGGCCGGCGGCTTTCGGTCGCCCACCGCTGGAGCACGCCGGGGCCGTCGGGCGCCGGGCCGTCCACCCGCCGCCGGGCGCCCCCGCTGCCCCGGTCGGGGGCGGTGGCGTCGTCGGCCTGGTCGAGGAGGTCGTTGATCTCCTCGTCCGTGACTGTCACGGACTCCTCGTCCGGGTTCGAGCCCGAGCTTGTCGGGGGAGTCCGAAGGGGACGAGGCTCGCGGCGCGGGAACGGCAGCACCCGGGCACCGGGATCGGCCGAAGGGTCATCGGCCTCGGCGTCGGGCCGGGGTCGCGGCACGTCCACCGGCTCGTCCTCGCCCTGGTGGTCGTCCCTGCCGCGGCGCTCGCGGTGGTCGTGGTGGTCAGTCATGGCGGCTCGCCTCCTCGGGGCGGGTGGTGGCCGGCAGCGACGCCGGCTCTCGGGTGGGCTCGTGCGACGACTCCGGGACGGCCTGTCGGATGGCCTGGTCGGTGGGTGGCTGGGTCAGGCGGGCGGCGCTGAGGTGGCGGCGGACGGTCCGCTCGCTGACGCCCAGGCGCTGCGCGAGGTCGGCGTGCGTGGCGGCGGGGTCGGAAGCCCGGGCCTCGACGAGACGGCGGGTGGTGTCCGTGCCCCGTGACGACGCCGCGCGCGTTCGCCCCGGCGCCGAGACGCCGACTGCGCCCGAGGGGCTGGATGCGCTCGGCGAAGCGGAGGGGCGCCGAGCCGGCCCGCCTGGCCGCTGACGGGTGCGGTGCTGGTCGCTGCCCCGGGAGGGGAGCGGGTGGTCGTGGCGGACGAGGCGGCCGGCCTCGAGGCGCCACAGGCCGGCCCGGACCGCCTCGGCGTCGTCGCGTCGCTGCTGGGCCCGGACCCGGCGGGCGAGCCAGCGGGCGCGGGCGTCGGCGTGGACCTCGACACCGTGCCGGTCGAGCCATGCCGCCGCCCACGCCTCGTCCTGGGTGCAGCCCCGCGCGGCCGCCGTCGTCGTCGCGTGCCACGACGTCACCGGCCAGCGGACCCAGCGCACCAGCTCGGCGCGGACCTGCCCGGCCGTTCGGCCCTCGACCCGGTCCCGGGTGCCGGCGAGCAGCAGTTCCCACATCGCCGGGCCCATCAGCGAGGCCAGCGCCAGGGACACCCCGACCGCGGTGCCGCCGGAGGCGGTCCCGTGCCAGCCGTTGAGCCCTGCCGCCAGGCCCGCCAGCGCCCACGTCGCGCCCCGCAGTACCCCCGAGGGCCGGGCGCGGGCGACGGCCTGATGGGCCAGCCAGGCCACGGCCCAGGTCGCGCCCTCGATCATCACGGGCACCGCGACCGCGCCCAGGACACCGAGGCCCATGACGTCGCGGGCGTAGACGTACTGCCCCCAGCACGCCACCGCCGCCGAGGAGACGATGACGGCCACCGCGGGCACCAAGCCGACGCGAGCGCCGGCGGCCCGGCCCGCCCGTACCAGGCGGACCGAACGAGCCCGCGCGGCCGCAGCCCGGGCCTCGGCACGAGCCCGGCGAGACGCCGCTTGCCGCTCCCGCTCTGCCACCCGGGCGGCCCGGCGCCACTCGTCCCGCTCCCGAGCCGCCCGGGCATCCGCAGCCACTCGGGCGGCGCGCTGCTGCTCCAGCTCCCTCGACGCCTCCGCCTCGGCCAGCAGCCGCACCCGGCCGGCCTGCGCCTCGGCGAGCACCCGAGCCGCCCGCCGGTCCACCGCGCCCACCGGCGCGATGGCCGCGCCCGGAGCCGATGCAGCCCAGGACGGCGCGCTCTCGACCTCGACCCGGCCGCTCACGACGCCACCGCCCCCGCTCGAACCTCGGGACAGGCGACCGCCGGGGAGCTGGCGCGGGACAGGCCGCGGCGGCGGACCCGTTGCCGCTCCTGCTCGCTGAGTCCACCCCAGACGCCGTGCCGCTCGTTCGCGGCCAGGGCGAACGCCAAGCACGGCAAGCGCACCGGGCACGCCCGGCACACCCGCTTCGCCGCCGCCGGCGACTGGCCCTTCTCGGGGAAGAAGGCCTCGGGGTCGGTCTGCGCACACAGCGCGTCCCAACGCCATCCCTGCTGGTGAGCGCCCTGAGGAGCGGGCCAGCTGGGCGCTGGGCCGGCTTCCTTGGGTATGCCGACGGGCGCGGGTCTGCTGTGCATGGACTCCTCCTCGAACACCGGCGGACCGCCTTGAACGACTTGTACGTACAGTGCGCTCAAGTTCGCGGAGGTGTCAAGCCCACAAGTAGCCTTGTCCGTACAGGCCGACCGAAGGGGCATCCCACACGTGAACGTCAGTGCAGGCACGCGACCGCTCTACGAGCAGGTCGCCGACGGACTCCGCCGCCACGTCGAGCAGGGGGACTACGGGCCAGGCCAGTCACTGCCGTCCGAGGCCGACCTCCAGCAGGAGTACGGCGTCAGCCGGGACACGGTGCGCAAGGCCCTGGCCCAGCTCACGCAGGAGGGCCTCATCACGGCCGGCCAGGGCAGGACCCGGCAGGTGCGCCAGTACGCGCCGCTGCGGTGGGCTCTGGCGACCTACGAGCGGCAGAGCACCCTCGGGTCCGAGCCGGACGATGCCGGCGACGCCTGGAGCGCCGAGGTCCGCCGGCAGGGCCGGCGCCCGTCGGAGAGCATCGAACTCGGCATCGTCATGCCCCCGCCGGCCGTCGCCGAGCGCCTCGGGCTGGAGCCCGGCAAGGACCTCGCCGTCCTCCGCAAGCGGGTGCGCTTCGTCGACGACCGCCCATACCAATTGGCCGACAGCTACTTCCCCGAGCCGCTCGTCCGCGGCACGCCGCTCATGGAACCGCGCTCGGTCCATGCCCCCGGCGGCGTCCTCGCGGCAACGGGACATCCCCAGGCCCGCTACATCGACGAGGTGGCCGTCCGGATGCCCACACGCGCCGAGAGCGACCGCCTCGACCTCCCCGCCGGCACCCCGGTCGCCGAGGTCACCCGCGTCGGATACGCCGAAGACGGCACGCCGCTGCGCGTGATGGTCAGCGTGGCACCGGGGGACCGCAACGTCCTCGTCTACGAACTCGACGC
>JBHJOJ010000195.1:0-9872 GCA_050329835.1 Kineosporiaceae bacterium | reverse complement strand
CGTCCGGGCGGCCGCCAGCCGCTCCCGGCGCACGTCGGCGAGCGGGTCGCGCGCCGCGGGGACGGCCGCCCGCGTGCCCTCGGTGGGGCTGCCGGTCACCTCGCCTCCCCTCGACCCCGGGATCGACGGCCGGGGCCGCCAGGCCGCCATGGTCCCCCGGGGGGCGACCGTGGCCGGACCCGGGGTCCGGCCACGGTCGCGCGTCCGGTCACTACAGGGCGTCCTCGCCGGTCTCGCCGGTGCGCACCCGCACGACGTCGTCGACCGGCACGACCCAGACCTTGCCGTCGCCGATCCGTCCGGTCTGGGCGGCCTTGACGATGGTGTCGAGGACGTCGGCGGAGTCGGCCGACTCCACGAGCACCTCGATGCGCACCTTGGGGACGAGGTCGGTCGTGTACTCGGCGCCCCGGTAGACCTCTGTGTGCCCGCGCTGGCGGCCGTAGCCGGAGGCCTCGGACACGGTCATGCCCTGGACGCCGCGGGCCTCGAGGGCGTTCTTGATGTCGTCGAGCTTGTGGGGCTTGACGACGGCTGTGATGAGCTTCATGCCGACACTTCCTCCTTGCTGGCCGCGCTGGTCGCCCGGGCGCGGAATCCGGAGCCGCCGTAGGAGCCGAAGTCGTACGCGTTCTCCGCGTGCTCCCCCTGGTCGACGCCCTCGGCCTCGTCTTCCTCGCTGATCCGGAAGCCCATGGTCTTGTCGATGACGAACCCGATGGCGAAGGCGAGCACGAACGAGTAGGCGAGCACGGCGAGCGCCGGCACCGTCTGGTTGAAGAGCAGCTGGCCCGAGCCGCCTCCGTAGAACAGGCCGTTCACGCCG
Organism: Kineosporiaceae bacterium; assembly: GCA_050329835.1. Taxonomy (GTDB): domain Bacteria; phylum Actinomycetota; class Actinomycetes; order Actinomycetales; family JBBAYJ01; genus JANNOG01. Next base: position 9,046 of record JBHJOJ010000195.1, on the reverse strand, counting down.
TACGCCGACGCCTCCTCGGTGGCGAAGAAGTAGATGAGGACCGTCCCGAGCAGACCACCGACGAGGTGGATGCCGACGACGTCGAGGGAGTCGTCGTAGCCGAGCCGGTACTTGAGCCCGACGGCGAAGGCGCACACGACACCGGCGATGAGGCCGATGAAGATCGCGCCCATCGGGCTCACGGCACCGCAGGCGGGGGTGATGGCCACGAGGCCGGCCACGACGCCCGAGGCCGCACCGAGCGACGTCGGCTTGCCGTCGCGCAGCCGCTCGACGAGCAGCCAGCCGAGCATCGACGCCCCCGTCGCCACCAGTGTGTTGACCCAGACGTAGCCGGCCACGACGTCGGCGGTGAGGAACGACGCCCCGTTGAACCCGAACCAGCCGAACCACAGCAGGCCCGCGCCGAGCATGACGATCGGCAGGTTGCCGGGGCGCATCGGCTCGCGGCCGAAGCCGTTCCGCTTCCCGAGGACGAACGCCAGGGCCAACGCGGCGGCCCCGGCGTTGATGTGGACGGCGGTGCCGCCCGCGAGGTCGATGGTCCCGAGCCGGCTGCCGATCCAGCCACCCTGGTCCAGGTCCTCGCCCTGGAAGGCGAAGACCCAGTGGGCGACCGGGAAGTACACCAGGGTGGCCCAGGCGCCGGCGAAGACCATCCACGCGCCGAACTTCGCCCGATCCGCGATCGCGCCGGAGACCAGCGCCACCGTGAGGATGGCGAAGACGCTCTGGAAGGCGACGAAGACGATGCTCGGCAGGGCCTCGTCCTCCGACACCAGCAGCCCCTCCAGGCCGAGGTACTGGGTGGGGTCGCCGACGAGGCCGCCCTGGGAGTCGCCGAAGGCCACGGAGTAGCCGTAGAGCACCCACAGGACGCTGACCAGCCCGGCCGCACCGAAGCTCATCATCATCATGTTGAGCACGCCGCGGGAGCGGGTCATGCCCCCGTAGAACATGGCCAGGCCCGGCGTCATGAGCAGGACCAGGCTGGCCGCTGTCAGGACCCAGGCGGTGGTTCCGGTGTCCACTTCCATTCGGTCACACCTCTCGTGTCCCGGGCGCGGTGGGCCCGGTGGGAACGCGTGCCGCTCAAGGTCGTCGGTCCGTGTTGCCGCGGCGAGTGGCCCGGGTGACAGCTACGTGACGAATCGGCGCATCACGTGAACGCCGCGTTACGGACCCGGCCGCGACCGAGGCAGCCGGGTGCGAGGACGTGCGGCCGATCCGGCAGGCCGGTCGTCAGCGCTGCACGGCCCGGTAGCTCTGGGCCTTGCTGTGCCGGGAGCCGGTCTCCGCGATGAGCCCGGCATCGCGAGCCGCCCGGACACGACGGATCGTGGCGGAGTACGAGAGGCCCAGCAGCTCCTGGATCGCCCGGGACGTCGTCCGGCCGGAGCGGACCGCCTGCACGACCGCCGCGAGCTTCGGGTCGATCGGCGGGAGGCTCGAAGCGTCGGCCCGCCCGGTCGGCGCCATGACCTCGGCGACGAGTCCACCGGTGTCGACATCGGCCAGTTCGTAGTGGGCGTAGCGACGGCCGCCGTGCTTGACGGCCAGGCCACGCGAGACGAGGTCCGTCAGCGCCTGGGTCGCCGGGTGGGCCTCGACCCCCCAGACCCGCAGCATCTCGTTGGAGACCGATCCGATGCCGCGCATGATGGCGAGAGCGAGGTGCTGGGCGTCGGTGAGGTCCGCAGCACCCAGCGTCCCGATCCAGCTCACGGTGTCGGGGTCGAGCAGGGCGTGCTGCGGGATCGTCACGTGCAGGTGCGCCGGTGTGGCGTCGAAGCGGGGCGGGCTCATCCCGGCGTCGCGCAGCCGCCCGACGACCCGGGACATGCCGAAACCGCGGTTCTCGCACACGACGTCACCGCTGCGCCCGATCGGGACGTCGGCCAGGAGTTTCGCCAGCACCGCGTTCCGGGACGAGGACACGTCGACCACCCCGAGTTGACCGACCTCGACCCCGCCGTACAGACCACCCGGGCTCTTGACCACCAGGCGGTCCGGGTACAGCTCGACCTGCACCTGCGTGCCGCGAGCCCCGGGGCTGTAGTCGCGGTGCATGACCGCATTGACGATCAGTTCCCGCACCGCCTCCACCGGGTAGTCGTAGCGATCACGTCGGCCCGCTCCCCGGATGATCGAGGCGACGCGCATGTTTCGGCGCACCGCTTCGACGGCTTCCTCGATCATCTGCGGGATCGGGCCGTCGCACGACTGGTTGTCCAGGAACCGGGTGCCGTCCGCCAACTCCTCCCCCATCGTGAGGCCCGGCAGCGAGACGAACGACACGAAGAGCTGCGGGAAGAACTGCTGGGGGTAGGCGCCGAGGCACAGCAGCCCCGCCAGCGTCGGGACGACACGGTCGTGCACCCTCACCGCAGCGCGGACGCGCAACAACGCCGACACCTCGTCGAGGTCGACGAACGACCTGGGAGCGCGGGAGCGCACCCTCGAGAGCCACGCCCCGACCAGTTCGGGGTCGAGGTCGTCCACGCCGGCGTCCGTCACCGGTTCGGCGTCGTGGAGCGGCTGCGCCCGGTTGGAGAGCAGCTGACTCACCTCGTCGCTGGTCAGCCGCCGGTCCCCGTCACCACTTCGGATGAACGACCCGTGGTAGGCGCCCCGGGCCTTGAGGAAGCATGGCTTGTCGACGGCATCGAGTTCGGGCACGTCGAGCCGCACGAGGGGCCGGCCCTCGAACTCCTCGATGTCGACGGGCGCCCGCAACGGAGGCTCGAGGTCGTCCGCACACGCCCGCGCCAACGCATCGCGGACCGCCGGGGCGTCGAAGCCGGCTGCCGGCTCGAACCCGTCCCGCTCCGACAGCCCGAGGAGCAGGACGCCACCGGTACCGTTGGCGAACGCCGACACCGTCTCCATCGCGGTCCTCGGCAACCCCCCCCGTCGCCGCCTTGACCTCCACCTCCGTCAGATCCGTACCCAGCCGACGGACCCGAGCGACCAGCGCGGCGGTCTCCACGAACCCCTACTCTGCCACTCTGTCACCTACTCTGTCACCTACTCTGTCACGTCCCTCGGCAGAGTAGGCGTGGCGTGGCAGAGAGACCGACCTGGCATGTCGGGGCGTCTCTACCCCATGCGCTGCTCGAGGAACTCGTACACCTCGGTGTCGTCGACGCCGGGGAACGTGCCGGGGGGCATCGCGGCCAGCAGGTGGGACTGCGCGCGCGCCGAGGGCCAGGCGTGGCCGTCCCAGCGGCGGGCGAGGCGCTCCGGCGGGCGGCGGCAGCACGACTCGTCCGGGCAGCGCGAGGCCGACCGCTCGGTGGTGTCGCGGCCGCGGAACCACTTGACGTGGGCGTGCGGGACGCCCACCGCGACGGCGATCTCGCCGCCGCGGTCGAGGTGGGCGGTGCACCAGAACGTGCCGGTCGGGGTGTCGGTGTACTGGTGGTACGGCGTGCTGCCGTTGGTGGCGGTGAACACCACCCGGGCCGTCCAGTGCCGGCAGACGTACTGGCCCTCGATCGCCCCCGTGGCGTCGGTCGGGAAGCGGACGCCGTCGTTCTCGTACGCCTTGTGGATGACGCCGCTGCGGTCGACCCGCATGAAGTGCACCGGCAGGCCGAGGTGGCGGGTGGCGAGGTTGGTGAAGCGGTGGGCGGCGGTCTCCTGCGACACGGCGAACCCGTCGCGCAGGTCCTCGACGTCGATCTCCCGCCGCTGCTTCGCCGAGGTGAGCATCGGGACGGCGGCGGCCTCGGGGACGAGCATGGCAGCCGCGAAGTAGTTGGACTCCACGCGCTGGCGGAGGAAGTCGGGGTACCCCTGGGGGTCGGTGTGCCCGAGGACGAAATGCCCCAGCGTCTGCAGGACGATGGTCCGCTCGTCGTGCCCGCCGGAGCCGCCCAGCTCGATGTACAGCCGCCGGTTGCGCAGGTCGGTGACCGAGCGGGTGGAGTGCGGCAGGGCGGGCACCCGGTGGATCTCGAACCCGAGGTGCCCGGCGAGGCGGCCGAGCAGGCGCTGCGACATCGGGCCGCCGGCGTGCCCGACGGAGCGCAGCAGGCCGGCCGCGGCGGCCTCGATCTCGGCGTAGTAGTTGTCGCGGCGGCGCATCTCCGCCCGCAGCTCGCGGTTGGCCCGCCGCGCCTCCTCGGGCGTGGCCGCCGCGATCGTCGCCCGGCGCACCACCTCGTCGTACAGCCCGACGAGGGTCTCGACGACGTCGGTGGGCGTACGCGGGCCCACCCGGAGCCCCGGCAGCCCGAGCCCGGCGTAGAGGTCGCTGCGCTGCGCCCGCTCCCACGCGATCTCCAGCGCGGCCCGCCGCGACGGCGGCTCGGGGGCGAGCAGGGCGGTGGCGGTGGTGCCGAGGGCTCCGGCCAGGCGGCGGAGCTGGGACAGCCGGGGCTCGCGCCGGCCGTTCTCGACCAGGGAGAGCTGGCCGGCGCTCATCCCGGCGGCCTCGCCGAGGCGGGCCAGGGTCCAGCCCCGCCCCCGGCGCAGGTGCCGGACCCGGCGGCCCAGCGTCAGGGCGTCCACCCCGTCGGCGCCGGGGTCGCCGGCCGCCGCACCGCCCGCCGCGAGCCCGGTCCCGGCGCCGGGCGCCGCGTCGACGATTGCCATGGAGTCGACGATAGCGGAAGAAATGCACTTCTTTCGAGGCTCTCACCAGACCTCGGCCCGGAAGAACGGGTCAATCTCGTGCGAACGGCCCCGGTCAGCCGGGCGCCGCCCCGACGAGGAGGACCCCATGACCGCCATCGCGACTCCCCCCGCCCCGCCCGAGCAGGCGCCGGCCGGTCCGCCGGCCCCGGCGGCCGCACCGACCCCGGCCGGGTCGGCCCTGCCCACCGCCCAGGAGCTCGGCGCCCAGTGGGCGAACGACCCCCGGTGGGCGGGCATCCGCCGCTCCTACACCCCGGAGGACGTCGTGCGGCTGCGCGGGCGGGTCGTCGAGGAGTCGACCCTGGCCCGCCGCGGCGCGGAGCGGCTGTGGGAGCTGCTGCACACCCGCGACTACGTCCACGCCCTCGGGGCGCTGTCCGGCCATCAGGCCGTCCAGATGGTGAAGGCCGGCCTGGAGGCGATCTACCTCTCCGGCTGGCAGGTCGCCGCCGACGCCAACCTGGCGGGCCAGACCTACCCCGACCAGTCCCTCTACCCCGCGAACTCGGTCCCCGCCGTGGTCCGCCGGATCAACAACGCGCTGCTGCGGGCCGACCAGATCGACCACGCGGAGGGCTTCGGGACCAACCCCACGGACGAGTGGCTGGCACCCATCGTGGCCGACGCCGAGGCCGGCTTCGGCGGCCCGCTCAACGCCTTCGAGCTGATGAAGGCCATGATCGCGGCCGGTGCGGCCGGGGTGCACTGGGAGGACCAGCTGGCCAGTGAGAAGAAGTGCGGCCACCTCGGGGGCAAGGTGCTGGTCCCGACCGCCCAGCACGTCCGCACCCTCAACGCCGCGCGGCTGGCCGCGGACGTGCTCGGGGTCCCCAGCCTCGTCGTCGCCCGCACCGACGCCCTCGCCGCCAGCCTCATCACCAGCGACGTCGACGAGCGGGACCGGCCCTTCACCACCGGCGAGCGCACCGCCGAGGGCTTCTACCGGGTCCGCAACGGGATCGAGCCGGTGCTCGCCCGCTGCCTGGCCTACGCCCCGTACGCCGACCTCCTGTGGGTCGAGACCGGCACCCCCGACCTCGACTTCGCCCGCCGGGTCGCCGAGGCCGTCCACGCGGAGTACCCGGGCACGATGCTCGCCTACAACTGCTCGCCGTCGTTCAACTGGAGCAAGCACCTCGACGCCGACACCATCGCCCGCTTCCAGCGCGAGCTCGGCGCCATGGGCTACCGCTTCCAGTTCATCACCCTCGCCGGGTTCCACGCCCTCAACCACGCCATGTTCGAACTCGCCCACGGCTACGCGCGCCACGACATGACCGCCTACGTCGAGCTCCAGGAGCGGGAGTTCGCCGCCGCGGAGTTGGGTTACACCTCGGTCCGCCACCAGGCCGAGGTCGGGACCGGGTACTTCGACGCGGTCTCGCGCGCCCTCAACCCCGAGGGGGAGACTCTGGCCCTGGCAGGCTCCACCGAGACCGAGCAGTTCCACTGAACCCGCCGGCCGACCCGCCGGTGCCGACCCGCCGGTACATCCCGACGAAGGGGACGACACGATGACGACCCGGACCTCCGCCCACGGCGGCGCCCTCGAGGTCCTCGGGCCGGTGCGCCCGGGGTTCGACGAGATCCTCACGCCGGAGGCGCTGGGCTTCGTCGCCTTCCTGGAGTCCGAGTTCGGCCCCCGCCGGTGCGAGCTGCTGGCGGCCCGGGCCCGCCGGCGCGCCGAGGTGGCGGCCGGGGCCGACCTCGGCTTCCTGCCGGAGACCGCGGGCGTCCGGGAGGACCCGGACTGGCGGGTCGCCCCCGCCGCCCCGGGCCTGGTCGACCGCCGCGTCGAGATGACCGGGCCGACCGACCGCAAGATGTCGATCAACGCCCTCAACTCCGGCGCCAAGGTCTGGCTCGCGGACCAGGAGGACGCGACCAGCCCCACCTGGGACAACGTCGTCGGAGGGCAGCTCAGCCTGCGGGACGCCACCCGCGGGACGCTGACCTACGACGCCCCCGACGGGCGCCACTACGCGGTGACCGCGGCCGAGACGCCGACGATCGTGGTCCGGCCCCGCGGCTGGCACCTGCCCGAGGCCCACCTGCGCCTGGCCGGCCGGCCGGTGAGCGGCGCCCTGGTGGACTTCGGGCTCTACCTGTTCCACTGCGCCGCGGGCCAGATCGCGAACGGCCGGGGCCCGTACTTCTACCTGCCGAAGCTCGAGGGCCACCGCGAGGCCCGGCTGTGGAACGACGTGTTCGTGGCGGCGCAGGACCGCCTGGGCATCCCGCGGGGGACCATCCGGGCCACCGTGCTCATCGAGACGCTGCCCGCGGCCTTCGAGATGACGGAGATCCTCCACGAGCTGCGGGAGCACGCCGCTGGTCTCAACGCCGGGCGGTGGGACTACATCTTCAGCGCGATCAAGTACTACAGCTCGCGCGGCGCCGCGTTCCAGCTGCCCGACCGCGGGGCGGTGACGATGACCGCGCCGTTCATGCGCGCGTACACCGAGCTGCTGGTGGCCACGTGCCACCAGCGGGGCGCGCACGCGATCGGCGGGATGGCCGCCGCCGTGCCCGACCGCACCGACGAGGCCCGCACCCGGGCCGCCCTCGACAAGGTCCGCGCGGACAAGGAGCGGGAGGCCCGGGACGGCTTCGACGGGTCGTGGGTGGCCCACCCGGCGATGGTGGCGACCTGCCGGGGGGTGTTCGACGGCGTGCTGGGCGAGCGGGCGAACCAGGTCGAGCGGCGGCGCGAGGACGTCGCCGTGAGCGCCGCGCAGCTGCTCGCGGTGTCGGCGACGCCGGGCTCGGTGACCACGGCGGGGCTGCGGCAGAACGTCGACGTCGGGCTGCACTACGTCCGGCACTGGCTCGCCGGGAGGGGCGCGGTGGCACTGCACGGGCTCATGGAGGACGCCGCGACGGCCGAGATCTCCCGGACCCAGGTGTGGCAGTGGGTCCGCAACCGCGCGGCGCTCGAGGACGGCGGCACGGTCACCGCCGACCGGGTGCGCGACCTCATCGCCGAGGTCCGCCGCGAGGCCCTGGCCGCGGGCGACCCCGACACGGCCGACCCGCTGGTGGACGCGGCGGCGGCGGTGCTGGAGGAGCTCATGCTCGGCGCGGACCTGCCCGACTTCCTCACCTCGATCGCCTATGCGCGGCACCTCGTGGCGCCGGGGGCGGACCTGCCGGAGGGCGACCTCACCGGGTGCCGCTCCTGACCCTCCCCCCGAGGGGTGTCACCCTGCGATGATGCGCAGGATGCGACGGGTGACGACACGGGTCCCGTGATGGCGGCAGGGGTGTCCGCGGTCACGCCGGCGGGCTCCGGTGAGCGGGGGGCGGCCGGCGGTCCCGGCGTGCGCCCGACTCCCGAGGCACTGGCCGACGCGGTGCGGCGCGGCCTGGTGACCGCGCACTTCCAGCCGATCGTCTCGCTGCCGGACCGCGAGGTCATCGGCTTCGAGGCCCTCGCCCGGCTGGAGGACCCGGACGGGCGCACGGTCCCGCCGTCGTCGTTCGTCCCCCTCGCCGAGGCGCACGGCGTCATCGGCGAGCTCGGCGAGCGCATGCTGTCCCTGGCCGTGCGGGCGGCGGCCCGGTGGCGTCGGTCGTCCGCGCTGTCCACGGCCACGGTGAGCACGAACGTCTCGCCGGCCCAGCTGGTCGATCCGGGCTTCCCGGAGCTCGTGGAGCGGGTGGTGCGGGACGAGGGCCTGGTGCCGTCGGCGCTCGTCCTCGAGATCACCGAGAACGCGGCGGTCGCCGACGACGTCCGTCCGGCCCTGGTCCGACTGGCGCGAATGGGGGTGCGCCTCGCCCTCGACGACTTCGGGATGGGCTTCGCCAACCTCGACCACCTGCGGCGGCTGCCGGTCCACGTGCTCAAGCTCGACCGGTCCTTCGTGGTCGGGGCCACGGCGCACGGCCCCGACCGGTCGATCGTGCGGGCCGCCGTCGACCTCGCGGGCTCGCTCGGCATGACGATCATCGCCGAGGGCGTCGAGGACGAGGAGCAGGCCGACGCCCTCCACGCCCTCGGCTTCCGCCACGCCCAGGGGCTGCTCTTCGCCGACGCCGGGCCCAACCCCCTGGAGCGGGCGCGCGCGGTGCGCCGGGTCCGGCGGCAGGACCTGCTGCCCACCTCCGTGGTGCCGTGGGAGCCGGACGTCGAGGCGGGCGTCCTGGCCTTCGCCCAACTCGTCAGCGAGCCCGCCGACCTGCGCCGTGGGGCGCTCTACGACGTCGCCGCCCGCCTCGCCGCGGCGGGCGGGGAGGACCCGGAGGTGTGCTTCCTCGCGCCCCGGCTGGCACTGGTGCACGACGAGGTGGGCCGCCTCGACGACCATCCCGCCGCGGCCCGCCTCGCCCGGGTCCCCGGCGTCCGGGCGCTGCGGGGCGACCCGGGGGCCGCGCCCGCGGAGCGCCGGGCGGCGGACGTCGT
>JBHJOJ010000194.1:0-10931 GCA_050329835.1 Kineosporiaceae bacterium | reverse complement strand
GCGGCGTGGTGGGCGTCGCGCTCCACCCGGCCGGGGGGGTCCCAGCCGGGCAGTCCGGCCAGTCCCGCGGCGGTCGCGAGGGCGGGCGAGACCAGGGCCGAGTGGACGTCCACCCGGGTCAGGTAGACGACCGCGCCGGGCGCGGCCCGCTCCAGCTCGGCCGCCGTCGGCGGGCGCTGCTCGGCCAGCCGGGTCTCGTCCCAGCCGTGACCGAGGACGGGCGCGCCCGGCCGGGCGCGGGCCGCGGCGGCCACCCGGTCGAGGACCTCGACGACCGTCGTCGCCGTCGCGAGGTCCACCCCCAACAGATGCAGACCGGTGTCGAGGCAGTGCACGTGGGCGTCGACGAACGCCGGGGTCACCAGCGCGCCGGCAAGGTCGACGACGGTGACCCCGGGCCCGGTCAGGCCGGCCGCTGCCTCCTCGGACCCGACCCACGCGACGACGGCCCCGCCCGGCTCGCCGTCGGTGAGCAGGGCGGTCGCGCCGGGTGCCGCCGGGGTGTGGATCCGGCCGTTCCGGTACAGGGTCCGCACCCCGGCATGCTGACCCATGTGGCGACCCTGCTGGCCGTGGACACCCCCACGCTCGTGTTCCGGGCGTTCTTCGGGATCCCGTCGACCATCCGCTCCCCCGACGGCCGTCCCGTGAACGCCGTCCGGGGCACCCTCGACATGGTGGCGACGCTGCTCGCCCGGTTCCGACCGGATGCCCTCGCGCTGTGCTGGGACGCCGACTGGCGGCCCGCCTTCCGGGTCGCGGCGCTCGCCTCGTACAAGGCGCACCGGGTCGGGCCGTCCGGCGGGGAGGAGGTCGCGCCGGAGCTGGCGGCGCAGTTCCCGGTGCTGGCGGACGGGTTGCGGCTGCTCGGGCTCCCGCAGGTCGAGGCGCCCGGTCACGAGGCGGACGACGTGCTGGCCACGCTGGCCACGTCGTGGTCGGGGCACGGGCCGGTGGTCGTCGTGTCGGGCGACCGCGACCTGTTCCAGCTGGTCGACGACGCCGGCCGGGTGGCCGTCGCGTACACCGGACGGGGCGTGGCGAAGCTCGAGGTCGTCGACGGCGAGGCCCTGCAGCGGCGCTTCGGTGTCCCGTCGGGTGCCGCGTACCGCGACTTCGCGGTGCTCGTCGGGGACGCCAGCGACGGGCTGCCGGGCGTCCCGGGGGTCGGCAAGGGCACCGCGGCGGACCTGCTGCGCCGGTTCGGCAGCCTCGAGGGCCTCCTGGCGGCCGTCGACGACGAGGACTCCGAGCTGTCGCCGGTGTGGCGCCGCAAGCTCACCGAGGCCCGGGGCTACGTCGAGGCGGCGGTCACGGTGGTGACCGGCGTCCGGGACGCGCCGCTGACGGTGGACCCGGCGTCGCCGGGCGACGATCGGCCCGGTCTCGAACTCACGGGCGAGGTGCCCGACCCCGACGCGCTGTCCGCGTGGGCCGACCGGTGGGGCGTGCGCAGCTCGGTGAACCGCGTGCTGGCCGCCGTCGCGACCGGGGGCTGAGGCACCGGCGTCAGCGGCGGCTGCCGCCGTCCGGAACGCCCCGCTGTCGGACGAGCGCCTCGCGCGGCTGACCGCGCGCACCTACGTCAGCCGCCTCCTCACCGAGCTGGGCGCCCGGGACCGCTCCCAGCTCGTCGTCATCGCCTACGAGAGCGGGCTCGTCCAGCCGGGTGATCACTGACCCTCGCGCCACGTCGTAGCGTCGCCGCATGACCGTCGACCCTGCCGACCTGTCCGGCCGGACCGCTCTCGTCACCGGCGCCTCGGCCGGCATCGGCGCCGCGTTCGCCCGCGCCCTCGCGGCCGCCGGGGCGGACCTCGTGCTGGTGGCCCGGCGCGCCGACCGCCTGACGCAGCTGGCCGACGAGCTGCGCGACCGGCACGGCCGGGACGTGCGCGTCCACGCCGCGGACATCGCCGAGCGCGGCGCGGCCGCCCGGCTCGCCGCGGACCTCGGCGGGGCCGGGGTGCGGGTGGACGTGCTGGTCAACAACGCCGGCGTCGGCCTGCCGGCGCGGCCGCTGCACGAGGCGGAACCCGGCGCCCTCACGAAGATGCTCGACCTCAACGTGGTCGCCCTGACCGAGTTGACCCGGGCCTTCCTCCCGCCCATGGTCGCGACCGGGTACGGCGCGGTGGTCAACGTCGCCTCGGCCGCCGCGTTCCAGCCCCTGGCCCGGGTCGCGGCCTACGCCGCCACCAAGGCCTACGTCGTGTCGCTCACCGAGGCCGTCTGGGCGGAGACGCGGGGCACCGGGGTGCGGGTCCTCGCCGTGTGCCCCGGCATGACGGCCCCCGAGTTCTTCGACACCGCCGGGGCCCAGCCGTCCGGCGCCCAGGTGCAGACCCCCGAGCAGGTCGTGGCGGAGGCGATGGCCGCGCTGGCCGGCCGGGCGCCGACCGTGGTGACGGGGCGGCGCAACCGGATGCTCGCGGTGCTCCCCCGGTTGCTGCCGCGGGGACTCACCGCCCGGGTGGCCGACCGCTCGACCCGGGCCACGCGCGTGCCCGAGCAGACCTCGCGCTGACCCCGGCCCGGACGCGCGGGCGCACCAGCCGGCCGCGCCCCGGCTCAGCCCACCGTGGACTCGACCACGCCGTGACGGACCGCCCGGACCGCCGCCGACGCCGCGGCCCCGACCGGCTCGTCCGGGCCGAGCACGCCCGCGACCTGGTCCAGCAGGTCGACCGTCTGGCGGCACCACCGGACGAAGTCGCCCGGCGTCATCTCGGCCCCGTCGAGGACGTCCCCCAGGGAGGCCCCCCGCGCCCAGGCCAGGACCGGGCGGGCGAAGCCGGGATCGGGCTCGGGGGTCTGGGAGATCCGGTGCCGGGTCTCCAGCTCCCGCAGCCGCGACCAGGCGCGCACCGTGCCGTCCAGCGCCGTGGCGATCCGGCCCCCGGGCGGGCGGGCCGCGGCCGCCGCACCCTCCCGGCGGGACTCGTACACCAGCGCCGAGACCGCGGCCGCCAGCCCGGGCGCGTCGAGACCGTCCCACACCCCGGCCCGCAGGCACTCGGCCACCAGCAGGTCGGACTGGCTGTAGATCCGGCGCAGCCGCTCGCCGTGACCGGTCACGGTGTCGCCGTCGAGGTACCCGAGCCCCGTCAGCACCTCGCACACCCGGTCGAAGGTCCGGGCGATCGACGCGGTCCGGCCCTCGACGCGCCGTTGCGTCGCCTCGTGGTCCGCCCTGGCCCGGTCCCGGCGGTCCGCCCAGCGCAGGTGCTCCGCCAGGTCGGCACAGCCGTGGCAGGGGTGGTGGCGCAGCCGGCGCCGCAGGGCCGCCAGGTCCCGCTCGTCCGTCGACCCCGCCGCGTCGTCACCGGTATCCCGCGCGTCCGTTCCGCCCGTCCCCGGGTCGCCGCCGGGTCCGCCACCGTTGCCGTCGGCCTCCCCGTCCACCCCCCGACGCCCGTCCCGCGACCCGGTCCCGCCGGCGAGGGCGTTGCGCATGCTCGACACCAGATCCCGGCGGGCCCGCGGGTCGCCCGGGGTGAACCTGCGCGGGATCCGGACCGTCACGGCGGCCGACACCGGACCGTCGAGGTCCGTGACGGCGAGCCGGCGGACCTGCCGGTCCGCGGTGAGCACGGTGGGGGCAGCGTCCACCCGGTCGGTGCCGGGGTCGAGGACGACCGCCCATCCCGGGCGGCGCCCGGACGGCACGTGGATGACGTCGCCCCGGCGCAGCGCGGGCCCGGGGGTCGGGCGGCGGCCCCGGCGGGTGCCGCGCCGGGACAGCCGCTCCTCGGCCCGGGCGACCCGGTTCCGCAGCGCGGCGTACTCCTCGATGTCGCCGAGGTGGCAGGTCATGGCCTCGGTGTAGCCGGCGACCGCCTCGGCCTGCCGGCGGGCCGTCCGGGCCAGCCCGACGACCGCCCGGTCGGCCTGGAACTGTGCGAAGGACGTCTCGAGGATCTCTCGCGCCGTGTCGCGACCGACCGTGCCCACGAGGTTCACCGCCATCGAGTACGTGGGCCGGAAGCTGGAACGCAGCGGGTAGGTCCGGGTCGACGCCAGCCCCGCGACGTGCTCGGGGTCGACGTCGTCGGACCACACGACCACCGCGTGCCCCTCGACGTCGATGCCGCGCCGCCCGGCGCGGCCGGTGAGCTGGGTGTACTCCCCCGGCGTGAGGTCGGCGTGGCCCTCGCCGTTCCACTTGACGAGGCGCTCCAGGACCACCGAGCGGGCCGGCATGTTGACGCCCAGCGCCAGCGTCTCCGTCGCGAAGACGACCTTGACGAGGCCCCGCTGGAACAGCGTCTCGACGGTCTCCTTGAAGACCGGCAGCAGCCCGGCGTGGTGGGCCGCGATCCCCCGCTCCAGTGCCTGGGACCACTCGGTGAACCCCAGGACGGCGAGGTCCCCGGGTGGCAGGGCGGCGGCACGTTCGGTGACGACGTCGCGGATCGCCTCCCGCTCGCCGGGGGTCGTCAGCCGCACCCCGGAGGCGAGGCACTGCGAGACCGCGGCGTCGCACCCGGCGCGGCTGAACACGAAGACGATGCCGGGCAGCAGCGCGTGGCGGTCCAGGGTCTCGATGACGGACACCCGGCTCGGCCCGGCGCTGCGCCGGGGGCGCGCCCGGTCTCGCCCGTGGGTCCGGGCGCCCCGCCGGGCCGCCCGGGACCGGCCCGCCGCCAGCGCCACGAGCTCGGGGTTGATGGTGACGCGCTCCTCCCCCGGCAGCCCGAGCACGGGGTCGCCCTCGGGGTCGACGAACAGGTCGTGCAGGCGGCGGTCGACGAGGACGTGCTGCCACAGCGGCACCGGCCGGTGCTCCGACACCACGACCCGGGTGTCACCCCGGACGGTGGCCAGCCAGTCGCCGAACTCCTCGGCGTTGCTCACGGTCGCTGACAGCGAGACCAGGGTGACGTCGTCCGGGAGGTGGATGATGACCTCCTCCCACACCGCTCCCCGGAAGCGGTCGGCGAGGTAGTGGACCTCGTCCATGACCACCCAGCCGAGGCCCCGCAGGGTGGGCGACCCTGCGTAGATCATGTTCCGGAGGACCTCGGTGGTCATGACGACCACCGGCGCCTCGCCGTTGACCGAGACGTCGCCGGTCAGCAGGCCGACCCGGTCGGCGCCGTGCGCCGCGACCAGCTCGCCGTACTTCTGGTTGCTGAGCGCCTTGATGGGGGTGGTGTAGAAGGCCTTCCGGCCCTCCTGCAGCGCGTGGAAGATCGCGTACTCGCCGACCACGGTCTTGCCGGCGCCGGTCGGTGCGGCGACGAGGACGCCGTGCCCGGCGGCCACCGCCCGGCACGCCTCCAGCTGGAAGTCGTCGAGCTCGAACGGCAGTCCCGCGACGAAGCGACCCAGGGGCGAGCGCTGCTCCGACTGCCGGGCCCGGGCGGCCGCGTACCGCTCCGCCGGGGTGGACATGCCCCCCAGGCTACGGAGCGCCGGCCGCCGGCGCGGACGGCGGTGGGACCACCGCGGTCGGCGGCGCCGGCGGCGCGGCCAGCAGCGGCACGGCGGCCGGGCGGACCTCGCAGGTCAGCGGCAACGGCGCGAGGCGCTCACCGTCGGCGTAGGCCACCAGCGGCGACCGGTCGTCGACGATCGACACCCGCACCCGCTTCGCCCGCCGGACCGTGACGTACGGCAGGTCGACGTGGGTGCCGCGGTAGACCCGCGGGAACAGCCCGAGGAACCGGACCTTGGGCAGCGGCTCGACGACGACCACCTCGAGACCGCCGTCGGCCGGGTCCGCCGACGGGGCGATGCGCATGCCTCCGCCGTACGCCGGGGCGTTGGCGATGCTCACCAGCAGGGCGTCGATCTCCCAGGTCTCGCCGTCGAGGTCCAGGGCGTAGCGCCGTGCCCGGTACGGCGGGAGCTCGCGCGCCACCGCGAGGGCGTACCGGGCCGACCCCCGCACCCAGGTCATGCCGTTCGCGCGCTCGCTGACGACGGCGTCGAAGCCGGCGGACAGCACGCCGGCGAACCAGCGCTCGCCGTCCCAGGGCGGCGCGGCACTGCCCTGGGGATCCGCTGCGACGTGGACGGCATCCACGGCCCATCGGGTGCCCTCGCGAAGGCAGCGGTCGACGGCGGTGACGGCGGCCCCCGCGTCGCCCGGCAGGCCGAGGCCGGTGGCGAAGTCGTTGCCGGTCCCGCACGGCACCAGGCCCAGCGCCACCGGGGCGGTGCCGGCGACCCCGTCCGCGCCGGACCGGCCGTTCGTGCCGAGCAGGGCGTTGACCGCGACGTGGAGGGAACCGTCCCCCCCGACGACGACGAGGGCGTCCGGCCGGTCGCCGGGTCCGGCGTCCAGGAGAGCACCGGTCGCGGCGGCCGCGGACACCGGGTCGGGCCGGTCGACGACCGTCACCCGGTGGCCCGCGGCCCGCAACCGGGCCACCACCAGGCCACCCGTGGTCTCGCCGCGTCCCCGGCCCGCGGTGGGGCTGACGAGCACGAGGACGTGGGAGCCGCCCCCCGACTCCCCCCGCGGCCCTGCGCTCACGTGGCGTCGGACAGGTCGCGAGCCGGCTCGACCGGCGCCGGCGCGGCGTCCAGCGGGGCGGCCGCGTCGTCGGCCACGTCCGCCCCGCCGCCCTGCGCGGCGAGCCGCTTCGCCCGGCGCCGGTCCACGAGGACCGTGACGACCACGGCGACCAGGTACAGGAAGATCATGGGCCCGGCCAGGGCGAACATCGTGATGACGTCCGGTGAGGGGCTGGCGATGGCGGCGAACACGAACGCCAGCACGACGGCGATGCGCCAGCCCTTGATCCAAGTCCGGGAGGACACCAGTCCCGCCATCGACAACGCGACCATGACGACGGGGGTGAGGAAGGCCAGCCCGAAGGCCAGCATCACCCTGGTCACGAAGTTGACGTACTCGTTCGCCGGGAGGAAGGACGCCGAGATCTCGTCGTCCGGGGTGAAGGCGATGAGGAAGGTCACCGCGTTGGGCAGCACCAGCCACGCCAGGGTGACCCCGGCCAGGAAGAGGGGCACCGCGGCGGACATGAAGCCGAGGCCGTACCAGCGCTCGCGGCGGGTGAGTCCCGGCGTGACGAAGGCCCAGAACTGGTAGATCCAGACCGGGCTGGTGATGATGACGCCGACCCACACCGACACGGTGACCCGCTGGTTGAACGCGGTCGTGACGCCGGCGTAGTTGATGGCCGTGTTGTCGCGCCCGTACTCCTCGCGCACCACCTCGAGGGGGGCCTGCAGCTGGACGATCAACCAGTCGTAGAGGTACCACCCGACGACGGCGCCGGCGACCACGAACAGGGCCACGACGAACAGCCGGTTGCGCAGCTCGACGAGGTGCGCCCGCAGGGGCATCCGCCCCTCGGGGTCACGCCGCCGCAGGGAGAGGACGGCCACGGCCGGGGTGCCCCCGGCCGCTCAGCGGTCGCGGTCGACGTCGGAGGAGCGGGTGGCCCCCGTCGGGCCCGACGCCTGCGCGGTGCCCGACGGCCGGTCGTCGACGACCCGGCCCTCGAGCGCCTCGATCCGGGACGCCCGCCCGTCCTCGTCGTCCGGCTCGTCCTCCGCCCGCTCCGGCTTGGGGTTCTCGGTCTTCATCTCCTTCATCTCGCTCTTGAAGATCCGCATCGACCGGCCGAGCTGGCGGGCGGTATTCGGCAGCCGGCTGGCCCCGAACAGCAGCAGGATGATCACCAGCAGGATGAGCAGCTGGGCGGGGCTGTCGAACAGGCGCTGGAACATGGTCCCCTCCGGGGTCTGGGAGCCTCAGAGTACGTGGTCGGGTCGGGTGTCCGGGGCGGCCGGCGGCGGGGTCGCGGCGACGGACGCCCGCTCGGAGGCCACCCCCAGGTCCTCGGCGAGGCGACCGCCCTTGCGGACGACCTCCCGGCCGAGCAGCACCAGCCACCCGGCCCCGAGCACCGCGATGAGCAGCCACACCGCGACCCATCCCCACACGCCCGTCACCGTACCCGGGACTCACCCCGGGCCGACCCCGCGACCGGGACGCCTGGACGGTTGCGCGCGCGACACGCAGGTCCGACCGGGCGGTTGGACGGTTGCGCGTGCGGAGGGCGGGGGCGTTCAGCCGGAGGGCTGGGCGGTGGCGTCGCGGGGCGGGGTGCCGGTCCGGGACGCCGCGGCGGCCAGCAGGTCGGCGTTCTCCAGCAGCAGGCAGAAGTCGAGCAGGTCGTCGCTGGTGAGCGTCGGGCCGGGGCGATCCTCGAGCGCTTCGGCCGGGATGACCCAGTGCTCGGCGACCACGCCGCCGGAGCGCAGGAGTGCCACGACGTCCTCGGGCGCGCGCTTGCGGATCTCCTCGGCGCAGCCGCGGCACTGGAAGCTGTAGAAGGAGCGGCTCGGCACGGAGCACACGACCAGCCGGACCTGCCGGGGCGTCAGCTCGACGTCGCCGCAGGTCGGGCACGACGCCTTGATCGTCGTCATGACTCCCCTCCTCGTCCGGCGCGCCGCCGCGCCGCTGCCTCGTCGGTCGAGAGGAGGCTTCGGCAGGGCGGCGGCCGGACTTGACGGGAGGAGGCGACCGCGTGGTGCCGGCGAGGGCGTGTCACCCGTCAGGGCGTCGGCCGCCTCGCTCGGCGTGAGGGCCGGGCGAGGCCCCGGTCAGGCGGCGAGGATGTCGACGACGAACACCAGCGTCGCGTCCGCGGGGATGGCCGGGGGCTGGCCCTCCGGCCCGTAGGCCTGGTCCGGCGGGCACACCAGCAGGACCCGGCTGCCGACCGCCTGGCCGGCCAGGCCCTCGGTCCAGCACGGGATCACCCCGGTGAGCGGGAAGCTGGCCGGCTCGCCGCGGTCCCAGGAGGAGTCGAACGTCTCACCGCCGTCCCAGAGCACCCCGGTGTAGTGCGCCATGATGGTGTCGTCCGCGGTCAACGGGTCGCCCTCACCCTCGATGAGGGGCTGCACGACGATCTCGGCGGGTGGCTCGCCGCCCGGCACCTCGACCCCGGTCACGGCGTCGCCGTCGCCCGTCGTCACGGTCGGCAGGCCCTCCGGGACGTCGGCGACCTCCTCGCCCTCCGCCGCCGTCGGCACGAGGTCGAGGACGTCGACGACGTACAGCAGGGTGTCCTCCGGTCCGAAGGGGGCGCCGCTGGCGTTCGCCTGCTCGCCGAACCCGTCGCTCGGGGCAACCCCGACCAGCAGGCGCGAGCCGACGGTCCGGCCGACGAGGGCGTCGACGAGGTACTCCAGCCCACCCTCGACGTCGAGCGCCACGGTCTGCGGGCCCTGCTCGTAGGACGACTGGATCTGCTCGCCGTCGGCACCGTTGTACAGCGCGAACTGCAGCTGGACCTGGGAGTCGGAGGCCAGCTCCTCGCCGTCGCCCGTGACGAGGACGGCGGTCTGCGACTCCTCGAGCGAGACCGGCGAGGCGATCTCGACGGTGGGAGCGGAGCCGACGTCCCCGCTGACCTCGACGCCGTCGATGCCGGTGTCACCGGAGCCGGCGGAGTCGTCGTCCTCGCCCCCGCCGCAGGCGGCGGTGGCGGCCAGGACGAGGCCGGCGGCGGTCAGGGTGGCGGTCCGCAGGGCGCGGGGGTGGTGTCGCACGCCGCGCAGGCTACGGGACGGTCCTGGCGCCCCTCGCCCGCCGCCCCGGTTCCCGGCGGGTCCGGCCGCCCGCGCCGACGACTCCCCGGTCGCCGGCGCGCTCACATGCTGGCGATGAGCCGCTCGACCCGCTCGTCGACCGAGCGGAAGGGGTCCTTGCACAGGACCGTGCGCTGGGCCTGGTCGTTGAGCTTGAGGTGCACCCAGTCGACGGTGAAGTCGCGCCGGTGCTCCTGGGCGGCCCGGACGAAGTCGCCGCGCAGTTTCGCCCGGGTGGTCTGCGGCGGGACGGCGGTCGCCTCGAACACCTCGATGTCGCTGCTGATCCGCTCGACCAGGCCGCGGCGGACCAGCAGGTTGTACAGCCCCCGATCCCGGTTGACGTCGTGGTAGGCCAGGTCGAGGCGGGCGACGCGCGGGTGGTCGAGGGAGAGGCCGTGACGGTCCATGTACCGCTGGAGCAGCCGCAGCTTGATCACCCAGTCGATCTCGCGGTCGACCAGGGACAGGTCGTCGGTCTGGACCGCCCGCAGTGCCCGCTCCCACAGGTCGACGACGTGCTTGGCGGACGCCGTCAGCTGCTCCCCGCCCGGCCCGGAGCCGGGCAGCGTCCCGGCGTCGAGGTGGGCGCGCACCCGCTCCAGGTACTCCCCCTGGATGTCCATGGCCGAGGCGGTCCGGCCGTTGGCGAGGCGGACCGGGCGCCGCCCGGTGAGGTCGTGGCTGATCTCGCGGATCGCCCGGATCGGGTTCTCCAGCGTGAGGTCCCGCGTCGGCAGGCCGGCCTCGACCAGGCGGAGGACGAGATCGGTGCTGCCGACCTTGAGCATGGTCGTGGTCTCGGACATCGAGGAGTCGCCGACGATGACGTGGAGGCGGCGGTAGCGCTCGGCGTCGGCGTGCGGCTCGTCCCGGGTGTTGATGATCGGCCGGGACCGGGTGGTGGCGCTCGACACCCCCTCCCAGATGTGGTCGGCTCGCTGCGACAGGGAGTACAGCGCCCCGCGCGGGGTCTGGGTGACCTTGCCCGCGCCCGTGATGAGCTGCCGCGACACGAGGAACGGGATGAGGACGTCGGACAGCCGTCCGAACTCGCCCTGGCGCGACACCAGGTAGTTCTCGTGGCAGCCGTAGGAGTTGCCGGCGGAGTCGGTGTTGTTCTTGAACAGGTAGACCTCGCCGACGATCCCCTCGTCGGCGAGGCGGCGTTCGGCGTCGACGGCCAGCCCCTCGAGGATCCGCTCGCCGGCCCGGTCGTGGACGACGAGTTGACGGACGTCGTCGCACTCGGGTGTCGCGTACTCGGGGTGCGAGCCGACGTCGAGGTACAGCCGCGAGCCGTTGCGGAGGAAGACGTTGCTGGAGCGCCCCCACGAGACGACCTTGCGGAA
>JBHJOJ010000193.1:0-11935 GCA_050329835.1 Kineosporiaceae bacterium | reverse complement strand
GGTGGCAGCCCCGGCGGTGGTCCCGGTGGCCGCCCCGGCGGTGGCCTGCCGACGACCGGCGGCTTCGGCAAGGGCAGCCGCGGTCGCGGCGGCACACAGGGCGCCTTCGGGCGGGCCGGCGGCCGGCCCGTGCGGGGCCGCAAGTCGAAGCGGCAGAAGCGCCAGGAGTTCGACAACATGGCGGCGCCGACCCTCGGCGGCGTCAGCGTCCCTCGCGGCGACGGCTCGACCGTCGTCCGGCTCCGCCGCGGCTCGAGCCTCACGGACTTCGCGGAGAAGATCGACGCGAACCCCGGTTCGCTGGTGACCGTCCTGTTCCACCTCGGCGAGATGGCCACGGCCACGCAGAGCCTGGACGAGGACACGTTCACGCTGCTCGGCAACGAGCTCGGCTACGACATCCGGATCGTCAGCCCGGAGGACGAGGACCGGGAGCTGCTCGGCAGCTTCCAGATCGACCTCGAGGCCGAGGCCGAGGGCGACGCCGGGAACCTGCAGGCGCGCGGTCCGGTCGTCACCGTCATGGGTCACGTCGACCACGGGAAGACGAAGCTGCTGGACGCCGTCCGGTCCACGGACGTCGTGGCCAAGGAGGCCGGCGGCATCACCCAGCACATCGGCGCCTACCAGGTCCACCACGAGCACGACGGGGTCGAGCGGGCCATCACGTTCATCGACACCCCGGGCCACGAGGCGTTCACCGCCATGCGGGCCCGCGGCGCCCGGGTGACGGACATCGCGATCCTCGTCGTGGCCGCCGACGACGGCGTCATGCCGCAGACCATCGAGGCGCTCAACCACGCCCAGGCGGCGGACGTCCCGGTCGTCGTGGCGGTCAACAAGGTGGACAAGCCGGACGCCAACCCCGCGAAGATCCGCCAGCAGCTCACCGAGTACAACCTCGTGGCCGAGGAGTACGGCGGCGACACGATGTTCATCGACGTGTCGGCGACCCAGCGGATCGGTCTCGACGACCTGCTCGACGCCGTCCTGCTCACCGCGGACGCGGCGCTGGAGCTCACCGCCAACCCCGACAAGGACGCCCGCGGCGTCGCCATCGAGGCCAACCTCGACAAGGGCCGCGGTCCGGTCGCGACGGTGCTGATCCAGAGCGGCACCCTGCGGGTGGGGGACGCGATCGTCGCGGGCACGGCCCACGGCCGGGTCCGGGCGATGCTGGACGAGAACGGCCGCCAGGTGGACGAGGCCGGCCCGTCCCGTCCGGTGCAGGTGCTCGGCCTCACCAGCGTCCCCGGTGCGGGCGACACCTTCCTCGTCGCGCCCGACGACCGCACGGCACGCCAGATCGCCGAGAAGCGCGAGGCGGTCGAGCGCAACGCCATGCTGGCCAAGGCCCGCAAGCGGATCAGCCTCGAGGACTTCACCAAGGCGCTCGAGGCCGGCAAGGTCGAGACCCTCAACCTCGTGCTCAAGGGCGACGTGGCCGGCTCGGTCGAGGCGCTGGAGGAGGCACTGCTCAAGATCGACGTCGGCGAGGAGGTGGAGCTGCGGGTCATCGACCGCGGTGTCGGCGCCATCACCCGCACCAACGTCATGCTCGCCTCGGCCTCGGACGCCGTGGTCATCGGGTTCAACGTCCGCCCGGACGGCCCCGCGACCGAGCTCGCCGACCGCGAGGGCGTCGACATCCGCTACTACTCGGTGATCTACCAGGCGCTCGACGACATCGAGCAGGCCATGAAGGGCATGCTGCGGCCGGAGTTCGAGGAGGCCCAGCTCGGCACCGCCGAGATCCGGGAGGTCTTCCGGTCCAGCAAGTTCGGCAACATCGCCGGGTCCATCGTCCGGTCGGGTGAGATCCGCCGGAACGCCCGGGCCCGCCTGGTCCGCGACGGGGTCGTGGTCGCCGAGAACCTGTCCATCGAGTCGCTGCGGCGGTTCAAGGACGACGCCACCGAGGTTCGCGAGGGCTACGAGTGCGGTGTCGGTCTCGGGTCGTTCAACGACATCCAGGTCGGCGACGTGATCGAGACCTTCGAGATGCGCGAGAAGCCGAGGAGCTGACCGCGCCGCCGGGGGGTCGCTGCGAGGCCGCCCGGACGCCACCACCACCTCGACGGGAGTTCGCCGATGTTCGTCGCCGCCCTGACGGTCGACGTCCTGGTCCCGGACAGCCGGTCGCGCAAGGACAAGCGATCGGTCGTCCGGTCCCTCGTGGCCGACCTGGCGCGGACCGGGGTCAGCGCCGCCGAGACCGGCCATCTCGACCTGCAGCGGCGGGCCGAGGTGGCGGTCGCGGTGGTGTCGTCCACCGCCCGGCACGCCGGCGAGGTGCTCGACGCGTGCGAGCGGACGGTCCGCGCCCGGCCGGAGATCGAGGTGGTCTCCGTCGAGCGGCGGTTGTGGAAGGGCAGCGACGACTCCGACGGCGACGAGCCGGGAGTCGGCGCCCACGAGGAGGAGGTCGAGGAGGTGCGGCATGGCTGATCCCGCACGGGCGCGCCGCCTGGCCGACCGGATCCAGGTCGTCGTCGCCGAGACGCTGCGGACCCGGGTGAAGGACCCGCGGCTCGGCTTCGTCACGGTGACCGACGTCCGGGTGACGAACGACCTGCAACACGCGACGGTCTTCTACACGGTGCTCGGGGACCAGGAGGATCTCGAGGGCACGGCCACCGCCCTGGCCAGTGCCCGCGGGATGCTCCGCAGCGAGATCGGGCGGCAGACCGGGGTCCGCCTGACCCCGACCGTCGAGTTCGTCGCGGACGCCGTCCCGGAGGCGGCCGAGCACATCGACCAGCTGCTCGTCGAGGCCCGGCGCCGCGACGAGGAGATCGCCGCCGCGGCGGCCCTGGCCGACTTCGCCGGGGACGAGGACCCGTACCGCCACCCGCACGACGAGGCGGCCGACGGGGACGGCGGGGACGCCGGCGCGGACGAGGGGCTCGACGCGGCCGGCGTCGAGGCCGGCATCGGCATCGAGGTCGACCGGCGGTGACCGGCGGCCCGGCCCTCGGCGGCATCCTCGTGGTCGACAAGCCCGCGGGGCCCACCAGCCACGACGTCGTCGCCCGGGTCCGCCGCCTCGCCGACACCCGCCGGGTGGGCCACGCGGGGACGCTCGACCCGATGGCTACCGGGGTGCTGGTGCTCGGCCTGGACTGGTCCACCCGGCTGCTGACCTTCCTGTCCGGCCACGACAAGTCCTACTCGGCGACGGTCCGGTTCGGGATCACGACGGTCACGGACGACGCGGAGGGCGACGTCGTGGACGTGCACGATCCGCGGGGCCTGACCGACGAGGGGGTCGCCGGGGCGGCGGCGGCCCTCACCGGCGACGTCGAGCAGATCCCGGCCGCCGTGAGCGCGGTCAAGGTCGCCGGGCAGCGGGCGTACGACCGGGTGAGGGCGGGCGAGGACGTCGAGCTGCCGCCGCGACGGGTCCGGGTGGACCGCTTCGCCGTCGGCCCCCTGCGGTGGGGACAGGACCCGAGCGGCACCCGGTGCGAGGCCGACGTCGAGGTCGACGTGTCGGCCGGCACCTACGTCCGGGCCCTCGCCCGCGACCTCGGCGCCGCCCTCGGCACCGGCGCCCACGTCACCGCACTGCGGCGGACCCGGTCGGGTCCCTTCACCGTCGAGGAGGCGCTGACGCTCGACGGCCCCGGCGAGCCGCTCGACCCCGCCGGGCTCCTGAACCGGGTCCTGCCGCCGGCCGCTGCCGCCCGCCGGTTCCTGCCCGAGGTCGTCGTCGGCGACGACGTGGCCCGGGCGATCGCCCACGGCAAGCGGCTGCCCGCCCGAGGGACGGGCCGTCCCGAGGTGGCGGTGCTGGACGACCGCGGACGCCTCGTCGCGATCGCCGACGACAGCGGCCCGGCCCTGCGCACCCTCGCCGTCGTGCCCGTCGGCTGACGGCCCGGCGTGATCCGTCGCCCGCTTCCCGGGACTCGGCCCGCGGATCGGTCGCGAGTTGATCTCCGATGGGCGACTTGGCCCGCAGATGGGTCGTTGACAGGGCTTGTCCGCGGGCCCTGCAGCGTCCCTTTCGCATGCCATGTCCGGGTGGCACGACGGATTCGTGTGCCAGGTCCGGGTGGGCGGCGGTGCGGCAGGGCGGACGCCTCGACCGAAGTGTCACGTCGCG
Source organism: Kineosporiaceae bacterium (assembly GCA_050329835.1). Taxonomy (GTDB): domain Bacteria; phylum Actinomycetota; class Actinomycetes; order Actinomycetales; family JBBAYJ01; genus JANNOG01. Next base: position 7,827 of record JBHJOJ010000193.1, on the reverse strand, counting down.
GCTCCGTCCGGTGTCTCCATGTCGACGAGGTCACGACCCCGGGAGGACACCATGGCGCCGCGCGTTCCGAGGACCGAGCTCACCGGGATCACCGGAGCCCTGGTCACATGGTTCAGTCGCAGGATGTTCGGCAAGGTGCCCGATTCCATGGGAGTGGCCTGGAACAACCCGGGCGTCTTCAGGGCCGGCGTGTCCTTCGGGCGGAAGGTCCAGAAGTGGGACGCGGCCGACGAGAGCCTCAAGACGTTCGCGCACATGGCGGTGGCGGCGCAGGTCGGCTGCAGCTGGTGCCTGGACTTCAACTACTTCCGGGCGCAGCACGAGGGGCTGGACCTGCGCAAGGCGAGCCAGGTGCCGCGCTGGCGCGAGTCTCAGGTGTTCACCCCACTGGAGCGGGACGTGCTCGAGTACGCCGAAGCCATGACGACCACTCCGCCGACGGTCACGGACGAGCTGTCCGACCGGCTGCTCGCGACGCTCGGCCCGGCGGCACTCGTGGAGCTCAACGCCGTCATCGGCTTCGCCAACTACACGACACGGTGCAACGCGGCGCTCGGCATCGAGTCGGAGGGCTTCTCGGACTCCTGCGAGGTGCCGTTGGCCCGTCGCCCGGACAGCTCCCGGGCAGCCCCGGCCTCATGAGTGACGACCCTTTCGTCGCCCTTCGCAGCCTGCTGTTCACCGTCGCCTACGAGATGCTGGGATCGGCGGCGGACGCCGAGGACGTCGTCCAGGAGACCTGGCTCCGCTGGGGCGGCGTCGACCGGAGCCGGATTCGGGATCCGCGCGCGTACCTCGTGCAGGTCGTCACGCGACAGTCCCTCAACCGGCTCCGAACGCTGTCGCGGCGACGTGAGGAGTACGTCGGCGAGTGGCTGCCGGAGCCCCTGCTGACCGCCCCCGACGTCGCCGAGGAGGTCGAGCTGGCGGACAGCGTCTCGATCGCGATGCTCACCGTGCTGGAGACCCTCGGGCCGACGGAGCGGGCGGTGTTCGTGCTGCGCGAGGTCTTCGACGTGCCGTACGACGAGATCGCCGATGCCGTCGAGAAGCCGGCTGCCACGGTGCGGCAGATCGCCCTGCGGGCCCGCCGGCACGTGGCTGCCCGGCGTCCGCGAGTCCGGGTGAGCCGGTCGGAGCACGAGGCCGTGGTGGAGCGCTTCCTGGCGGTGCTGCGGACGGGGCGGCTGGCCGAGCTGATGGAGGTCATGGCGCCGGACGTGGTCTTCGTCGCCGACGGCGGTGGGCTGGCGCCGGCCGTCCGGGTGCCGGTCCACGGGGCCGAACGGGTCGTGAGGCTGCTCGCGGCCGGGCAGCGGGCGGTGGGCGTGCTCGCAGCGACGGCTGTCCGGCTCAACGGTTCCCTGGGATGTCGGATCGAGGTGGTGGACGACCAGCCGACGTGGGTGTCCTTCGTCGTGGAGGATGGGCGGATCAGTCGGATCTACGCGATGCGGAACCCCGAGAAGCTGACGCGGCTCGACGAACCCGCCGAGCTCGCGCGGTGACAGGTCCGACCGCTGGATGGGACGCCGCGGTTGCGTCGGGCGACGGTCGGCCGATCATCCCAGCCGCTGCAGATCCGGCCACACCTCGGACCACGGTCGGACCGGGCCGTCGCAGCGCCAGACCCCGACGCCGTCCTCGTCGTTGTCGACGCCGGCGGTGTTCGTCACCGTCGCCCGCCGGGTGCAGCCGTCCAGGGTGCGCGCCAGGGTGCCCGCCTCGGCCGACGTCACGACGAGGACCGGGGCGGCGCCGTCGGGCGGACGGCTCCACCACCAGTACCCGTTGTGCCCGCTGGCCACCGGCGGCAGGTCCGTCCCGGCCCGCCGTGCCCGGTCGAGGGCGCCGGCCTGGCCATAGTTGCGGGTGAGCACGACGCCGGCCGGCTCCTCTCCGTTCTCAGCGGCTACCGCGGCGGACAGCTCCTCCCAGCCCACCTGCTCCCCGAGGTCGTAGTTGACGTCGAGCAGGGCCAGCCGCGGCGGCAGCAGCGGCAGGACGAGGATCGCCCCCACCACGGCGTTCGTCACCACGGCGGCGACGGCGGCCGGTGCCCGCCACCGCTGCCGCGCCGCCCACCGCAGGGCCACCGGGACCCCGCCAGCCGCCAAGACGACGGCCATCGGCAGCAGGTAGTAGGGCTTGCCGCCGGTGATCAGCACGGTGACCAAGAGCAGCCCTGCCGCGAGCGGGAGCCAGCGCCGCCCCCGGTGCTCGGGGTCGCGTGTCAGTGACCAGGCACCCGCCACCCAGAACGGCGTGGTGAGGGGCCCGGTGAGAGTGACGAGCAGCGGCACGAACAACGCTGTGTCGACGGAGGTTCCCGACGAGCCGGCGGCGATCGCCCGGCCCAGCTCGAGCTGCGGCCACCCGTTCGCGGCCTGCCAGGCGAGCGGTCCGGCGGCCCCCGCGGCCGCGAGGGCGACGGCCAGCCAGGGGCCAGGACGGCGCAGCAGGCGGGCATGACCCGTCACGAGGATCGCGACGGCGCAGCACAGCAGGAGCAGGCCCGGCAGCGTCTTGACGAGCAGCGCCACCCCGGCCACGGCGCCGACCCACAGCCAGTCCGGCGTCGCCCGGGTCCGCACCGCGCGAAGCAGCACCCACAACAGGACCGCCGACAGCGTGACGTCGAAGGCCGTGGTCCCGAACAGGTGGAACGCCGCCAGCACCGTGCCGGCGGTCCCGACGACCGCGGCTGTCCAGGCGGCCACCCGGCGGTCCCCGCCCAGCTCCCGGGCGACCTGCCACGCCGTCCACACCAGCACCCCGGCGAGGACGGCCGGCACCGCCCGGAAGGCCCACAGCGACCCGGCGACCAGGTCGTGCCACGCCGTGGCCAGCAGGGGCACCAGCGGCGGCTGGTCGGCGTAAGCCCACGCCGGGTGCCGGCCGGCCTCGACGAGGTACAGCTCGTCCCGGTGGAACCCGTACCGGTGCCCGACGGCCAGCAGGACGACGACGGGCAGGAGCGTGAGCACCGGGAGCAGGGCGGGCGACCGGGCGCTCATGCCGCCGAGGCTAGGAGTCCGCGGCGCCGGCGTCGTCGACGTGCCGGAGCGCCGTCGCGGAGTCCCGCGCCCACTGCTCCAGGGCACGGGCCACGGTCTCGCCGTACGACAGCGTGAGCAGGCGGTAGGGGCGGCCGGGATCGTCCTCCTCGGCCAGCTCGCGGCGGATCGCGGCGTACTGCTCGAGAGCCTCGCCGGCGCGCTGCTCGGCGTCGGCGAGCAGCTCCCGGCAGGCCTGCGGCCCCAGCACGTCACCGAAGAAGAGCCGGAGCAGCAGGCCGTTGCGCGCGGGTGTCGGGGCCACGGGTTCCGCCAGCAGCTCGCGCAGCCGCCGCCGACCCGCATCGGTGAGCTCGAACACGTGTCCCGAGGTGAGTCCCTCGCTACGGCGCCGGACGTGGCCGGCGGCCTCGGCACGGGCGAGAGCGGGGTAGATCTGGCCGAAACTCTCGTGCCAGAAGTGCCCGAGCGTGTCGACGATCGCCGCGCGAAGGGCGTAGCCGCTCATGGGCTCGACGGAGAGGGCGCCGAGCACGGCGGTCTCGGTCTGGGAGGTCCTGGACACACCTGAGGATAGTGAAGATATCTGGCAGATATGATGAGGTGGCGGCATGACGAGACGTCCCTCCCGGGTGGCCGTGGCCGCCGCCGTCCTTCAGATCGGCATCGCGGCTTTCCAGGTGGCCCTCGCGCTCGGGGCGCCCTGGGGGCGAGCGTCGTACGGCGGCGTCCACGCCGGCGTCCTGCCCACCGAGTTCCGGGTCGCGAGCGCGATCTCCGTCCCGGTCCACCTGGCGTTCGCCGCGGTCGCGCTCGGCGCCCTGGTGCCCGGCCGGGGACGCCGGCCCGCACTGTGGGGTCTGACCGGCTTCGCCGCGCTGGCGTGCCTCGTGAACGCGGCGACGCCGTCCCCGGTCGAGCGGGCGATCTGGGCGCCGGTCACAGCCACGCTCACCGTGCTCTTCGCCTTGCTGGCGCGACGCGAGGGGCGGTCGGGGGACCGGGTCGCCGCGCGGGCGACCCGGTAGCGCGCGAGAGTGGGAGGCCGCGGCCGCCCGCCACCGCTGGCAGGCTGTGACCGTGCAGCGCTGGTTCGGTCTCGACGCGGTGCCCGGGGACACCGGCCCGACCGTGGTCACCCTGGGCAACTTCGACGGCGTGCACCGGGGCCACGTCGCCGTGCTCCGGCGGGTGGTCGCCGAGGCGAGGACCCGGCAGGCTGCCGCCCTGGCGGTGACGTTCGACCCCCACCCGTTGCAGGTCCTGCACCCGGACCGCGCACCCGTCCTGCTCACCGGTCTCGACGATCGCCTGGACCTCATGGCCGGCACCGGGCTGGACGCGACCCTGATCCAGCCCTTCACGCCCGAGCTCGCCCGGCTGACCCCGGAGGAGTACGTCGAGCAGGCGCTCGTGCGGGCGCTGGGGGCGCGGACGGTCGTGATCGGCGGGGACGTGCGGTTCGGGCACCGGAACTCCGGCGACATCTCGACCCTGCGGACGCTGGGCAAGGTCTGGGGCTTCGACGTGGTGACGCTGGAGGACCTCGGTGCCGGCGCCCCCGAGAACGGGGACGGGACACGCCGGTGGTCCTCGACGTGGGTGCGGGAGCTCCTCGGCGCTGGCGACGTCGCGGGCGCGACCCGGGTCCTCGGTCGCCCGCACGCCGTGACCGGCACGGTCGTTCGCGGGGACGCCCGGGGCCGCCTCCTGGGGTATCCCACCGCCAACCTCGGCCCCGCCACGGTGAGCGGGATGGTGCCCGCGGACGGCGTGTACGGCGGCCGGCTGCGGGTGGCCGGCGGTCCGGGCCTGCCGGCCGCCGTCTCCGTGGGCACCAACCCGCAGTTCGCCGGCCGCGAGCGCCGGGTCGAGGCCCACGTCGTGGACGCCGTCGGCCTCGACCTCTACGACCGGGACGTCCGGGTGGAGTTCCTCCTGCGCGTCCGGGACACCCGGCGGTTCGACTCCGTCGAGGCGCTCGTGGCCCGGATGGGCGAGGACGTGGCGGAGATCCGCGCCGCTCTCGCCGAGCCGTCGCTCACCGCGGACGGCCCCGGCGTCGCGCCCGGCTGATCCGGTACGCCGCGACCCACTGACCCGCCGTGAGGTCCCGCGGCAGTGCTCGCGGGCCCAGCCCCTGGGCACGGCACCAGGCCGCCGTGGCGCGCCGGTCCCCGCCGCCCGCCCCGGCGAGGACCGCGGGCAGGTCGCGGCCGCGGCCGGTGAACACGGTGCGGACCCACCGCTGGTAGAGGTCCCGGTCGGCCCCGCGGGGCACGAGCGGCCGGGACCGCCGGGACACGACGAGCAGGCCGCCGTCCACGGCCGGCCGGGGCGAGAAGGCGGCGGCCGGGACGCGCCGAGCCAGCCGGAAGTCGAACCACGGCCACCACTGGGCGGTCAGCTGGGTCGCGCCCCCGACGCCGGCGCGTTTGCGGGCGACCTCCCACTGGGTGAGCAGGACCGCGGTGCCCCAGTGCGGCAGCCCGAGCAACCGGCGCAGGACGGGGGTGGTGAGGTGGAACGGGACGTTGCAGACGACGTCGTGCGGCCCGGCCGGCGGCGCGTGGCGCAGGATGTCGCCGTGGGTGATCGCCACGTGCGGGCCCACCCGCCGTCGCAGCACGGCGATCCGGCGGGCGTCGATCTCGACCGCCTCCAGCGGGCGGCCGAGGTGGGCGAGCTCCCGCGTGACGGCGCCGTCGCCGGCGGCCCACTCGACGATCGGGTCGTCGCCGTTGCGGACGAGGTCGACGATGTCGGTGATCACGGCGTGGTCGACGAGCAGGTTCTGGCCGAGCTCTGCGGGGCCCGGCAGGTGGCGGGGAACGGGGCGGGGATGACGTGACGACACGACGACTCCCAGAGGTCTGAGGGAGCCGGGCAGCCTGGAGCGCCGCCCGGCGGGGACCGGGGGGGCGCGGATGCGGCGGTGCGGACCCGCGCCGTCAGCGGCGACGGAGGCGGGTGGACATCGCGACGGGCATCACGCCCAGCGTCGTGGTCACGGCCGTCACGATAGCCGAGCGGCCCGGGGTTCGGCGCCGCCGGCTTGACCCTGACGCGGCGTGAGGCGCCACTGTCGGTGGGGTGAGGAGACACGTGGGCGACATCGCGGACCGCGCGGCGGCCCGGGAGTGGACCGTCGGACCGGCGGCGCGCCTCGTCGGCACGACCGTGCGGACGCTGCACCACTACGACGCCACCGGGCTGGTGACGCCGAGCGGGCGGACGCCCGCGGGGTACCGCACCTACACCGGGGCCGACCTCGACCGGCTGCGCCATGCCCTGGTGTGGCGCGAGCTCGGGTTCCCGCTGGAACGGATCCCCGAGCTGCTCGACGCGGCGCCCGCCGACCGGGCGTCGCGCCTGCTGGAACAGGTGGCCGCGGTCTCCGAGCGCATCGACCGCCTGCAACGGGTGCGGGCGGCCCTGGAGGAGGAGGTGAGGGCGGTGACCGGAGGTCTGCCGCTGACGCAGGAGGACAAGCGCGAGCTGTTCGGCGACGAGTGGACCGAGCACGAGGCCGAGTGGGACGAGGAGTGGCAGGAGCGGTGGGGCGACACCGACGCCGGCCGGCAGTCCCGGCAACGGACGTCCGGGTACCCGAAGGCCGACTGGGAGCGGATCAAGGCGGAGGGCGAGGAGATCGAGCGGCGTTTCGTCGCGCTCCAGCGGGCCGGCGAGCGCGCCGACGGCGAGGCCGCGACGGCCGTCGCCGAGGAGGCCCGGCAGCTCAACTCGCGCTGGTTCTTCGAGATGAGCGGAGAGATGCAGGCGGGGCTCGGGCGGATGTTCGTCGAGGACCCGAGGTTCACGGCGTACTACGAGCAGCGGGCCGAGGGCCTGGCCGCGTTCGTGTCGGCCGCCTACGTCGCCAACGGCGAGCGCGTCGGCGGCTGACGGCTCCGGCGAGCGCCGGCATCGGATCGGGGGGCAGCTTGAAGCCCAACTCCGCGCTCGGCCTGATCAGGTGACGTCCGCTCGGCAGGCCAAGCAGGGGAGGACCGGGCACGGCTGGCGCTCTCGTCTTGCTACCCTCGGGACCGCCGTGTAGCGGCCGCGGTCCCGTATGCCCGGGCGGACAAGCCCCCGGAGCACCGCGCAACGACCTCCGGAGGAGATCACCGTGCCCCTCGACTCTGCGACCAAGCAGCAGATCATCTCCGAGTACGGCTCCAACGAGTCGGACACCGGCTCCCCGGAGGTCCAGATCGCGATGCTGACCCAGCGGATCCGCGACCTCACGGAGCACCTGAAGGTCCACCAGCACGACCACCACAGCCGCCGGGGCCTCCTGCTGCTCGTCGGGCAGCGGCGCCGGTTGCTGGGGTACCTCCAGCGCGTCGACATCGACCGGTACCGCTCGCTCATCGAGCGGCTCGGCCTGCGTCGCTGAGCGCACCCGCCCGACCCGCACCACCACAACCGAATACCCGTCACCACCACGAAGCCCGAGCCCCGGCACCGCCGGTCCTCGGTGGTGGTTCCCGGGCAGGGCCCGCACCGCGACCCGTCCCGAGCACCATGATCGAAGGCCGGCACCAGACGCGCCGTGGCCCGGCATCACCTGAGGAGTTCACTGCGTGGAGGACACCACGTTCGCCGAGGCCGTCATCGACAACGGTCGCTTCGGCACCCGGACCGTCCGCTTCGAGACCGGCCGCCTGGCCCGCCAGGCCGCCGGATCCGCCGTCGTCTACCTCGACGGCGAGACCATGCTGCTCAGCGCCACGACGGCGTCGAAGCAGCCCAAGACCTTCCTCGACTTCTTCCCCCTGACGATCGACGTCGAGGAGCGGATGTA
>JBHJOJ010000192.1:0-17677 GCA_050329835.1 Kineosporiaceae bacterium | reverse complement strand
ACAGCGACCCGCGACGTCGCCCAGGCGCCGGGCGGCGTCCTCGAGCCGGGCCCCGGTGGCCCACAGGTCCTCGACCGCGGCGGCGGTCCCGCGATCGCCCCCGCGGATGTCGAGTGCGGTCCCGCTCACCCGGCGGCTCCGGTCGCCCCCGCGCGCAGTGCTGCGGCGAGGTCGTCGACGAGGACGGCGGCCCGTCGGATCGACCCCGTCCGCTCCGCCACCACGGCCCGGAACCCCCCGGCGGCGGAGCCGCGCCAGTCCAGGGCGGCCGCGAGCGCGACCACCGCCGCCACCGCCCGCACCTCGTCCGCGTCGGCGGAGAACGCCCGCGACGCGGACCGCAGGACGTCGGCGGCCACGGGATCGACGGACCCCGGCGCACGGAGGGAACGGGGGACGGGGAGGGCCGGGATCGGGCTGGTCACGGCCACGACGGTGGCCGCCCGGTGGTCGCTGCGAGTCGGCCGTCGTCACTGGTTGTGGACGGGCGGGGTGCCGCGGGCCTGGTGACGAGGCGCCGGAGCGGTCGTCCAGCGCGCAGGGCGCCACCGGGGCTGCCCGGACAGCCCGCCGTGGGCGAAGATGCCCCCATGGCCGGAGCCTCCGACGACGTGTTGCGCGTCGTCTTCGTGTGCTCCGGCAACATCTGCCGGTCCCCGATGGGGGAGGCCGTCCTGCGGGAGCTCGTCACCCGCGCCGGCCTGGCGCGCCGCGTCGTCGTGGCGTCCGCCGGGGTCGGGGACTGGCACATCGGCGAGCGGGCCGACATCCGCACCTTGGCGGCCCTCGACCGCCGGGGCTACGACGCGTCCCGGCACCGGGCCCGGCTCTTCGAGCCCGAGTGGTTCGACGACAGCGACCTCGTGGTGGCGCTCGACCGGGGGCACGAGCGGGTGCTGCGCGCCTGGGCGGCCACGGACGCCGCTCGCGACAAGGTGGTCCTGTTGCGCCGGTTCGACCCGGCTGCGAGCGACGCCGCCGGACGGGACCTCGACATCCCGGATCCGTACTACGACGACGACGCCTTCGAGACCGTCCTCGACCAGGTGGAGGCCGCCTGCCGGGGGCTGGTCGCCCACCTCGGCCGGCTGGTGGCCGCGGGGGTGACCGCTCGGTGACGGTGCCGGCCCGCAGCGCCCCCGACCCGGCGGGCGATCCGGTGCCGCGAGGCCCGGCAGACGGGTCGGGGACGTTCACGAAGCGCCGCATCGGGGCCCCCGACGGCTTCTTCGCGGTCGAGGCCGCCGGGCTGCGGTGGCTCGCCGAGGCGGACGGGGCGCGGGTCGTCCTCCCGCTGGCCGTCGAGCCGGAACGGCTGGTCCTGCCCCGGATCCCCGAGGTGGCGCCGTCGGCGGCCGCCGCCACCGGGTTCGGGGCCGACCTCGCCCGCACCCACGCCGCCGGGGCGCCGGCGTTCGGGGCACCGCCCGCGGGCTGGACGGGCGACGGCTACATCGGTCCCCTCCGGCTCCCCCACCGCCCCGGCTCCGAGTGGGGTGCGTGGTACGCCGAGTTCCGGGTCCTCCCGTACCTGCGGTCGGCCCGGGACTCCGGCGCCATCGACGTCGAGGACGCCACGACGATCGGCCGGGTGCTCGACCTGATCGCCGATCCGGCGCTGGGCCGTGCCGGGCCGGTCGAGCGGCCCGCCAGGCTGCACGGCGACCTGTGGAACGGCAACGTGCTGTGGACCCGGGACGGCGTCGTGCTCATCGACCCGGCCGCCCACGGCGGCCACCGCGAGACCGACCTCGCCATGCTGGTCCTCTTCGGGCTGCCCCACCTGGACGAGGTGCTGGCCGGCTACGACGCGTCGCATCCCCTGGCGGACGGCTGGGGCGAGCGCCTCGGGCTCCACCAGCTCCACCCGCTGCTGGTGCACGCCACCCTCTTCGGCGGCGGGTACGGGCGGCAGGCCGGCGCCGTGGCCCGGCGCTACGCCTGACCCGAGGAGCGGCCGGGGTCCCGGAGCCCGGCCGGCGGGTCGTGTGAGGATGCCGCCCGTGACGGACGGCATCCCGGCGGGGACCGCGCTCGGCCCGCTCGACGGCCGCTATCGGCCGGTCGCCTCGCGGCTGGTCCCGCACCTGTCGGAGGCCGCGCTCAACGCCGAACGGCTGCGGATCGAGGCCGAGTGGCTCGTCCACCTCACCCGCCGGGGGGTGTTGCCGGGGGTGCGCCCGCTCACCGACGAGGAGGTGCGGGCGCTGCGGGCCGTGGTGTCGGGCTTCGGGGAGTCGGACCTGCCGGAGCTGGCCGAGCTGGAGCGGCGGACGGCGCACGACGTCAAGGCCGTGGAGTACCTCCTCAAGCGCCGCCTGGAGCGCACGAGCGCAGCGGACCTCGCCGAGATCGTCCACTTCGGGTTCACCAGCGAGGACGTCAACAACCTCGCCTACGCCCGGCTGGTGCAGCGGGCGGTCGCCGAGGTCTGGGCCCCGGCGGCGGGGCGGCTGGTCGCCCAGCTGGACGCGATGGCCGTGCGGTACCGCGCCGTGCCCATGCTCGCCCGGACTCACGGCCAGCCGGCGACGCCGACGACGATGGGCAAGGAGCTCGCCGTCCTCGCCCGCCGGCTGCGCCGCCAGCTGGACCGGGTGGCGGCCGCGGAGTACCTGGGCAAGCTCAACGGGGCCACCGGGACGTTCGCCGCCCACGTGGCGGCGGCACCGGACGTCGACTGGCCCGCCGTCTCCCGCGACTTCGTCGAGTCACTGGGCCTCACGTGGAACCCGCTGACCACGCAGATCGAGCCGCACGACTGGCAGGCCGAGCTGTACGCCGACGTCGAGCGCTTCAACCGCGTGCTCCACAACCTGTGCACCGACGTCTGGACCTACATCAGCCTCGGTTACTTCCGGCAGTTGCCGGCGGCGGGGACCACGGGGTCGTCGACCATGCCGCACAAGATCAACCCGATCCGGTTCGAGAACGCCGAGGCGAACCTCGAGATGTCGAACGGGGTGCTCCGGGTGCTGCAGGAGACGCTCGTGACGTCCCGCCTGCAGCGCGACCTCACCGACTCGTCCGTGCAGCGCAACGTCGGGGTCGCCTTCGGCCACTCGTTGGTGGCCGTCGACAACGCCTCCCGCGGGTTGGCGACCCTGGACGTCGACGCGGCCGCGATGGCCCGGGACCTCGACGACGCCTGGGAGGTCCTCGGCGAGGCCGTCCAGACGGTGATGCGGCTGCACGGCCTGCCGCAGCCGTACGAGCGGCTGAAGGAGCTGACCCGGGGGCGCCGCGTCGACGCCGTCGGGATGCGCGAGTTCGTCTCCGGGCTCGAGCTCCCCGACGAGGTCCGGCAGCGGCTGCTCAACCTCACGCCGAGCACCTACACCGGGCTGGCGGACGCCCTGGTCGACCGGTTCGCCCCCGCGGTTCCGGACGGCGGCGTCACCCCGGGCTGACCTCGGGGCCGACCTCGGGGCCGACCTCGGGGCCGCTCGCCGGGAACCGCCCCGCGAGCGCCCGGACGGTGGCCCTGGTCATCGTCCGCTGCGGCGACGACGCCATGATCCGCAGCTCCTCGGCGGGGGAGCTCGCCCCGTCGAGGAAGCGGAGCACGCGCTCGGCGGGGTGGCGGTCGAACAGGCGCCGGAAGAAGCCGGGCCCGTCGACGAGGCCGTCGTCGAGCCCCCGGAGCAGGGCGGCGTCCAGCGCCCGGTGCCGCGCCGGGTAGGCCGCGGGCGCCACCGGGGGACGCCCGGCCGTCAGGTCCGCGGCCAGCGAGGCGGCCTGCCGGGCCATGGCGGCGAAGGTGTAGCCGGTCGAGGGCCGGGTGGCACCGCCGGCCGTCCCGAGCCGGAGGGTCCGCCGGCCCCTCCGGCGGGGGAACGGGGCGTCCGTCATCGGGATGGCGCCCCGTTCCACGTGGATCGGCTCGGCCGCGGGGTCCCCTCCGAGCAGCGTCAGGTAGGAGTCGAGGGCGCGGGCGGCGTGCCCCGGGTCGAGCGGGCGGGGGGCGAACTCGGTGTACTCGACGAGGACGGCGCCGTCCGCCAGCGGCAGGCAGTAGCCGAACGACAGCCCACGCTGCGGCTGGGCGGTCCGGAAGTCCATGAAGACCGGGACACCCCCGAGATCCGGTGCCGCCGAGGCCGGCAGCACCCGGCCGACGAACGACTGCACCCACGTCACCGCGCCGGGACGGGCGGGCGGGGCCGGCCGGGAGTCGAGGACCCAGGACGCGCGCAGGGCGCCGGCCGGGGTCTCGACGACCGCGCCCCGGGAGTCCTCGACGACCCGCCCGGCACCCGCCGGGATCCGGTCCACGCGCAGCCGGGACGCCGCTGCCACCCGTCCGGCGGTGAGCGCGTACACGGCGTCGGAGCGGACCAGCCGGTACGTCAGCGGGCCGAGGTCCAGCACCTGCGGGTCCCGGCCGCCGCCGGCGAGCAGCAGGCGCCGCCACCGGCCCTCGACCACCTCGTCGACGGTCGAGGCCCCCGCCGCCCAGAAGCACCACGTCCGGTCCCAGCCGGACCGCACGACCGGGTCGACGACGGCCACCCGGAGGTCCGGGTCCCGGTCCGCCAGCTCGAGCAGCACGAGGTGGCCGGCCCCCCCCGCCCCGAGCAGGGCCACGTCGTAGGACCCCGGCACGACGCGAGGCTACGTCGCCCCCGGCCGGGCCCGGGACCCGGCCGCCCGCCGCGGTCCGGGACCGCTGGGAGCCGGCCCGTACCCTGCGGACGATGTCCCAGCAGGCGGGCGCCCCGCGGACGGCCGCCGACCCCGGGGGCGAGGCCGCCCGGCTGCTGCCGCTGCTGGACGACCTCATGCCGCGCGACGCCGAGCGGCTGCGCACCCGGATCGCCGCCCTCGCCGCGGTCACCGACCCGCAGCGGCGCGCCCTCGGCTTCCTGCGGGTCGTCGAGGCGGTCTCGGTGGCCGAGGACCGCCTCGCCCGGCGGCGCGCCGCCGTGCCGACGATCACCTACCCCGACCTGCCGGTCTCCGCCCGCCGGAACGACCTCCTGGCCGCGCTGCGGGCCGACCGCGTGGTCGTCGTGGCCGGCGAGACCGGGTCCGGCAAGACCACCCAGCTGCCCAAGATGCTGCTGGAGACCGGCCGGGGGGTGCGCGGCATGGTCGGTCACACCCAGCCGCGGCGGATCGCCGCCCGCTCGGTCGCCGAGCGGCTGGCCGAGGAGCTGGGCGTCGAGCTCGGCGGCGCCGTCGGCTACTCGGTCCGGTTCACCGGGCAGGTGAGCGACACGACACTGGTCCGGGTCATGACGGACGGCGTCCTGTTGGCCGAGGTCCACGACGACCCGCGCCTGCTGCGCTACGACGCGATCGTCCTCGACGAGGCGCACGAGCGCTCCCTGACCATCGACATGCTGCTGGGCTACCTCGCCCGGCTGCTGCCGCAGCGGCCGGACCTCCAGGTGGTCGTGACGTCGGCGACGATCGACCCGGGGCGCTTCGCGGCGCACTTCGCGGCCGCGCTCGGGCTGCCGGCGGGCGGGGTCCCCGTCGTCGAGGTCTCCGGCCGCACGTACCCGGTGGAGGTCCGCTACCGCCCGTGGGGTCCGGGCACCGTGGCCGGGGGCGGCGACGAGGACGCGGGCGACCTCCTCGCGCTCGGGGAGGACGACGACCGGGAGCTGCCGGACGCCGTTGCCGACGCGGTCTCGGAGCTGGCCCGCGAGGGGCCCGGTGACGTGCTGGTCTTCTGCAGCGGGGAGCGCGAGATCCGGGAGGTGTCCGACGCGCTCGCCCGGCGCTCCGAGGACGACCGGCGGCTCGCCGGCCTGGCGGTGGTGCCGCTGTTCGCGCGGCTCACCGCGGCCGAGCAGCACGCGGTGTTCGCGCCCCACACCGGGCGGCGGGCGATCGTCGCCACGAACGTCGCCGAGACCTCGATCACCGTGCCCGGCATCCGGTACGTCGTCGACACCGGCACCGCCCGGATCTCCCGCTACAGCCGGCGCACCAAGGTGCAGCGCCTCCCGGTCGAGCCGATCTCCCAGGCCTCGGCCCGCCAGCGCGCCGGGCGGTGCGGCCGGGTCGCCGACGGAGTCTGCGTGCGGCTCTACTCCCACGCCGACCTCGAGTCCCGCCCGGCGTTCACCGAACCCGAGATCCTCCGCACCAACCTGGCAGCCGTCGTGCTGCGGATGGCAGCGCTCGACCTGGGGGCGGTCGAGGACTTCCCGTTCGTCGACCCGCCGGACCGGCGGGCGGTCCGCGACGCGGTGGCCCTGCTGGAGGAGTTGCAGGCGGTCGAGCCCGCGGACCCGGCGGGCCGGGGTGGGCCGGGCGGCCCGGGCGGGCCGGGTGGCGCGGGTGGCGTCCGTGGCACGGCCCCGCAGGTCACGGCGGTCGGTCGGGCCCTGTCGCGGCTACCCGTCGACCCCCGCCTGGGCCGGATGCTGGTCGAGGCGGAGCGGACCGGGTGCCTCGACGAGGTCGTCGTCCTCGCGGCCGCCCTGTCGATCATCGACCCGCGGGAGCGCCCTCGGGACGACCCCGGGCCGGCCGACGCCGCCCACCGCCGGTTCGCCGACCCCGACTCGGACTTCCTGGGGTGGCTGGCGCTGTGGCGGTACCTGGAGTCCGCCCGGGCCGCCCTGTCGGGGTCCGCGCTGCGGCGGCGGTGCCGGGCCGAGCACCTGAACTTCCGGCGGGTCCGGGAGTGGTGGGACCTGGCCGCGCAGCTGCGGCAGACGGCGCGGGAGCTGGGCTGGTCACCGAGCTCGGTCGGGCTGGCCGAGCCGGCCCGCAGCGGTGAGCCGTCGACGCTGCCCGGCGGCTCCCCGGCGGGTGACGCGGCCGACCGGGTCCACCGCGCCGCGCTGAGCGGCCTGCTGTCGCACGTCGGGCTCCGGCTCGACGAGCCCGCCCGGGCCGGGTCCGCCGATCGCCGGGGGCCGGCGGGCGCCGCCCGCGCCCGGTCGGGGTCGGAGGAGTACCAGGGCGCCCGGGGTGCCCGGTTCCGGATCGCCCCCGGCAGCGGGCTGGGGCGGCGTCGGCCGCGCTGGGTGATGGCCGCCGAGCTGGTCGAGACCTCCCAGGTCCTCGCCCGCACCGCGGCCGGGGTCCAGCCGCCGTGGGTGGAGGCCGCCGCCGGCGACCTCGCGGTGCGGACCTACAGCGAGCCGCGCTGGGACCGGCGCCGGGCGCAGGTCCTGGCGACCGAGCGGGTGACCGTGTACGGGTTGCCGGTCGTCACCGGCCGCGCGGCCGACTACGCCCGGGTGGACCCCGCGATCGCCCGCGACCTGTTCGTCCGGCACGCCCTGGTCCACGGGGAGTGGGGCGCGCCCCACGCCTTCCTCGCCGCCAACCGCGAGGTGCTCGCCGAGGCGGAGCGGGTCGAGGAGCGCACCCGGCGCCGGGACGCCGTCGTCGGCGAGGAGGACCTCGTCGCGTTCTTCGCCGCCCGGCTGCCCGCCGACGTGGTCTCGGCCCGGACGTTCGACCGCTGGTGGCGGTCGGCCCGCCGGGCGACCCCCGACCTGCTGACACTCGACCTCGACACCGTCGTGCGGCGCGGCCGCGGGCCGGCCGCGGACGCCTTCCCCGACGTGTGGCGGGACCCGGGCACCGGCGGGGCGTTCCCGCTGAGCTACCGGTTCGCCCCCGGGGGGCCCGACGACGGGGTGAGCGTCGACGTGGCGCTGGCCCAGTTCGCGGGGGTGGACCTCCACGCGCTGGAGTGGCTGGTGCCCGGGCTGCGGGAGGAGCTGGTCGCAGAGCTGATCCGGACCCTGCCGAAGGCGCTGCGCCGCAGCTTCGCGCCGGCGGCGACGCACGCCGGCGCCGTCCTCGCCGCCGTCGCCCGGGACGACGGCGGCCCGCCGGCCGGGCGGCTGGTCGACGTCGTCGCCCGCGAGCTGACCGGCCTCGGCGGGACCGTCGTGACGGCGGACGACCTCGACGCCGCCCGGCTGCCCGCGCACCTGCGGATGCGGGTCCGCGTGGTCGAGGCCGACGGCTCACTCGTCGCCGCGGGCCGGGATCCGGCCACGTTGCGGGCGGAGCTCGGGGCCCGGCAGCGCGCCGCCGTGGCCGACCTGGCCGGGGACCTGGAGCGCCAGGGGCTGCGGGAGTGGAGCGGCGGCCCGCTGCCGGAGGAGGTCACGGTGCCCGGGCCCGCCGGCCCGGTGACGGCCTACCCGGCGCTGGTGGCCGAGGCCGGCGGCACCGTCGGGGTCCGGGTGCTGCCGTCCCGGGCCGAGGCCGACCGGGCGCTGCCCGGCGGGGTCCTCACGCTCCTCCTGCTCACGGTGCCGTCACCGGTGCGGGAGCTGGTGGCGGCGCTGCCGACCCCGGCGAAACTCGCCCTCGCGGCACCGCCGGGCACCGACACGGCGGGCCTGCTGGCGGACGTCGTCCGGGCCGCGGTGGCCGACCTCGCCGGGCGCTGGGCGGCGGTCCACGGCTGGCCGCGGACGCCCGAGGCCTTCGGCGAGCTGGCCGCGAGCGTGCGCACCGGGGTGCGCGACACCGCGCGCGAGGTCCTCGACCTGGCGGTCCGGGTGTCGTCGGCGGCCGGGGAGGCCCACGGCGAGCTGGCCGCCGCGGAGGCCGCCGGCCGTGTCCGCGCCGACCCTGCCCTGGCCGACGGTCTGGCGGACGAGCGCGCTCATCTCGCCGCGTTGCTGGGGCCGACCTGGGTCTCGGTGACCGGGCGGGAGCGGCTGCCACACCTGCTCCGCTACATCACCGCAGCCCGCCGTCGCGTCGCCGCCCTGGTCGAGGACCCGCGCCGCGACGCCGCCCGGCTCGCCCGCTGGCGCGAGGCCGCCGACGACGTCGCCCGGGCTGCCGGACGCTCCGGCGCGGCGGCGCTGCGCTGGCAGCTGGAGGAGTTCCGGGTGGCCCTGTTCGCCCAGTCGCTGGGCACGGCGCACCCGGTGAGCGAGCAGCGCATCCGCCGCGCCGTGGACGCCCTGCCCAGGCTCTGACGGAAGCCGGGTACCTCGCGTGATCACCACTTGTCACCCGTTTCGGTGATCGAACCACCTTGTGGATCATCGGAACGGGTGGACAACAGCGATCATGACGTGAGCGGCGACGGTCACGCCCGGGGGACGACGACGGCGAGGCGCGCCAGCAGCGTCTCCGGCCGGTCGAGGAGCCGCTGGTCCACCTGCAGCACGGTCCAGCCGGCCACCCGGATGCCGTTGTGCCGGTTCAGGTCCCAGCTGTGCTGTCGTCGTTCCAGGTGGACCGCGCCGTCGTACTCCGCACCCGCCCGGTGCTCCTCCCAGCCGAGATCCAGATGTGCCACCACGCGTCCGCCGAACGTCACCGGACACTGCGTGCGCGGCTCGGGGAAGCCCGCGGCGATGACGAGCAGCCGCAGCTCGGTCTCCTTGGGCGAGTCGACGCCGTCGCGGGCATCACGAAGTACGCGGCGAGCTCTGGTCAGTCCATGCAGCCCCGAGGCGGCGACCAGCGCGGCCCGCGCCTCGGCGGCGCGCAGGCCGGTCGCCCGGAGGAACGCGTCGGCCCACACCACGCGACCGAGGTGGTCGAGACGCGCGGTCCCGATGCCCCGGGCCAGATCCACTGCCGTCCGACCGAGGCTCGTCGCCGCCCCCAGCGGTGTCCCGACGATGTCCCCGGGTCGCAGCGGTGACTCGTGCCGGACGAGGTCGATCCCGTTCCGGGCCCGGCCGACCACGTGCACCGGCTCATCGACCCCGGCCAGGAGGCAGCCGTGCGCCCAAGAGGCGCTGGGGCCGACCAGTACGAGCCGAGACCGGGTGCGTTCGAGCACGCCCTGGATGCGCCGACCGTGGCACTCGTCCTCGTCGGCCACCATCCAGGCGCCACGACCGACGCGGCGGTAGTCACCGCTTCGCTCCAAGCGATGTCGACTCACGTGTCGCAGCGCAGTGGCGGTCGTGAACGGACGGAGGAGTAGCTCCGCCGGGACGCCTTCCGGTGGCATCCCGGCACTTCTGCGCCATCACGTCGGCTGCTCGCGGACAAGGCGTCCATCCCTGTGGACGGGCGGGCCCGCCGGGGCCTGGTGACACGAGCCGCCCCATCCGCATGATCACCGTTGTCCCCCCGTTCCGATGATCGGAACACCCCGTGGATCACCGGAGCGGGGGGAAGACGGCGATCAACGAAGCCCTCCTGTCAGCCCGCCGCCCGCCCCGGGTCCGGCAGCAGGGCCCTGGCCTGCCGGGCGGGCATCCCGGTGGCGGTGAGCACGTCCACGACGATCGACCGGAGCTGGGCGATCGCGACGGCCCCGGCCCAGCTGGTGGACCCGGTCTCGGCGACGCGGAGCCGCCGCGCCAGGCCGGTCAGCGACGAGAGCAGGGGCGTGGCGTCCCCGGCGCCGACCGGGGCGTCGAGCCGTTCGAGAGCGGCAGCCAGGTCGTCGAGGATCGCCGCCACCGGCATCGGCACCGCGCGGCCGTCGTCGAGCGCCGACGCCACCCTCCTCGCCAGCACCCGGGTGTTGCGGACCGCCCGGTCCACGCCGGTGTGCGCGCGGCGGCGGGCGACCATCGCGGGGGCCCGGCGCCGGCGCAGCGGCGAGAAGCGGGCGATCTCCTCGCCGGTGGCGACGGCGGCCTCCCACTCGTCGAGATCGCGCTGGGTCGCCCGCGACAAGCCCAGGGCGCGTCCGGCCTCGTCCGGGTCGACGTCCCGGATCGCCCGGGCCAGGCAGCGCAGGACCCGGGCCAGCGCGAGGGTGGCGGTGCGCGCCCCGGCGTCGGCGGCGTACCGGGGGTCGGGCGGGGTCAGCACCGCGATGGCGAGGGCCACCAGACCGCCGATCATCGCGTCGAGCCACCGGTCGACGTTCCCGGACACCTGCTGCGGGATGGCGAGGACGAGCACCGCCTGCACCGCCGCCTGGGTGGCCAGCAGGGCGCCGCTGTCGAGCAGCCGGGACAGCGCCAGGGCCAGCGCCACGACGAGGGTGATCTGCCAGGCCCCGCGGCCGATCACGTCGACGAGCGCCTCGCCCAGCGCGACCCCGACGGTGACGCCGACCGCCAGCTCGGCCACCCGCCGCAGCCGGTGCGCCGCCGCCAGTCCCAGGCACACCACGGCCGCGACCGCGGCGAAGAACGGGAACGGGTGGCCGACCAGCTCGGTGGCGATCCACCAGGCCAGGCCCGCCCCGGCGGACATCTGGGCGATCGCCCACAGGCTGACGCGGACCCGGCCGACGCCCGGCCTCACCGCCGACCGGACCCACCCCGCGGCCATACCCGCGACGTCCGGCCGGCCGCCCACGCCGTCGACTCTAGGCAGTGACTGGGACAGCGACCCGCCGGGCGGCACCGGCGGTGGCGAGCGACAGCGCCAGCGCCGCCGCGACGACCACCAGGGCGGCCGGCATGCCCACCGCGTCGCTCAGGGGCCCGATGAGCGGCGGGCCGGCGAGGAAGGCGGTGTAGGCGATCGAGCTGACGACCGACACCCGCGCCGCCGCCATGGCGGGGTCGTCGGCGGCGGCGCTGATCCCCGCCGGGAAGCCCAGCGCCGCGCCGAGACCCCACAGCACGGACCCGGCGAGCGCGAGCGGCAGCGCGTCCCCGACGAGGACGAGCGCGAGGCCGGAGAGGGAGGTCAGGGCACTCACCCGGAGCACCGGTACGCGACCCCAGCGCTCGATGAGCGCGCCGCCGAACAGCCGGCCCGCGGTCATGGCCGAGACGAAGACCGCGAACCCGGCCGCGCCGACGGCCTCGCTCGCACCGAAACCGTCGACGAGGGCGACCGCCAGCCAGTCGTTCGCCGATCCCTCGGTGAACGCGAAGCCCAGGGTCATGAGACCGACCAGCAGGGTCCTCGGCTCCCGCCAGGCCCGCCCGACCCCGGAGGACGACCTGGTCCCGGCGTCGCGGGGGGTGGGCCTGCGCAGGAGGAAACCCCGGGCCGCCACCGCCACCACGAGCAGGTTCAGGGGTCCCACCATCAGCACCTGCGCGGACAGCGGCAGGCCGGTCCACGCGGCGAGGGCACCGGCACCCGCCCCCAGCACGGACCCGACGCTGAACCAGCCGTGCAGGCGCGGCATGATCGGGTGGCCGAGGCGCCGCTCGACCTCCGCCCCCTCGACGTTCATGGCGACGTCCCACATCCCGGTGCCGGCCCCGACGACGACGAGGCCTGCTCCGCTGAGGACGACCGCGTCTGTCAGGATGCCGAGCCCCGCCGCGACCAGACCGACCGCCACCAGCGCGGATCCGCCGGCGACGGTTCGGGCCGCCCCGATCCGGTGGACGACCGGCCCCGCCGAGGGCAGGGCGGCGACGGCCCCGGCGGACAGGCACAGCAACAGCGCCCCGAGCTGCGCCCCCGAGAGGTCGAAGGCGTCCCGCAGCGCCGGCACCCGTGAGATCCAGGACGCGAACACCAGACCGTTCACCGCGAAAGCGACGGTGACGGCGGTCCGGGCCCGCCGCAGGCGACCGTCGACCCCCGACGCGGCCTCGACGTCGTGCGATGAGCGGGCCACCGGCCGAGGATGCCTGCCGGGGCGGGACGACGCGACGCCGCCCCCCGCGTCAGCCGGGCGCGGGCACCAGGGCCGGGCCGAGCAGGTCGTCCAGCGCGGTCAGGACGTCGTCGGGAGTGATCCGCAGCAGCGCCGGGTGGGTCGCCCGGGCGTGCGGGTCGGTGGGGTCCCCGTAGAGCACGGGGTGCAGGACGCGCCGGTGCGCCCGGTCGTCGAAGGGCCCCCACTCGGCGGGGTCGCTGGGCCCGTAGAGGTGGACCGCCGGGACCCGCAGCGCCGCCGCCAGGTGCCCGACCCCGGTGTCGCCCACGACGACCGCCGACGCCCGCGCCAGCCCGGCCGACAGGTCCACGACCGACGCCGGTGCCCACGCCCGCACCCGCCGGGACACGGCGCCGAACACGACGGCCTCGGCCAGGCGCTCCTCCCCGGGTCCGGCGGTCACGACGACGTCGACGCCCCGGTCCCCGAGCACGGCCGCCACCTCGGAGAACTGCCGGCCGGGCCAGCGGCGGGCACCCGAGGCGGCACCGGGGTGCAGGACCACGGCGCCCGCGGGCACCTCGGGCTCACCGGCGGTCCCGGGTGCCACGATGACGGAGTCGCCGGGTCGGCGATCGGCGCCCACCCCGGCCCGGACCAGGCGCAGCCACCGCTCGGCCTGGTGCTCGCCGGCGTACGGGAGGTCGGGCGCGGCCCAGGGCAGGACGACGCGCCCGGGGCCGGCCTGGCCGGGGTCGCCGAAGGTGACCAGCAGCCGGGGTCCCAGCGCTGCCAGCAGGTCGATGCTCTGCGGGCCGTGCCCGTGGAGGTTGACGGCGACGTCGGGGACCTCGACCCCGGCGGGGGGCTCCCAGGGGACGGTGGGGACCGCCTCGTCGACGAGGTCCCACGTCCGGGCGGCCCCGAGCAGCGCCGGCGAGCCCGCGAGGACGATCCGGTGCCCGCCGAGCGCGCGCCGCAGCGCCCGCAGGGCGGGCACGGCCACCACCAGGTCCCCGAGGCCGAGGGCCTGGAGGACGAGGCAGGCGGGTCGGTCGTCGCCCAGGATGCGCTCCCTCCCGCCCGTCAGGGCCAGCTCGGCTCGGTGTCGGCGGCGCCGAGGCGGCCCGCGCCGCCGGTGACGAGGACGGTTCTGCTCACGAGGTTCCTTCCGGGAGTCGGGGGGTGCCATCGACCGCGCCGGGATAGGGGCCCCGGCCAGGCGGGAGGGCAGGAGGCCGGCGACCGCCGGCTCGGCGAAACCGGCCCGAGTCCGCCCGCCCCCCCGCGGCGAAGGCCGTGGGATCCGCCGTCATCCCGGCACCGTAATCCGAGATCAGGACACTCCCGACGTCCGACACGGCCTCGGCGAAGGCGGGGCGTTCCACGAAGAACCGGGCCCGGCCGGCCGCAGCAACAGGGGTCGTGCTGGACGAGGACGCCACCGTCACGCCACGGATCCAGACCCCGGCGCGGCGTCCCGGGGCCGCGGCCGGGCGATGGTGTCGTCGACCCGGCGGCACCCGTCAGGGCGCCGGCACCTGCGGGGCGTCCGCGGAGCTGCGGGGTACGGGCGCCCGCCCGGTGACGACCACGACCCGAGCCAGTTCCCGGACGGGCACGTTGCGCCGCTGGCTGATCGAGCGGAGCAGGTCGAACGCGTCGTCCGGCCCGACCCCGTGCCGGGCCATGAGGACGCCCTTCGCCTGCTCGATGAGGAGGCGGGCCGGCGGCACCACGAGGTGGTGGCGGAGGTCCCCCGCGGAGCGGACCGCGTCGGCCACCAGCGGGGTCGCGGACTCCAGCGCCGCCACGTCGCCCGGGCGCGGCGCCCGCCGCAGCCAGGCCGTGACGACCGCGTCGACCGCCGCCACCGGCACCGCGACCAGCCAGCCCACGTCCTCGAAGCCGGCAGCGGACAGCGCGGACCGCGCCGGGGGGTCGAGGCCGGCGGTCACGGGTCGGCGGTCCCGGTGGCACCGGTCGACGGCGTCGAGCGAGCCGGGGCCATCGGCCAGCACCCGCCCGATGCGCAGGGCGAGCTCCGTCCCGCCGCTGAGGGAGAGGTCGGCGGCGCCCGCCCGGCGGACGTCGACGTCGACCCCGGCCGCGTCCGGGACCCCGGCGTGGACCGCGGCCGCCGCCAGGGCGACGAGCCGCCGCGTCAGGGCGTTGCCGGACGTCTCCGGCCTCGTGGCAGGCACCGGGCGCTGCGCCCCCGGGCGCGGTGCGGGCGTCACCGCCTCACTATCGGCGGCGGGTCGTCACCGCGCGCGCCGACCGGTGGCGCGCCCGCCCGTCAGGCGGCGCGGGCCCGGAGCCGGTCGAGCGTGCGGGCCAGGATCCGCGACACCTGCACCTGCGAGACGCCCACCTGCGCGGCGATCTCGGTCTGGGTCATGTCGTGGAAGTACCGCAGGACGAGGACCCGCCGGCTGCGGTCGTCGAGGTCGGCGATGAGCGGCGCCACGGTGCTCCGGCGCTCCACGACGTCGAACCCGTCGTCGGTGTAGGCGACGGCGCGCTGCTGCGTCGGGGCCTCGGAGTCGAGCGGACCGGGCCGGCGCGCGGCGCGGGCCCGGGCGGCGTCCGCGACCTCGTCCGCCGGGGCGCCCACCCGGTCGGCCACCTCGGCGACCGTCGGGGGCCGGCCGAGCGCCTTCTCGAGCCGCTCGGCGTGGTCGAGGACCTGGACGTCGAGTTCGCGCAGCCGGCGCGGGACCCGGACCAGGTCCCGGCAGTCGCGCAGCCACCGGCGGATCTCGCCCGTGATGGTGGGGACCGCGTACGGCGGGAAGTCACCGCGGACCGGGTCGTACCGGAGGATCGTCTGCACCAGGGCGGTCATGGCGACCTGCCGCAGGTCCTCCGGCTCGTGGGTGCGGCGCCGGAACGGCCGGGCCAGGCGCAGGGCCATCGGGGTCCAGTGCGCCACGGCGGTCTCCAGGGCATCGGCGTGGCCGGGGTGGTCCGCGGGCAGGGAGGCGGCCCGCGCCACGAGTTCCTCGCCGACGGGGTTGCGGGGGAGGGGGGTGTGCGGCGCGCCCGAGGGCGGCTGGTCCTGCGTCGTCTGGGGCATGCGACCTCCCTCGCCGGGCGGTCGCGACGACAGCGTGAGGTCGTGTGACGACCGCCACGGCTGTGTGCTCAACCGGGTGACGCGTTCGACGGTAAGAGCGGCCCCGGGGACCGGCAACTCGACGGAAATGCGAGGTGGCGGCGCATGCGACGCCCGGACCCGCGGGATCCGGCAGCTCCGGCCCGCCCGGGTCGAGGGCCTCTCATATCGCGCCGCAGGTTGTTCGGGCGACTGAAGATGCGGCGACGGGGTACTCCGTCCCCGTGGCCGGATCCGCGGCCCGGGCACAGCCCGCAGCGAGACCGAGAGGAAGGATCACGTGAGCGCCATCGAGAAGAGCATCGAGGTCGACGTGCCCCTGCAGGTGGCGTACGACCAGTGGACCCAGTTCGAGGACTTCCCCCAGTTCATGGGTGGCGTCGAGGAGATCCGGCAGGTCAGCGAGAGCCGGACGCACTGGAAGCTGAGCATCGGCGGCGTGACGCGCGAGTTCGACGCCGACGTCATGGTGCAGAAGCCCGACCAGGGCGTGTCGTGGCGGTCGGTCGACGGCCCGACGCACGCGGGCTCGGTGCGCTTCGAGCCGCTCGACCAGTCCCGCACCCGAGTGCTGCTGAGCATGGACTACGAGACGGAGGGCTTCGTCGAGAAGGTCGGCGACGCCCTGGGGATCATCGAGCGGCAGGCGACGAGCGACCTCGAGAACTTCAAGAAGTTCATCGAGTCGCGGGGTGCGGCGACCGGCTCGTGGCGCGGCGAGATCGGCACCGGGCCCGGACTGGGCCCCATGACCGTGGGCTGACGCCACTCCGGACGAGGGATCCGAGGGCCCGGCGGCCGGCGCCGCCGGGCCCTCGCACGTCCCGGGTCCCGGTCGTCACCCGGGCCGTTGATCGCGACCTGCGCCGCATTGCGGTCGTCAAGGGGGCTGTTGATCGCGACCTGCACCGCGCTTCGGTCGTCGACGAGCGGAACGACGACCACACCGCGGGGCAAGTTGTGATCAAGACGTCGGATGACGACCGGACCGCGGAGGAAGTCGCGATCACGGACCGCCGGTCAGGCGGGTGAGGGCGACGCGGCGGTCGGGGACGTCGGCGACGAAGGGGACGGGACGCTGCCGCTGTCCGTCGCGGTCGGGGTGGACGTCGGTGTGGGGGTGGAGGTCGACCCCGGGGTGGTCGGCCCGGGCGACGTCGCGGAGGTCGGACGCGGTGTCGGGGCAGGCGCCGGCGGAGGTGCCGGGGCCGGCGGGGGAGCGCCGCCGCCGGCGGGCGGGTCGTCCCGGTCCGGGGATCCGGGGTCGTCACGCCGTGTCGTCCGCTCGGGGGTGGACGACGGCATCGGCACGACCACCACGCCCCCGGGAGCGGTCGTCGAGGTCGCCCCGGGTCGTGCCGACGACCCCGTGACGGTGCGGGACGCGTCGCCGGTGGGGCCCGGCGTGCGGAGCAGCCGGACGCAGTGGGGCAGCGGGACGCCGGCGGCCTGGGCGCACAGCCGGTCGCCGGAGCGCACCGCCCGGCGGCCCGCGGCGGGGATCGACCCGTCCGAGAGGTCCACCGTCACGAGGTTCTCGTCCTGCAGGCGACCGAGCGGGATGGCGGCCTCGCCCGGGTCGTCCGGGTAGGCGGTGTCGGCACCGAACACGACGACCTCGGCGCCGACCGACCCACTGCCCCGGGCCACCAGCCGCAGCGCCAGCAGGTCACCCGAGAGCTCCGCGTCCTCCATGCACACCCACGGCGGCGGGTCGTCCGCCGCCGGACACGTCGCGGGGGCCCCGGCGACCGGCGAGCCGCCCAGGGACACGGCCGCCACGCCTCCGGCCACGAGGGTGAGGACCACCACGGCGGCCACCGCGAGCCCCGCCCCGGCGCGGCGCGGACCCCGCTCCCGCTGGGCCGGCACGATCCGTGCCCGGGTGGCCCCGCCCGGGGCGCTCGACCGCCCGGCGCCGCCCCCCGCGTCGACGGCACCGCCCACCGCCGTCGCGCCGGCATCCCTCACGACCTCCGTCCTGGCGGCAGCCGTCGTCTCGGCGGGCGTCGTGGCCACAGGCGTCGTCACGGCCTCCGTCGACGCCGTCGTCGCGGCGAGGACCGCCACCCGGTCGGGCGCCGCTCCGCCGGACCACCCGCGGCCGTCGACGGCGGCCGGGCGGGGGA
>JBHJOJ010000191.1:0-14299 GCA_050329835.1 Kineosporiaceae bacterium | reverse complement strand
GGCGGCCGCCCGGACGGCCGGTGCCGGGGCCGACCGGCGCCGGGCGCATGCCGACCTGCTGGTCCACCGGCTGCGGCAGATCTGGGACGCGGCCCTGCGTCAGACCGGGCTGGCCGCCGGCGACGCCCCGGTGCCTCCGCCGGCGAGCGCTGCCGGCACCCCCGGCTACCTGCCGGGGCCCCCGGGTCTGGCGCTGGCCATGGTCGGCAGCCTGGCCCGCCGGGAGGCCGGGCCCGCGAGCGACCTCGACCTGGTCCTGCTCCACGAGGGCCGCCACGTGCCGGCGGCCCGGATCGCCGGGCTCGCGGAGCGGCTCTGGTACCCGCTGTGGGACGGCGGCCTGCGGCTGGACCACTCGGTCCGCACCATCGCGGCCTGCCGCGAGGTCGCCGCGGGAGACCTCCAGGCCGCCGTCGGGCTGCTCGACCTCGCCCTGGTCGCAGGGGACGCCGGGCTGGTGGCCCGGACCCGCTCCGTGCTGTACGCCGACTGGCGCGACGCCGCCCGGCGCCGCCTGCCGCAGCTCGTCGAGGCCGTCGAGGAGCGCACCCGCCGCCACGGCGAGGTCGCCAACCTCCTGGAGCCCGACCTCAAGGAGTCGCGCGGCGGGCTGATGGACGTGACGACCCTGCGTGCGCTGGCCGCGTCCTGGCTGACCGACCGCCCGCGCGGCGACGTCGACGCCGCCCACGCCGCGCTGCTGGACGTCCGCGACGCCGTGCACGTCGTCACGGGGCGCCCCGGGAACCGGCTGCTGCTCGTCGACCAGGACACCGTGGCCGCCGTCGTGGGCGACGCCGACGCCGACGAGCTCCTGGTCCGGGTCACCCACGCCGGACGGACGGTGGCGCACGCCGTCGACACCACGCTGCGCCGCGCCCGCCAGGCCCTGCCGCAGCGCCGGCTCGGCCGGCGCGGGTCCCGCCGGCCCGAGCTGCGCCCGCTCGGCCACGGCATGGTCGAGCACGACGGCGAGATCGTCCTGGGCGGCACGGGGCGGGCCGTCGAGGACCCGGTGCTGGCGCTGCGGGCCGCCGCGACCGCCGTCCGGACCGGCCTCCCGCTGTCGCCGGTGACCGTGGGCAACCTGGCGGACGCCCCCGCACGGCTGCCCGAGCCCTGGCCCGCCGCGGCTCGCGAGGCCTTGTGCGAGACGCTCGCCGGCGGGCCCGCCCTGGTGCCCGTCTGGGACGCCCTCGACCTGGCGGGCCTCGTCACCACCTGGATCCCGGAGTGGGCGGGCGTGCGCAACCGGCCGCAGCGCAACCCCGTCCACCGCTGGACCGTCGACCGGCACAGCGTCCAGGTCTGCGTCGAGGCTCAGCCGTTCCTGCGCGACGTCCCACGGCCGGACCTGCTGCTGCTGGCCGCCCTGCTGCACGACATCGGCAAGGTCCCGGGGGCGCGGGACCACGCCGTGCTGGGGGCGCCGGTCGCGCTGAGGGTGGCGACCCGGCTCGGGTTGCCGGGCCCGGACGCCGAGGTGGTGACCCGCCTGGTGCGCGAACACCTGACCCTCATCGACCTCGCCACCCGCCGGGACCCGGACGACCCGCGGACCGTCGAGGCGCTGGTCGCCGCGGTGGACGGCCGGGACGACGTGCTCGGGCTGCTGCGGGTCCTCACCGAGGCCGACGCGCTCGCCGCCGGCCCCGCGGCGTGGAGTCCCTGGCGGCGGCGTCTGGTCGACGACCTCGTCGCCCGGGCCCGAGTGGTCCTCACAGGTCAGGCCCCGCCCGGTCCGGCCCCCCTGACCCCGACCGAGGAGTCGTCGGTGGCACGGACCCGGGCCGGCGGGGGGACCACCGTCACGTCCGGGACCATCGACGCCCTGCACGTCGTGACGATCGTCGCGCCCGACCGCCTGGGCCTGTTCGCGGACGTGGCGGGCCTGCTGGCGGCGCACCGGCTGGCCGTCCGGTCCGCGCTGGTCCGTACGGTCGACGAGGTGGCCGTCGACACCTGGTGGGTCGAGAGCCCGGACGGAAGGGCGCCCGACCCCGGCGTGCTGCGCCGCGACCTCGACCGGATCACCGCGGGCGACGACGAGCTGTTGGGGCGCCTCGCTGCCCGCGACGCCTCGCACCGGGCGGCGCGAGGCGTCCCGAGCCAGCCCCGCGTGGTCGTCATCCCCGGCGCCAGCGCCGTCGCCACCGTCGTCGAGGTCCGGGCCGTCGACCGCCCCGGGCTGCTCCGCTCGCTGGGGGCCGCCGTCGCCCGGACGCGCATCGACATCCGCTCGGCACACGTGGCGACGCTGGCCGGCCAGGCCGTCGACGTCCTCTACCTCGCCGAGGCCCGGGGCGGCCCGCTCGACCCGCCGCGCGTGGGCGCCGTCGTCGCCGCTCTGGTCGAGGCCGCCGAGATCCCGGACGACCGGCGCGACGGCGCCGCGGCCTGACCGTCCGCCCGGTCCGGCAGGCCTCCCGCCAGACGACGATCGCTGTCTCGGCCAAGATCAGTACGGTGGGAGCGATGCCAGCCGGGCGAACCCTGGCCGAGACCACGATCTTGTTGAGGTCGGGCGGTGGCTCTGGGTCCGGCGGGTAGCCTGAGGAGCGCCCGGCCGCTGCTCCTCCCGGCCGCCGCCCGACAACCCGAGGACCTGCGTGTTCGCTTCCCTGTCCGACCGCCTGACGGCGACCTTCAAGACGCTGCGCGGCAAGGGCCGCCTGTCGCCGGCCGACGTCGACGCCACCGTCCGCCAGATCCGCCTCGCGCTGCTCGACGCCGACGTCGCGCTGCCGGTGGTGCGCCAGTTCACCGGGGCGATCCGCGAGCGCGCGCTCGGCGAGGAGGTCGCGCGCGCCCTCAACCCGGGCCAGCAGGTGGTCAAGATCGTTCACGAGGAGCTCGTCCGGGTGCTCGGGGGGGAGGCGCGCCGCCTCCACCTCGCCAAGCACCCCCCGACGGTGATCATGCTGGCCGGCCTCCAGGGCTCCGGCAAGACGACCCTGGCCGGCAAGCTCGGCCACTGGCTGCGCGAGCAGGGTCACGTCCCGCTGCTCGTCGCCGCCGACCTGCAGCGGCTCAACGCCGTCGACCAGCTCCGCGTCAACGCCGAGCGGGCGGGCGTGGCGGTCTTCGCACCGGAGTCCGGCAACGGCGCCGGCGACCCCGTCGACGTCGCCCGCCGGGGAGTCGAGCACGCCCGGGAGCGGGGTCACGACGTGGTCGTCGTCGACACCGCCGGCCGCCTCGGCGTCGACGCCGAGATGATGCGCCAGGCCGCCGACATCCGGGACGCGGTGGCCCCCGACGAGGTCCTCTTCGTCGTCGACGCCATGATCGGGCAGTCCGCGGTCGACACCGCCGTCGCCTTCCGCGATGGGGTCGACCTCACCGGTGTGGTGCTCACCAAGCTCGACGGCGACACCCGCGGCGGCGCGGCGCTGTCGGTCCGCCACGTGACCGGCCGGCCCATCCTCTTCGCCTCGGTCGGCGAGAAGCTCACCGAGTTCGAGGTCTTCCACCCCGACCGGACGGCGTCGCGGATCCTCGACATGGGGGACGTCCTCACCCTCATCGAGCAGGCCGAGAAGGCATTCGACGCCGATCAGGCGGCGAAGCTGGCCGACAAGGTGACGAAGGGCCAGGCGTTCACCCTCGAGGACTTCCTCGAGCAGCTCGCCGCGGTCCGGCGGATGGGCCCGCTGAAGAACATGCTCAAGATGCTGCCGGGGATGGGCGAGCTCAAGGACCAGCTCGACAGCCTCGACGAGCGCGAGTTCGACCGGGTGGAGGCCATCGTCCGGTCGATGACGCCGGCCGAGCGCCGCGAGCCGCGGATCCTCAACGGCTCCCGCCGTGCCCGGATCGCCCGCGGCTCGGGCACCCGGGTCAGCGACGTCAACCAGATGCTCGACCGGTTCGCCGAGGCCCAGAAGATGATGAAGGCGATGGGCCGGGGCGGGCTGCCGGGGATGCCCGGCATGCCCGGCCTGCCGCCCGGGATGGGAGGACCCGGCGTCGGCCCCGGCAAGCGCCGCAAGGCCGGGTCCAAGGGCAAGCAGCGGACGTCGGCGCGATCCGGCAACCCCGCCAAGCGCGCCGAGCAGGAGCGCGCGGCCGCGGCCCGGACCGGACCGGACGGGTCCGGCCCCGCGGCGGGTGCGGCCTTCGGCGGCTCGTCCTTCGGGGGCGCCGGCCTCGCCCCGCCGGGTGACGGCCGGCGGTGACGGCCGTCCTCCACCTCACCGGCCCGGTCCGGGTCGACGCCGAGCGGGTGGAGCCCGAGGCCTGGGTCGTGGGCGGGCGCCTGACCCTCAGCCGCCCCGCGGGGACGCCCGGCGAGGTCGTAGCGGTCGACGGCTGGGTGCTGCCCGGCCTCGTCGACGCCCACTGCCACCTCGGGCTCGGGCCGGACGGCGAGGTGGACCGCGACACCACCCGCGCCCAGGCGGAGACCGACCGCGACAGCGGCGTCCTCCTCGTCCGCGACGCGGGGTCTCCCGCGGACACCCGGTGGATCGACGCCGCAGAGGATCTGCCGCGCCTGGTCCGGGCGGGGCGGCACATCGCCCGCACCCGGCGCTACCTGCGCCACGTGGGCGTGGAGATCGAGCCGGACCGGCTGGTGGCGGAGGTGCGCCGCCAGGCCCGCCGGGGTGACGGCTGGGTCAAGCTCGTGGGGGACTGGATCGACCGCGACCGCGGCGACCTGGCGCCGTGCTGGCCCGGCGAGGTCCTCGCCGGGGCCGTCGCCGCCGCCCACGCGGAGGGCGCCCGCGTCACGGCCCACTGCTTCGCCACCGAGTCCCTGCCGGGTCTGCTGGCCGCCGGTGTCGACGGCGTCGAGCACGGCACCGGCTTCACCGACGACCTCGCGGACCGGGCGGCGGCCGCCGGCGTCGCCGTCGTCCCGACGCTCGTCCAGATCGAGACGTTCCCGGAGCTCGCCGCGCGGGGCGAGGCCAGGTTCCCGGTCTGGGCGGCCCGGATGCGCCGGCTCCACGCCCGCCGTCGCGAGACCGTGGAGATGCTCCACTCCCGCGGGGTCCCCCTGTTCGCCGGCACCGACGCCGGCAGCGTCCTGCCCCACGGGCGGATCGCCGAGGAGATCACCGCCCTGGCCGACGTCGTCGGCGCCGAGGCCGCCGTCGGAGCGGCCACCTGGCGCGCGCGGCGCTGGCTGGGCCGGCCCGGGCTGGCCGAGGGGGCGCCCGCCGACGTCGTGGTGCTGCCCGCCGACCCCCTCAGGGACGTCACCGCCGTGGCCGCCCCGGTCGCCGTCGTGCTGCGCGGGCGGATCGTGGCGGGCGGGGGACCGGGGCAGCACGGCTGAGCCCGACGGCCGAGCCCGGCCGCCGCTCACCGGATCGCTCCCGGCGTCTGGCACAATCGCGGGGCGAACCGCCGGGCCCGGCCCCTCTCACCGTGGCCGGGCGTCCCGACATCCCGTCCGGCACCCCGACCGGTCCCCACCCGGTCCCGGGTCGCCGGCGCCCCGAGAACCAGGAGATGCGTCAGCCCGTGGCTGTCAAGATCCGACTCAAGCGGATGGGCAAGATCCGCGCGCCGTACTACCGGGTCGTCGTGGCCGACTCCCGCACCAAGCGGGACGGCCGGGCGATCGAGGAGATCGGCAAGTACCACCCGACCGAGCACCCCTCCCTCATCGACATCGACTCCGAGCGCGTCCAGTACTGGCTCGGCGTCGGGGCGCAGCCGAGCGAGCAGGTCCTCGCGCTGCTCAAGGTCACCGGTGACTGGCAGCGGTTCCGGGGGCTCCCCGGGGCGGAGGGCAGCCTGCGCACCGCCGAGCCCAAGCCGGACCGTCAGGCCCGGTACGAGGCCGCGATGCGCGAGGCGGGCGGGGAGCCGGCCGCCGAGGCGACCACGCCCCGCTCGCGGCGGCCCCGGTCTGCGGCCAAGGCGGAGTCCGACCGGGCCGTGCCGGCTGGTGCTGAGGCCCCGCCCGGGCGACCGGAGACCGCGGGGCGTGACGCCCCGGCGTCGCCGGAGCAGCCGGCGGAGGTCGGGGCCGCCGCCCAGGCGGCCGCGGCCGGCGCCGACAGCGGCGCCGAGCCGGCCTGACCGCTCGTGCCGACCCCAGGACACCGGGAGGCCCGGTCGTGACGACCGGCGGCCCGGTCATCGCCGACGCCGTCGAGCACCTCGTGCGCGGCATCGTCACCCACCCGGACGACGTCCGGGTCGACGTCCGCCCCTCGCGGCGCGGCACGACGATCCGGGTCCGGGTCCACGCCGAGGACGTCGGCAAGGTCATCGGCCGGACCGGCCGGACCGCCACCGCGTTGCGCACCGTGGTCAACGCGCTGGCGGGCGACGGCGGGGTCCGCGTCGACATCGTGGGGCCTGACGAGCGCTGACCGCCGCTCGGCGGCGGGACCCGCACCGGTCCAGCTGGTCGCCGGGCGGGTGCTGCGGGGCCATGGCCTGCGGGGCGAGGTCGTCGTCGAGGTCCGGTCCGACCAGGCGGACCGGCGGTTCGCACCGGGATCGGTGCTCGGCACAGTCCCCGATCGCGGTCCACTGACCGTCGCCGGCGCCCGCCGGCACCAGGACCGGCTGCTGGTGCGCTTCGGCGGCGTCGCCGACCGGGACGCCGCCGACGCGCTGCGCGGGACCGAGCTGCTGGTGGACGTGACCGCCGAGCTGACGGGGCCGGACCGGCCCGGCGAGGGGGCCGGCGACCCCGGTGCCTGGTTCGTCGTCGAACTCGTCGGATGCGACGTGACCGACACGGCGGGGCGCCCGCTCGGCCAAGTCGGTGGCGTCGTGCCCTCGCCCGCGCACGACCTGCTGGTCGTCGTGCACGCCGGGCGCGAGGTGCTGGTGCCCTTCGTCGGCGCCCTGGTGCCGGAGGTGGACGTCGCGGCCCGGCGGGTGATCGTCGACCCGCCCGCCGGGTTGTTCGAGTCGTGACCGATCCCCGGCCGGCGCCCGAGCTGCGCGTCGACGTCGTCACGGTCTTCCCGGAGTACCTCACCCCCCTGACGCTGTCGCTCATCGGCCGCGCGGTGGCTCGCCGCGTCGTCGACCTGCGCGTCCACGACCTCCGCCGCCACGGGGTGGGCGTCCACCGGGCGGTGGACGACGCCCCCTTCGGCGGTGGGCCGGGCATGCTCATGGCGCCCGGGCCGTGGGGGGAGGCCCTGGACGAGGTCGTGGCCGCCGGGCGCGCCGACCTCGGGGACGAGGCGACGCCGTGGCTGGTCTTCCCCAGCCCCGCCGGTCACCTGTTCACCCAGGCCCGGGCGCGCGAGCTCAGTCGAGCCGGCTGGCTGGTCATCGGCTGCGGCCGCTACGAGGGCATCGACGAGCGGGTGCTCGAGGAGTACGCCGACCGCTTCCCCGTCCTGCCGCTCAGCATCGGCGACTACGTCCTCGCCGGCGGCGAGGCGGCCGCGCTCGTCGTCGTCGAGGCGACGGCCCGGCTGCTGCCGGGGGTCCTGGGGAACTCCGAGAGCCTCTCCGAGGAGAGCCATGAACGGGGGCTGTTGGAGTACCCGTCGTACACCAGGCCCGCCGTCTGGCGGGACAGAGCCGTGCCGGAGGTCCTGACCAGCGGCGACCACGCCCGGATCGCCCGGTGGCGGCACGATGAGGCGGTGCGGCGGACGGCGGAGCGTCGCCCGGACCTCCTGGCCGGGGGCGGGCACACGGGGGCCGCGGAGGGCCCGGAGGGCACGGCGGCCGCAGGCGACCCGCGCCGCTGAGCGAGCCCCGGCCGGGGCGCCGGGCCGGTGTGTCACACTCGCAAGGCCACCGGCCCGCCGCGGGGGGCGGTGGTTCCCGAGACGTCGGCGTGGTGGGTCCACGCCGGAGGCGGTTCCGTCCGGTGCCGCCCTGACCACCTGGTGCGCGACCCGCGGCGCGGACACGGAAGGACCGACATGCACGTCCTCGACTCCCTCGACCGGCAGTCCCTTCGGGACGACGTCCCGGAGTTCCGACCGGGTGACACCGTCAAGGTGCACGTCCGGGTCGTGGAGGGGAACCGCTCCCGGATCCAGGTGTTCCAGGGCGTCGTCATCCGCCGGTCCGGCGGCGGCGTGCGCGAGACCTTCACCGTACGCAAGATCAGCTTTCAGGTCGGGGTGGAACGGACGTTCCCGGTCCACAGCCCGGTGATCGACCGTATCGAGGTGGTCACCCGCGGCGATGTCCGCCGGGCCAAGCTGTACTACCTGCGGGGCCGACGGGGGAAGGCTGCCAAGATCCGCGAGCGCCGCGAGACCCCCTCCCAGGGGTGAGGTCCGGGAGAGCCGGGGACGGCGCCGCCCGGCCCCGCCCCGCGCCCGACGCGACCGCCCACCGGTGATTGGAGGACCCGTGGCCACGCCTCTCCCGCCCTGGCACGAGGGCGTCGGCGTACCCGAGGGGCCCGGCGGTGGCGGTGAGCCGGCGCCCGCCGCCGGCAACGGGTACCGCACGCGCCGGGAACGGCGCGCGGCGGAGGCCGCGGTCGACGGCGGGCGCGCGAACGGGCACGCTGCACCGGCGTCCCGTTCCGACCCCCTCCCGCCGTTTCCCGACCCGGCTCTGTCGCTGCGCGACCCGCTGCCGCGGCGCGACGCGCTGCCGCCCCGTCCCGCCGCACCCCGGCTCGCCGGCCCGGTCCATCCCCGGCCGAGCGGTCAGGGATCCTGGCGCACCGATCCGGCCCTCGACGCCACCGACGTCATGGCGCCGCTGGGACGAGGCTCCGCCGGGCCGCCACCGCTCCGCGATCCCGCCGGGCCGCCACCGCTCCACGATCCCGCCGGGCCGCCACACCTCCACGACCCCGCCGGGCCGCCACACCTCCACGACCCCGCCACGCCCGCTGTCTCGGCTGTGGGCGCGCCCCCCGCGCCCCGGGCGGCGGCGCTTGCGACCGGGGCCCACCCTTCGCGGCCGTCGGTGGGCCGCCGGCTGCTGCGGGACGCCCGCGAGGTGCTCGGGACCGTCGCGATCGCGCTCGGCATCGCGATCGTCATCAAGACGTTCCTCATCCAGCCCTTCTACATCCCGTCGCAGTCGATGGAGGACACCCTCCTCGTCGGCGACCGCGTGCTCGTCAGCAAGCTGGAGCCGGGGCCCTTCGAGCTCGACCGCGGCGACATCGCGGTGTTCGTGGACCCGGGTGGTTGGCTCACCACCGAGACGCCCGAGCCCTCGCTGGTCAACCGCGCCCTGACGTTCGTGGGCCTGCTCCCGGCCAACTCGGGGGAGCACCTCATCAAGCGGGTCATCGGCCTGCCCGGCGACACCGTCAGGTGCTGCGACGCCGAGGGCCGCCTCCTGGTCAACAACCAGCCGCTCGACGAGAGCCAGTACCTGTTCCCCGGTGACAGCCCGAGCAGCCTCGACTTCGAGGTCGTCGTCCCGGACGGCACGGTGTGGGTGATGGGCGACCACCGCAGCGTCTCCGAGGACAGCCGCTACCACGACGTCGACGGCGACTTCACGGCCGGCGCGGTGCCGATCGACAACGTCGTCGGGCGCGCCGTCCTCGTCATGTGGCCGATGTCGCGGCTGGACTGGCTGGGGACGCCGGACGGCGTCTTCGACGGGGTGGGGGGACAGCTCGACGGTGTCCGGTGACGGTGCCGTCGCCGGGTCCGCGGCGACCCCGACGCTGCGGACCGAGCGGGCGCTGCTGCGGTCCGGGTCCTGCCCCGTCGTCGTCGGCATGGACGAGGTGGGCCGAGGCGCACTGGCCGGACCGGTCACCGTCGGGGCGGTGGCCGTTCGTCTCGACACCCCCACGGGGCCGCGCGGCCTGCGCGACTCCAAGCTGCTGACCCCCGACCAGCGGGAACGCCTGGCGCCTCGGGTGCGCCGCTGGGCGCCGGCGTGGGGGATCGGCCATGCCGGCAACGACGAGATCGACCGCTGGGGCATCCTGTGCGCCCTGCGGGTCGCCGGGATGCGTGCCCTGGCGGACCTGGCGGGGCGCCTGGCGTCGGTGGGGCCCGGGGACGGTGCCGCCGGCGCGGTCATCCTCGACGGCAGCTACGACTGGCTGCGGCGACCCCCCCTGCCCGGTGGCGTTCCGCCCGTCGCGCCGTGGCCGCCCGCCGTGCACCTGGTCGTGAGGGCGGACCGGCGGTGCGCTGCGGTCGCGGCCGCCTCGGTGATCGCCAAGGTCGACCGCGACGCGCGGATGGTGGCCCTCGGTCGCGAGGACGACCGGTACGGCTGGGTGGGGAACAAGGGCTACGCGGCTCCCGAGCACCGGGCCGCCCTCGACCGCCACGGTCCGAGCCGGTGGCACCGGTGCTCGTGGAACATCCTCGGACCCGGGCGCGCCCCGGCCGCCCTCGCGGGGCAGGATGTGCTGATGCCGGACCTCGTGGGCGCCGCCGGCCTCGTCGCGGAGGGTGCGCGGCCGTGAGCACCGAGGACCTCGAGCGGTACGAAGCCGACCTCGAGCTGCAGCTGTACCGGGAGTACCGCGACGTGGTGGGCCTGTTCGGGTTCGTCGTCGAGACGGAGCGCCGGTTCTACCTGGCCAACGGGGTCGACGTGCAGCCGCGGTCCGGCGAGGGCGGCGAGGTGTACTTCGACGTCCGACTGAGCGACGCGTGGGTGTGGGACCTGTACCGGCCGGCCCGCTTCGTCAAGAGCGTCCGGATCATCACGTTCAAGGACGTCAACGTCGAGGAACTGGCGAAGTCCGACCTCCAGCTGCCGCGGGGCGGTGACTTCGAGGGCTGAGCCCCGCACCCCGGCGCCCGGTGACGGCGCCGTCCACAGCCCACGCGAGCGCCGTCCGTCCACAGCCCGACCGGCCGCGCCGGCAGGCGTCCTCGCGCACCCGGCACCGTCGCGCCATGAACGGGAAGGACGCCGTCGGGCGGTACGGGGAGCGGGTCGCGGTGCGACACCTGCAATCAGCGGGGTGGACGGTGATCGCCCGCAACTGGCGCAGCCCGGTCCGGGAGTGCCCGGGCGAGCTGGACGTGGTGGCGCGGGACCGCACGGCCCTCGTCGTGGTCGAGGTGAAGACCCGGCGCGGCCGGCGGTGCGGCACGGCGGTGGAGGCCGTGACGCCCGCGAAGCTGCGCCGGCTCCGGCGGCTCGCGGCGGTGTGGCTGTCGACGTGCCGCGGCGGCGACCCGCCGGACGAGGTGCGGGTCGACGTGGTGGCCGTCCACCTGGGGCATGCCGGAGCGCCCCGGGTCGAGCACCTGCGGGGCGTCGGGTGAGCGCCGGTCTGGGGCGCACGGTCGGCGCCGCCCTCGTCGGCGTCGACGGCCACCGGATCGAGGTCGAGGCCCTCGTCAGCTCCGGGCTCGTGTCGTGGACCGTGGTGGGCCTGCCGGACGCGGCGGTGCTGGAGGCCCGCGACCGGGTGCGCGCCGCCCTCCTGGCCTCCGGCCACGCACCGCCCCAGGCACGGGTGACCGTCAACCTGTCGCCGGCGTCCCTGCCCAAGGCGGGCTCCGGCCTGGACCTCGCGCTGGCCGTGGGCGTCCTGGCCGCCACCGGTGCCGTGCCCGGCTCGGTGGCCGCGGTGGCCCACGTCGGCGAGCTCGGACTCGACGGCCGGCTGCGGCCCGTCCGGGGCGTCCTGCCGCTGGTCCTCGGACTGGCCCGGGTCGGGGTCACCACGGTGGTCGTCCCCGCCGCCTGCGCGCCCGAGGCCCGGCTGGTCCCGGGGATGCGGGTGCTCGCCGCCCGCTCGTTGAGCGACGTGATCGCCCGGCACCGGGGGGAGCCGGGGGCCGCGGCGGTTCCGGCGGTCCTGCCGGGCGCCGACGGCCCGGGCGACCCCGACGACCCCGGGCCGGACGCCGTCCCGGGTGGCGAGGATCCCGGCGACCTCGCGGACGTCGTGGGACAGCCCCTCGGTCGCCGCGTGGTCGAGGTCGCCGCCGCGGGCGGTCATCACCTGCTCCTCCAGGGTCCGCCCGGGACCGGGAAGACGATGCTCGCGGCGCGGGTGCCGGGCCTGCTGCCGGACCTGGACGACGACGACGCGGTGACGGTCACGGCGATCCATTCCGTGTGCGGCACCCTCACCGGACCCGGCCTGCTGCGCCGTCCCCCGGTCGAGGACCCCCACCACACGGCCTCGGTCGCGGCGGTGGTCGGGGGCGGTGCGGGGCTGCCGCGCCCGGGCGCCGCCAGCCGTGCCCACGCCGGGGTGCTGCTGCTCGACGAGGCGCCCGAGTTCTCCCGCCCGGTGATCGACGCGCTGCGGCAGCCGCTCGAGACGGGGACGATCGTGCTCCACCGCTCCCGGGGGACCGCCCGGCTGCCCGCCCGCTTCCTGCTGGTCCTCACCGCGAACCCGTGCCCCTGCGCCAGGCCCGCGGAGGCGTGCACCTGCCGGTCCGCGGAGCGGGCGCGCTACGGGCGCCGGCTCTCGGGGCCCGTGCTGGACCGGATCGACCTGCGCGTCGAGCTCCCGCCGGTCGGCGCGGGGCACTGGGCGGCCGGCGACGGCGAGCCCAGCGCGGCGGTCGCGGGACGGGTGCTGGCCGCCCGTCGCGTCGCTCGGGACCGGTGGCGCCCCACGGGGCACCGGCTCACGTCCGAGGTGCCCGGCTCGGTGCTGCGGTCACCCCGGTACCGTCCGGAGCCGGCCGTGTTGGCACGTCTGGCCCGCGCCGTCGACGCGGGCGCGCTGTCCGGTCGCGGGGCCGACCGCTGCCTGCGGGTGGCCTGGAGCCTGGCGGACCTGGCCGGCCGGGTCGTCCCCGGGCGCGCCGAGGTCGACGAGGCGCTGGACCTGCGGACCCGGGGTGCGGCGTGAGCGCCGGGGCCCAGGCGGCCGGGGCCGAGCGGCTCGCCCGGGCGCACCTGTCGCGGGTCGTCGAGCCGGGCGACCGGGCGCTGGTCCCGCTGCTGGCCGAGCACGGGCCGGTCGCTCTCGCCACCCGCCTGAGAGCGGGCGCGGTGCCCGACCGGTGGGCGGTGCGGGCACGCTGCCTGGAGATGCCGACGGCCCGGATGGTGTCCCTGGCGGCCGGGCGGGGCATCCGGGTGGTCGTCCCCGAGGACCCGGACTGGCCCGCCGGCCTGTCCGACCTCGACCACGTGGCCGGCGGTGTCGCGTGCCTGTGGGTGCGGGGGCGGACCCCCCCGTCGGCCGACCGGGGGGTCGCCGTGGTGGGCTCCCGCGACGCGTCCCCCTATGGCGAGGCGACCGCGGGCCGGCTGGGCGCCGACCTCGCGTCCTCCGGCCGGACGGTGGTCTCGGGCGCCGCCCTCGGCATCGACGGGGCTGCGCACCGCGGGGCCCTGACCGGCGTCGGTCCCGCCGGGACGCCGGCGTCGCCGGGGCCGCCGAACGCCGGAGCGTGGGTGCCCACGGTCGCGGTGCTGGGCTGCGGCCTGGACCGGGCCTACCCGTCGTCGCACGCCGGCCTGCTCGACAGGATCGTGTCCGCCGGCGGGGCGGTCGTGGCGGAACTGCCGCCCGGGTCGTCGCCGTACCCCTGGCGGTTCCCGGCCCGCAACCGCGTCATCGCCGCCCTGTCCCGGGGAGTGGTCGTGGTCGAGGCCGGGTCGCGCAGCGGTGCCGTCGGCACGGCCCGGGCGGCGGACGACCTGTCCCGGCTCGTCATGGCGGTTCCGGGGCCGGCTCACGCGCCCCGCAGCGCGGGTTGTCACGAGTTGCTCCGCAGCGGCGCCGATCTCGTGACGTCGGTCGCCGACGTGCTGTCCCTGGTCGGGCCCCTGACGTCGGAACCTCCCGCCCCGCCGGTGGACCGGAACGGACCGCCGGACGGGACGGTCCCCGCGGCAGCCGGCTCGGCGGTGGGGACTGCCCCGGGGCCGGCCGGCCGGGTCCGGCGGTGTCTGGCGGCGGGTCGTGACCGGACGCTCGACGAGGTGGCGGCCATGGCGGGCCTGGACCCGGCGGACACCCGGTCCGCGCTGCTCGACCTCGAGGTGGCCGGGCTGGCCCGCCGGGGAGTCGGCGGGTGGCGGCGCGCCGCCGACACCGGGGCGCCTCGCCGCGCGTATAACGGCCCGCGTGCCCCGTGAGCCCGTGCCGTTCCCGCCGGCCCCCGGCCCCGCGGGAACGGCACGGACATCGACGGCGCCCTCGGGCTCGTCCGGGGTGGATCCGGTCGCGGACTTCGCCCGATGGTTGGGTGCCCAGGTGGGCCGGTCCCCCCACACGGTCCGCGCCTACCGAGGCGATGTGGCGGCGCTGCTGGCCCACGCCCGTGACCGGGGCGTGGCGCCCGGGGAGGTCACGCTCGACGTGGCTCGGGACTGGCTGGCGACGGGGCACGCGGCGGGTTGGTCGTCCGCGACGCTGGCGCGGCGGGTGGCCGCGGTGCGCGCCTACGCCCGGTGGGCGGACCCGGCGGTCGCCGGCGCCGGCCCC
>JBHJOJ010000190.1:0-7471 GCA_050329835.1 Kineosporiaceae bacterium | reverse complement strand
AAGGCCTGTCGAAGAAGGACATCATCCGCTGCCTCAAACGCCTGATCGCCCGCGAGCTCTACTACCTGCTCACCTCACCCCAGA
Source organism: Kineosporiaceae bacterium (assembly GCA_050329835.1). Lineage (GTDB taxonomy): Bacteria > Actinomycetota > Actinomycetes > Actinomycetales > JBBAYJ01 > JANNOG01. Next base: position 7,387 of record JBHJOJ010000190.1, on the reverse strand, counting down.
CCCAGCAACCCGCTTGACGATCCATAGGAGCATCCCCGACGCCGGCCCGACCCGGGCGCAGTCACCGGGCAGACTTCCCCGGGTGACCGCCGACCCTGGCCCCGTCCCGCCGCCGGACCTGTCGGGTGGGGGTGCGGCGGCAGCGGTGACCGCGCTGCGCCGGACCGCGTACCTCAAGGAGCGGCTGAACGAGCCGGGGCGCCGGGCCGCCGCCTTCCGGGCCGCCGCGGCCGCCCTGGTCTCCGCGGGCCCGGCCGAGATCGAACGCCTGGCGCTGCAGGACCGGCTGACGGAGCTGCCCCGGGTCGGGGACCGCACCGCGGGGGTCGCCGCCGCCGCGGTGCTGGGACGGGTCCACCCATACCTCGCCGACGCCGAGGCCGCCGCCGCGGCTCCGCTGGTCGGGGACGGCGACGCCGACGGGGCGACGCTGCGGGCCGCCCTGCGGGGCGACCTCCACAGCCACTCCGAGTGGTCCGACGGCAGCGTCCCGGTGCCGGAGATGGCGGTCGCGGCGCTCGCGCTCGGGCACGAGTACCTCGCGATGACGGACCACTCGCCACGCCTCACCGTGGCCCGCGGTCTCACCGCCGAGCGCCTGCGGCAGCAACTCGACCTCGTCGCCGCGCTCAACGGTGCCCTGGAGGAGCAGGGGGCAGGGATCCGGGTGCTCACCGGGATCGAGGTCGACATCCTCGAGGACGGCTCGCTCGACCAGGACCCCGACCTGCTGGAGCGGCTGGACGTGGTGGTCGCCAGCGTCCACTCCAAGCTCGCCATGGACGCCCCCGCCATGACCCGCCGGATGCTCGCGGCGGTCGCGAACCCGCACACCGACGTCCTCGGCCACTGCACCGGGCGGCTGCTCGGCGGGCGGCAGGCGGACTCCCCGGGCGCCTCCCGCGGGTCGAGGGCCCGCGAGGAGTCCCGGTTCGACGCCGAGGCGGTCTTCGCGGCCTGCGCCGAGCACGGGGTGGCGGTCGAGATCAACTCGCGGCCGGAGCGCCTCGACCCCCCGATGCGCCTGCTGGGACTGGCCCGCGACGCCGGCTGCCTGGTCAGCATCGACACCGACGCCCACGCCCCGGGTCAGCTGGAGTGGCAGTGGTTCGGCTGCGCCCGCGCCGAGCAGGCCGGGATCGACCCCGACCGCATCGTCACCACCTGGCCCCTCGACCGCCTCCTCGCCTGGACCGCCCGCCCTCGCTGAACGCGCCCACCCCACCCGGTCATCCCCCCGAACCCGCCCCCAGCGGGGCCTCCCCACCCGGTTAACCGTCCGAACCCGGCCTTGGGGGGGCCTCCCCACCTGGTTATCCGTCCAAAGCCGCCCCCAGCGGGGCCTCCCCACCCGGTTAACCGTCCAAACCTGCCCCCAGCGGGGCCTCCCCACCCGGTTAACCGTCCGAACCCGGCCTTGGGGGGGCGGAGCGGGAGTCGTAGGCGGCGCGGGAGGCCTCGATCTCGGCCCGGTGGGCGACGGCCCAGGCGGCCAGGGCGTCGAGCGGGCCGGCGAGGCCGGCGCCGAGCTCGGTGATCCGGTACTCCACGGCCGGAGGGACCGTCGGGAACACCGTCCGCTCGACCAGGCCGTCCCGCTCCAGCAGGCGCAGCGTCCGGGTGAGCATCCGGCGGGAGATGCCGTCGACCGCCCGCAGCAGCTCGGTGAACCGCTTGGGCCCCCGCACCAGCTCCACGACGACGAGCACCGTCCACTTGTCGCCGACCCGCTCCAGGACATCACGCACCGGGCACGCCGCGTGCGACGGGGCGTCGTCGCCGCGGGCCGTGACCGCTGCCAGCTGCCGGTCCAGGAGGGGTACCGCCGTGTGACCGAGGGACATGGAAGTGCCTCCTTACGCACCGGGTCGCTGGTAACGCACGATAACTCGGTACTGCTCAGTAACCACAAGGGGAGACCCCAGATGGACCTCACCGGACAGCGTGTCCTCGTCATCGGCTCCGCCGGCGCCCAGGGCAGCGGCCTCGTGCCGGCCGTGCACGCCCGCGGGGGCGTCCCGGTCCGCGTCACCTCCAGCGAGGCCCGGGCGGCCGAGCTGCGCGCGGCGAGCGAGGAGGTCGTGGTGGCCGACCTCGCCGTGGCGGGCGCCGTGGCCTCCGCCGTCGCCGACACCGGCGCGGCCGCCGTCGCCGGGATCATGCCCCTGGGCTTCGGCGATCCCGAGCGGGGCCCGCTCGCCGTCGGTTCGTACCTCGCCGCCCGCGGGGCGGGCGTGCCGGTCGCCGTCAACATCGGCACCCCGGTGCCGCCGCCGGGGGCGCCCGACGTCATGGGCGGCGGCGCGGTCGCCTAGGCCCTGGCCGGCGCGGGGGTGGCCGTCGTGGCCCCGACCGGGTACCTGGAGAACCACGTGGCGCCGTGGTCGCTGGCCGCCCTGGCGCGTGGGGAGCTGGTCTACCCGCGCCCCGCCGGGGACGTCGTCGCCTGGACCGCGGCCGCCGACATGGGGACCGCCGCCGTCGCCGCGCTCGCCGGGGACCTCGGCGGCGAGGTGCTGCAGCTCGCCGGGCCGCAGCCGCTGACCTTCACCGAGCTGGCCGGGGAGCTGGGCGCCGGGCTCGATCGGGAGCTGACCTTCCGCGAGCTCAGGCCCGCGGAGTACGGCGACCTGCTGCGGCCGTTCCTCGGCGACGCCGCCGCCGCCGGGGTCGAGCAGGCCTACGCCGCCATGCCGCCCGAGCCCAGCCCGCTCATGAACCCGGCCGGGGCCGGCGAGCGGTGGCAGCGGCTCGGCAGCGCGCCGACCGCCGCCCGGGACTGGGCCGCCCAGGTGCTCCGCCCGGCGCTGGCGGGCTCACCGCCCAGCAGCCCGCCTGACAGGACACCCGCCGCGCCCCGCCGGGGGTGATCGTCGATTTTTCGATGATCTCGTGGGGAAGATCGTCGATTTGTCGACGTTCAAGGGCATTCCGACGCTCTGACTGCCCATGATCGTCGATTTGTCGATGATCACATCACCGTGAACGTCGACAAATCGACGATCATCCCCGGGTGCGGACGGGTCAGGTGCGGACGGGTCAGCCCCGGAGGGCGTCGACGGTCGCGGGGCCCAGGGCCGCGGCCTCGGACCGGACGTCGATCTCCTCCCGTCGCCCGCCGATCCCGAGCAGCCGGCCCCGCCGGCCCGCCCGGGAACGCCGGGCGCCGCCGTCCTCCAGCGACGGCCGGGACGCCGGGCCGGTGACGACCACGCCACTGACGACCGACGACGCCCGGATCCGCACCCCGACGGGCCGGGCGTCGAGGTCGGCCGCCAGCCGCTCGGCGAGCGCGTCGACGTACGGCCCGTGGATCGAGTCCTGCCGGTAGGCCAGGTCGACCGAGCACGGCGGGGTGTCGACCAGGGGCACCGCCACGACGCCCGCCGCGCGCAGATGCACCGGCAGCGGGGCCGGCCGGGCCGCGATCCCGGCCCCGTAGCGGACTGCGTCCACCAGCTTGGCCAGCCCGGTCACCGGGGTCCGGCGCTCGGGCGGGCGGCCGCGGACGTCCTCGCACCGCCAGTAGGTGGGCCACGAGGCGTCGGGGATCGCGACGTCGTCCACCCACACCTCGCCGTCCAGCAGGCGGACCTCCAGCCCGGAGCGCTGGGCCAGCGGGTGGTGGGCCGCCAGCAGGGCCACCCGGGGCACCTGGGCCACGGTGCGCCGGACCAGCAGCGCGTCGAGGTCGGTGGGCCCGGCGAGGACCCCGACGTCGACCCGGCCGCGCGCCAGCCCGGCGCTGGGGTCCTCGTCGGACACCTCCCGGTACTCCAGGCTGACGTCCCCGCCGACGAGCGGGTCGACGGCCGCGGCGGCGTCGGCGATCTCCTCCACCAGCAGCCGGTACAGGACCCCGACGACGGCGTAGGGCCGGTGGGTCGGCCGGTGCACGGCGTGGAGCAGGTCGGCGGCGGCCTCGAGCACGTCGAGGGCCTTGTCGAGAACCTGCTCCCCGAGCGGGGTCAGCTCGACCGGCCCCGGCTCCGGGTGCCGGACCAGCAGCCGACCCCCGACCCGTTGCTCCAGGCGGCCGAGCGAGCGGCGCACCGTGGCGGGGGTGGCGCGCAACCCCTGCGCCGCCCGCAGCTCGTCGCCGGACTCGACGAGGACCACGAGGGTGCGCAGGTCCTCCAGGAGCATGACCCGAGGCTAGGCGAGCCGGGCGGGCGGCTCGCACGCGGGAACGGCCCTATTCGCTGTGGGCCCCCACCCCGCTGCGCGCCGACGGGCCCGCGGGCGCCCCGGCCGGCCGCTGCGCCAGCCAGACCGTCTTGGTGTTGCAGAAGGCGCGGATGCCCAGCTCCCCCAGCTCGCGGCCGAAGCCCGAGGTCTTGATGCCGCCGAAGGGCAGCTCCGGGTACGAGGTCACCATGCCGTTGACGAAGACCATGCCGGCCTCCAGCTCACGGGCGAACCGGTCCTGCTCGCCCGGGTCGCCGGTCCAGGCGTTGGCGCCCAGGCCGAAGACCGAGTCGTTGGCGAGCGCGATGGCCTCGTCGATCGAGGCGACCCGGTACAGCGCTGCAACCGGCCCGAAGACCTCCTCCCCGAAGAGGCGCATCTCCGGGGTGATGTCCGTGATCAGCGTGGGCGGGTAGTACCAGCCCGGCCCGTCCGGGACCTGCCCGCCCACGACCACCCGGGCGCCCTTGGCGACGGCGTCGGCGACCAGGTCCTCGACGTCGCGGCGGCCCTGCTCGGTGGCGAGCGGGCCCACGTCGGTCGACTCCGCCAGGGGGTCCCCGACGACGAGCGCCGCCAGGTGGTCGGCGAACCGCCGCTCGAACTCCTCGGCGACGTCGGCGTGCACGATGAAGCGCTTGGCCGCGATGCACGACTGCCCGTTGTTCTGGCAGCGCGCCGTGGTGGCGACCGCTGCGGCGGCCCCGAGGTCCGCCGACGGCATGACGACGAACGGGTCGCTGCCGCCGAGCTCCTGCACCGTGGGCTTGAGCGCCTCGCCCGAGGCGGCCGCCACCGCGGACCCGGCCGGTCCGGAACCGGTGACCGTGGTGGCGACGACCCGCGGGTCGGCGATGACCCCGGCGACCCGGGAGGCCGGGATCAGCAGGGTCTGGAACGCCCCGGCCGGGAAGCCGGCCCGCTCGAGGAGGGACTGCAGGTACAGCGCGCACTGCGGGACGTTCGAGGCGTGCTTGAGCAGTCCGACGTTGCCGGCCATGAGCGCCGGGGCCGCGAACCGGATCGCCTGCCAGAGCGGGAAGTTCCACGGCATGACGGCGAGCACCGGGCCCAGCGGGTCGTAGCGGACCCAGGCGCGGGTGGCGCCCACCGCGGCGGCGTCGCGCGGCTCGTCGGCGAGTAGCGCCTCGGCATGGTCGGCATAGAACCGGCACCCCTTGGCGCACTTGAGGACCTCGGCGCGGGCGGACGCCAGGGTCTTGCCCATCTCCCGCGTCATCATCCGCGCGGTGACGTCGGCCTCCGCCTCGAGCAGGTCGGCGGCCGCCCGCAGCCACCCCGCCCGCTCGGCGAACGAGGTCCGGCGCATCACCCCGAACGCCTCGACCGCCCGCTGCAGCGCGGCGTCGACCTGCTCGGGGGTGTGCTCGTCGAAGGTGGCGACGACCTCGCCAGTGGCGGGGTTCACGGACCGGATCGGCATGTCCGTACCTCAGCGCGCGGCGCGGCCCGGCGCAAGTGCCGCCGGTCCCGCCGCCACGATGCGCGCCCCCCGAGCCACCCCCGAGCCCCCCGGAGGGCCGGCAGGGCTGCGGCGTCACCGGCCGAGGGGAACCCCCGCGACCCGCCGACCTCCCGGAGCGGGCCGCGGTCGCCGGGACACGCCCGGGCGTGTCGCGCCGGAGGTGCCGACGACCTGTGGCACTTTTCACTCCGTGCACACATATGGTGACTCTCGGTGATTGACCTGACAGCGGCCGAGCGTCCCCGGGTCGCCGGGGCGCTGCCGGCGCTCCCCTCGTGGTCGTCGTGGCCGTCGCCGGGCCGGTCCGCGCTCGCCGCGGAGATCTCCGGACAGCTCGCCGGTCCGCCCGGGCTCGGCGCGGTGGTCGTCGTCGCCCCGCGGGGCGTCGGGCGCAGTGCCGTGGCGCGGCAGGTCACGGCGCTGCGCGACCGGGCCGGCCAGCCCACCGTGTGGGTGGTCGGGACCCGCTACACCCGGGCCCGGCCCTGGGGGGCGCTGCGCCCGCTCGTCCCGCCCGGCCCGCAGGGCCCGGCCGAGCCGCCGACGGCCGCCACCGTGAGGGACGCCCTCGCCGAGCGCTCCGGTCCGGGGACCCTGGTCGTCGTCGACGACCTCCACCTCGTCGACGCGGCCTCGGCCGACCTGCTGGCCGAGCTGGTCGTCGCCGGTGAGGTGCGCGTGCTCGCGACGTGGCCGGAGGACGCCGGCGCCCGGGACCCCCTGACGGTCGCGGCCGGCAGCGACCTGGTGGCCGTCCGGCGGCTGCCCGCCCTCGACGCGGCGGCGGTCTCGGGCCTGCTGCGCCGGGCCCTGGACGGCGAGGTCGCCCCCGACACGGCGACCGCCCTGACCGCCGCCGGACGGGGCAACCCGCGGCGGGTCTCCGAGCTCGTCACGCGCGGGCTGGCCCGCGGCACCCTGCGGATGATCGACGGGCTCTGGACGTGGGACGCCGGCAGCGACTCCCCGCCGCGGCCGGTGGCGTTGCCCGCCGAGGCGGTCCTGCGCCGGGTCGTCGAGGTGGTGGCCGTCGCCGACGGCGCGGTCGGTCCGGAGCTGGTGGCCGCGGTGGCCGCCGGCGGGGACGTGGCGGCGGTCGAGCGGGCCGTCTCGCTCGGGCTGGTCCGGACGGTGACGTCCGGTCTGCGCCAGGCCGTGGTGCTCGCCGGGCCGGGCACGGGCGAGGCCGTGCTCGAGGCCATGGGGGACCTGCGCCGGCGGGCCGTCGCCCTGGAGCTGGCCGCCCGGGTCGACGCCTACGGCGGCCGGCGGGCCGGCGACGTCCTTGCCAGCGCCCTCTGGCAGCTGGAGGCGGCGGGCACAGCACCCCGGGACCACCTCCTGCGGGCCTGCGAGCACGCGCTGCGCAGTGGGGACGTCGCCGCCCTGGAGGCGCTGACCTGGGCGGTCCTGCAGGGCGAGCCCGATCCGCAGGTGGTGGCGCGGCTGGCGGCCGCCCTGCTCGACCACGGCCGGTTCGCCGAGGCAGCGGCCCTGCTCGCAGGCGTGGCGGCGGCGCCCGACACCGCCGTCGACCTCGCCCTCGTCCGGGCGCGGCTGCACGGCGACGCCCGGCAGGACCACGACCGGGCGCTGGCGGACCTCGAGGAGGTCCCCGGGCCGGCCGCGGGGCTCGTCGGCGATGACGCCCCCGGGCGCGTCGCCGCGCTGCGGGAGGCGCGGGCGTGGCACCTGCTGTGGCGGTCGGGCCCG
>JBHJOJ010000189.1:0-5706 GCA_050329835.1 Kineosporiaceae bacterium | reverse complement strand
GCCGTCCGCGGCTTCCTCGCCGCCGCCGGCGTCGAGCACGCCCCCGGCACCCGGCCCGGCGAGACGGTCGCGACGGTCCCCGGGGAGCGGCGCCGGTCGGTCACCGTCTCGCTGCTCGCCGGGGCGCACACGCTCTCGGCGGCGGTCTTCGTGTGCCGCCGCCCCGAGGACGACCCCGCCGCCGTGCACGACCTCCTGCTCCGGCGCAACGCGAGGCTGCCGGGGGTGGCGTTCGCCGTGGACCGGGCGGGCGACGTCTACCTCGTGGGCCGGGTGCCGGCCGCCGCCGTCCTCGGCCCCGCGGCCGAGGAGGTGCTCGACGCGCTGCTGGGCGCCCTGGTGCGCACCGTCGAGGAGTCGTTCGACGAGATCCTCGCGCGGGGTTTCGCGACCGCCATCCGGGCCGAGCACGCCTGGCGCACCGCCCGCGGCCTGCCCGCCGACAACCTGGCGGCATTCCGCCATGTCCTCGACGTCCCCGACGTCCCCGACGTCCCCGACGGCCCCGACGAGCCCTGACCCGGGCCGGGGGAGGGGGCCGGGTCTGACAGGCTGGGGCGCATGACCGAGGTGACCCTCGTCCTGCTGCGTCACGGCGAGAGCGACTGGAACGCGAAGAACCTGTTCACCGGTTGGGTGGACGTCGACCTGTCCGCAGCCGGCCGCGACGAGGCGGCCGAGGCCGGGCGGCTGCTGGCCGGAGCCGGGCTGCTGCCGGACGTCGTGCACACCTCGGTGCTGCGGCGCGCCATCACGACGGCCCACCTCGCCCTCGACCGGTGCGACCGCCACTGGATCCCGGTCCGCCGGTCGTGGCGGCTCAACGAGCGGCACTACGGCGCGCTCCAGGGCAAGAACAAGAAGCAGACCCTCGAGCAGTTCGGCGAGGAGCAGTTCACGACGTGGCGGCGCTCGTACGACGTGCCGCCGCCGCCGATCCCGCCGGACGACGAGTTCGCCCAGGACGGCGACCCGCGCTACACCGGGCTGGGGGACGACATGCCGCGGTCCGAGGCGCTGAAGAACGTGCTGGACCGGATGCTGCCGTACTGGCGCTCCGACATCGTCCCCGACCTGCGCACGGGGGCGACGGTGCTGGTCGCCGCGCACGGCAACTCGCTGCGGGCGCTCGTCAAGCACCTGGACGGCATCCCCGACGAGGACATCCCCGGGCTCAACATCCCGACCGGCATCCCGCTGGTGTACGAGCTGGCCGCGGACGACGGCGGTGACCCGCGGCCCACCGGCCCCGGCCGCTACCTCGACCCGGAGGCGGCCGCGTCGGCGGCGGCCGCGGTGGCGGCCCAGGGACGCTGAGCCAGGCGGCGGCCCCCGGGTGAGCGCCACGGGAAGCGCCGGCCGCCCGGACCGGGACGCCCGGACGTCCCGGTTGCCGGGCCATCTACCCTGCTGGACGTGGAGGCCCCGGTCCCGGTCCTGACCGCGGTCGTGGGCGGGCTCAGCCTGGTGGCCGTCGTGGTGGCTGGACTCGCGCTGCACCGGGTGCGGGCCGGCCGGACCGCCGGGGACCCGGCACCGGCCCTGGTCCCCGACGCCTTGGTTCCGGGCACACCGCCCCCCGGGGCGAGCGGGCGACCCCGCGCCGGCGGCGGGCCGGGTGCCGCCGGCGCGACCCCGGACGGCCCGGGCGTGGTGGACGTCCTCGACTCGCTGCGGGCGGTCGCCGTCGTCGTGGACCCCGACCTGCGGGTGGTGCGGGCGACGTCGACGGCCTACGGTTACGGCCTCGTGACGGAGGGCTGCCTGCGGCACCAGGAGCTGCGGGACCTTGCGGCCGACACCCGCCGCGAGGGCCGCATGCACGAGGCCGAGCTCGAGCTCAAGCGCGGGATCAGCGGCTCGGCCAGCATGGTGGTCGGGGCCAAGGCGACGCCCGCTGCGGGCGGGGCGGTCATGCTGCTGCTCGAGGACCGCGGTGAGGCCCGGCGCCTGGCGGAGATCAAGAGCGACTTCCTCGTCAACGTCAGCCACGAGCTCAAGACCCCGGTCGGCGCCATCAGCCTGCTGGCCGAGACGCTCACCGAGGCGGCCGACGACCCGGCCGCGGTCCGCCGCTTCGCCGAGCGGATGCGCACCGAGACCGAGCGGCTGTCCCGGCTCGTGCACGACGTCATCGAGCTCTCCCGGCTCCAGACCGCCGACGCGCTGACGTCGTCGGAGCTCCTGGACGTCGACCGGGTGGTGCAGGACGCCCTCGACCTGGCGGGGTGGCGGGCTGAGGCGGAGCAGATCCCGATCACCGTGGGGCCGGAGACCGGGCTGCACACCTTCGGCGACCACGACCTGCTGGTGACGGCGGTCCGGAACCTGCTCGACAACGCGATCAGCTACTCCCCGCCGCACACCGGGGTGGCGGTCGCCGTCGGCCGCGCCGACGACTTCGTCGAGGTGGCCGTCAGCGACCGGGGCCACGGCATCCCCCCGGCGGAGCAGAGGCGCATCTTCGAGCGGTTCTACCGGATCGACCCGGCGCGGTCCCGGCGGACCGGCGGCACCGGGCTGGGGCTCGCGATCGTCAAGCACGTGGCCGAGAACCACGGCGGCGAGGCCACCGTCCGCAGCCGGCCGGGGGAGGGCTCCACGTTCACCCTGCGCCTGCCGGTGGCGGACCCGGCGCCCGGGAGCGGCCCATGACCCGGATCCTCGTCGTCGAGGACGAGGAGTCGTTCTCCGACGCCCTGTCGTACGTGCTGACCCGGGAGGGCTACGACGTCGCCGTGGCGGCCACCGGGACCGAGGCGCTGGACTCCTACGACCGCGACGGCGCCGACCTCGTCCTGCTGGACCTCATGCTGCCCGGCCTGCCGGGCACCGAGGTCTGCCGTCAGCTGCGGACCCGGAGCAACGTCCCGGTCATCATGCTGACCGCGAAGGACGCCGAGGTCGACAAGGTCGTGGGGCTCGAGCTCGGTGCCGACGACTACGTGACGAAGCCCTACTCCTCCCGGGAGCTGGTCGCCCGGATCCGCGCCGTGCTGCGCCGGCGCGACGACGGCGAGCCGGTCGTCCCCGGCACCCTCGAGGCCGGCCCCGTCCGCATCGACGTGGAGCGGCACAGCGTCGCGGTGCGGGGCCGCCCGCTGCAGCTGCCGCTCAAGGAGTTCGAGCTGCTGGAGCTGCTCGTCCGCAACGCCGGACGGGTCCTCACCCGCGGGCAGATCATCGACCGGGTCTGGGGCCTCGACTACGTCGGCGACACCAAGACCCTCGACGTCCACGTCAAGCGGCTGCGCTCGAAGGTGGAGCCGAAGCCCTCGGCGCCGCGGCACATCGTCACGGTGCGAGGGCTCGGCTACAAGTTCGAGGCGTGAGTCGCCGGGAGTTCGGGCGCCGCCCGGCCGAGCCGGTGTCAGCCCGTCGCGGGTGACGCCTGCGGCACCTCGTCGAGGAAGCCCTCGAACTCGTCCGTCGGTGGGTTGACGGGCGGCTCGAGCACCAGCTCCCCGTAGGCCGGGGTGGTGATCCCGACGGCGATCGTCTGCCCCGGGGCGACGCCGAGCGGGTCCACGACCGCCGCCTCGGCCGTGGCGGCGCCGGGGTCGAGCTGCTCGTCGGCCCGCCCGGGGGCGGTGAGGAGGACCCGGCCGTCGCCGGGGACCGTGACCGTGGTCACGAGGGCTCCGTCGCCCACGGCGATCCCCACCTCGACGGGTTCTCCGGTCCGGTTGAGCAGTACCCCGGAGAGCACTCCCGGGCTCTCCGCGTCGGCCCCGACCACGATGAGGTTGCGCACCAGCAGGTCCGGGGTCTCGGCGTTGAGCCCGACCCCGGCGCTGTAGTCGACCTGCGTGACGTCGGGGGCCCAGTAGGCGCACCCGGACAGCGACGCGGTGAGGAGGGCGGCGGCCAGCGGGACCAGCGTCCGTGCCGTCACGCGGCGTCGACAGGCGATCACGCTGGCGGTACCGGGGGTCACGTCCGCACTCTAGCGAGGGCGGAGCGACGCGCGCGGCCGGGCGCCTGCGCGCGTCGCGATACCCGCCCGATGGATGGGTGTCAAGCCTCACCGGAGCGCCGTTGGGCATCTGACCTGCGCAGATGTCGCTCCGGCGGTTCCGTCCCCCGGTCGGCGGTGGTAGTCTCGCTCCCCGGAAAGGGGCACAACAGCATGGCGTTCACTGTCGGCGAGACCGTTGTCTACCCGCATCACGGGGCGGCCCTCATCGAGGCCGTCGAGACCCGCACCATCAAGGGTGAGGAGAAGCTCTATCTGGTCCTCAAGGTCGCCCAGGGCGATCTCACCGTCCGGGTACCGGCGGACAACGTCGATCTCGTCGGGGTGCGCGACGTCGTCGGGCGCGACGGCCTCGACCGGGTGTTCTCGGTGCTCCGCTCCCCCTGCATCGAGGAACCGACCAACTGGTCGCGGCGCTACAAGGCGAACCTCGAGAAGCTGTCCAGCGGCGACGTGATCAAGGTCGCGGAGGTCGTCCGGGACCTCCACCGCCGCGACGGCGACCGGGGCCTGTCCGCCGGCGAGAAGCGCCTGCTGGCCAAGGCGCGCCAGATCCTCGTGTCCGAGCTCGCGCTGGCCGAGAAGACGGACGAGGTCCGGGCCGAGGCCGTCCTCGACGAGGTCCTGGCCTCCTGATCCGCGACCCCGCACACCGGGTCCGTCGTCACGGCGTCCGGGGATGACGGGTCCTGCGGCGGTCGCGGGACAGGCCGTGGTCGTCGTCCCGGTGCCCGCGGGTGGGCGGGACTGGCTGGTGTCCGTGTCCGACCACGGCGAGCCGGCGGTCGTGCACGCCGTGGCGGAGGCCGCCTCGCTGGGCGCTCGGACCGTCGTCGTCTGCGACCGCGAGTCGGTGACCGGCCTGCGGGCGGTGCTGCGCGAGGCGGACCTCGCGGCGGTCGAGGTGATGGCACGTCCTCCCGGCGTGGCCGACCTGGCGCAGGTGTCCGGGGTCCCGGCCGACGCGACGGTGGTCCTCCACGACCCGTTGTGCCCGCTGACGCCGCGGACCTTCCTCGCGAAGGCCCTGGTCGAGGCGATGGCCACGCCGGGGGAGGCCGTCGTCGCGGTGCGGCCGATGACGGACACGGTCAAGGTCGTCCGCGAGGGACGGGTGACCGAGACCGTCGACCGCGCCGGGCTGCGGGTGCTCGCCTCCCCGGTCGTGTTGCCGCCGGGGGTGGCGGCCCGGCTGCCCGAGACCGGCGACGTGCCGGCCCTCGTGGCGGCGCTGCGGGCGGACTCGCCGGTGCGCCTGCTGCCCGCGCCCCCCCTCGCCCGCCGGGTCGCCGACCGGACCGGCCTCGACATCGCCCTCGCGCTGCGCGACCTCGAGGCCGCCGACCGCTGACCGGCCCGGTCGGGATCGCGGTGCCGTGCGGCGCCGGTCGCGGTCACGTCAGGCGCAGGCCGTCCTGCAGCCGCCGCAGCGACACGATGGTCGAGGTGTCGTCGACGTCCACGTCCTCGTACGTCAGCAGCTGGCCGGCGGGCACGTCCCGCACCATCCGCGCCCCTGCCAGGACCCCGAGCGGCACCAGCCCGTCACGGGCGAAGTCCGGCGCCGGGTCGATGACCCCGCGCACGGTGAACCCGCCGATCCCGTCGATCGTCTGCCCGGCCCGCAGGTCCCGCTTGGCGGCCGCGCCCACCTCGGCGGTCCAGTGCTCGGCGGTGAGGCTGGGGCGGCGGTCCAGCGCCATCTCGTACACCGTGAGCGGTGCCTCCAC
>JBHJOJ010000188.1:0-4696 GCA_050329835.1 Kineosporiaceae bacterium | reverse complement strand
ACCCTGCAGGAGGACGTGGTCCTCATGCCGGCGCTGTACTCGCTGTTCGTCGTGCTGACGTCGACCCTGGTGACGATCGCGTTCCGGCGGGCCCACGACCGGAGGCAGCAGAAGATCCCGGAACTGCTGTAACCGACGCCCGGTCGGGCTCTCCGCCCCGGGGCCGGATGCACCACGAGAATCGGCGGGTGACGACTCCCGGCCGCCGCGTCCCGCTCCGCCGGCACCCTCGTCCTCACCCACGGTGCCGGTGGCGGGGTCGGCGCGCCGGACCTCGAGGCCCTGGCCGCGGCGGCGCACGGGGCCGGCTTCGTCGTCGTCGCGGTGGTGCCGCCGCTGGTGATGGCGGGCCGGTCGAACGGGGCGCGCGTGGCCTGCCGCACCGCGGCCGGGTGCGGCGCCGCCGGGTCGTCGTCCTCCCGGGTGCCGGCCACGACCTGCGCCGCGCGGAACCGGTGATCCGGCGTGAGGTGAGGGCGTTTCTGCGGCGGCTGGCCCCGCCCGGCGGAGCGGGTCCCCCCGGTCCCTGACCGACAACGTCCACCCGTACTCGATGCGCGGGACGCTGGTCGTCGTCCCGAGGTGACCCCGCGGCCCCGTACCGAATCCCGTCCGCGTTCGTGTGAGGAGCACTTCAGTCGACCCGGCGATTCGACGATGGAGACGTCGAGCCGATCTTTGGAGCCCACCGTGGACACGGGACGACACCTCACGACGTCACCGACGCCGAGCAGGACCGCCTCGGCGGGGAGCCGGGGTGACGCCGCACCCCGGTCGGTCGTCGTCGCGCGGCCGGACTCGCGCGTCGACCGCCCCCGAGGCGGACGGCACGGCGCGGGTCGCCGGCGCCGGCACGGCGTCCTCGCCGCAACCGTCGCCGCGAGGTCCTCGCGCCCTCCGGGCACGGTCCTGATCGCCCTGGCGATCGTCGTCGGACTGCTCGCGAGCGGAACGTTCGTGTGGCGCACGACGAACGCGGCCTTCACCGCCACGACGAGCAACGCCGGCAACTCGTGGACCACGGGCAGCGTCGACCTCACCGACGACGACGCCGGTGCCGCACTGTTCACGGCCTCCGGCCTCACCCCGGGGTCCACCGGATCCCGGTGCCTGACCGTCACCTACACCGGCACCGTGGCGACGGCGGTCGAGGTCTACGCGAGCGCCTCGACCGACCCGGACGCCATCGCCCAGTACCTGGACATCACCATCCAGGAGGGCAGTGGCGGCGGGTTCGGCTCGTGCACCGGCTTCGTCCCGTCCAGCACCATCTTCACCGGCACCCTCAACACCTTCGTCACCACCCACACCGGCTACGCCTCCGGCGTCGGTGCCTGGGCCCCTTCGGGCAACGGCAGCCGGGTCTACCGCATCTCCTACACCCTCAACGCCGGCACACCGAACTCGGCCGAGGGCGGCACGGCGACGGCCACGTTCCAGTGGGAGGCCCAGGCGTGAGAACCCGTGCGAGGCGGCGTCGGCCCAGGAAGCGAGCGGCCAGGAGGCGGTCGTGAGCGTGACCCTGCTTCCCGCGGTCCGAAGGGGCGCCGCGGGCGGCAGGGCGGGCCGCGCCGCCGGGACCACGATGTGGAGCCTCGCCGTGGCGGCCGCCACGGCCTGGCTGTCACTGCTCGGCGGCCTGCTGGTGTGGAGCACGGCGCCGGCGGCTATCGGCTGGCAGCCCCGGCTGGTGGTCTCGGGTTCGATGAGTCCGGGGATCGACCCGGGGGACGTCGTGGTGACCGCTCCGAGGGGCCTTCCCGGCGGACCCCTGCCGGGGACGATCGTCGCCGTCCAGGACGGTGATCGCGGCGCGAGTACCTACCTGCACCGCGTCGTGAGCCGGGAGCCGGACGGCTCCGTCGTCACGCGGGGGGACGCCAACCCCTCGCCGGACCACCCCGCGATCCACCCCGAACACGTGCTGGGGGAGGCCCGGCTCGTGATCCCCATGGTGGGCAGGCCCCTGCTGGGCGTCGTGCACGGCGATCCGGCTCTGCCGCTGACCGTGGCCGCGCTCACCGGTCTCGCCGGAGCGGTCCTCGGGTGGCGGGCGGGCAGGGCGACATGAGACCGAGGCACGCCGCCGCCGACGCCCGCAAGGTCCGGGGTGCCGGCCGTCGCCCCGGGCGCCGCCCCGGCCGGGGCGCGGTCCGGGGGGTCCTCGCGGCGTGGGTGGTTCTCGCGGGTGTCGTCGCCGCCGGCACCGCCGCACCCGTCGAGGGAGCCTTCTCGGGCGCCACCGACGGCACGTCGGCCTGGTGGGCCGGGCCGTTCTCGGCCCAGGGCCCGCTGTCGGCGACCGGCCCGAACCTCCACGGTGAGCTCGGTCTGGTGCGGACGCCCTCGACCCTGTCGCCGGCCCAGGTCGGCTCCGCCTCGACGTGGGCTCAGGTCGACGTCGGCACCTCGTTCGCCTGCGCCGTTCGCACCGACGGCACCCTGTGGTGCTGGGGCTACAACCACTACGGACAGCTCGGCCACGGGGGAACCACGACCGTCGGCGCGCCGACACAGGTGGGGTCGGCGACCAACTGGACCGCTGTCGCTGCCGGGTGGGAGTCCGCCTGTGCGGTGCGGGCCGACGGCACCCTCTGGTGCTGGGGTCGCAACCACGTCGGCCAGCTCGGCCTCGGGGACCTGGTCGACCGGAACGTCCC
Source organism: Kineosporiaceae bacterium (assembly GCA_050329835.1). Taxonomy (GTDB): domain Bacteria; phylum Actinomycetota; class Actinomycetes; order Actinomycetales; family JBBAYJ01; genus JANNOG01. Next base: position 2,036 of record JBHJOJ010000188.1, on the reverse strand, counting down.
CACCCGGGTGGGCACCGGGACGACCTGGGCGAGCGTGTCGCAGTTCGCCGTCCACACGTGCGCCACCCGCACCGACGGCACCCTCTGGTGCTGGGGGTGGAACCCGTACGGGCAGCTGGGCCGCGGCTCGACGTCGCAGCAGGAGACCAGCCCGGCGCAGGCGGGGACGGCGACCACCTGGGCCCGCGTCGCGACCGGTTCGGACCACTCGTGCGCCGTCCGCACCGACGGGACCCTGTGGTGCTGGGGCCGCCACAACCTGGGGCAGCTCGGCCTGGGCGAAGGCCCCGACCGCTCCTCACCCACCCAGGTGGGAACCGGCACGACCTGGAACACGCTCACGGCCGGCTACGCGATGACGTGCGCGACGCGGACCGACTCGACCCTCTGGTGCTGGGGGTGGAACAACTCCGGGCCCTTCGGGAGCGGCAACACCACCGACCGGAACGTACCGACCCAGAGCCCGGCGTACTCCGACTGGGCGACCATCGCGGCAGGGGTCCGGCACACCTGTGGCGTCCGGGCCGGCGGCACCCTGTGGTGCGCGGGCATGAACACCGAGGGCCAGATCGGCGTCGGCAACCGGACCAGCTCCTCGACACACCTCCAGGTGGGCGCCGGGACCGGCTGGGCCGGTGTGAGCGGCGGCGACACGGCGACGTGCGGCGTCCGGGTCGACGGCAGCCTGTGGTGCTGGGGCGACGCCGCGGTCGGCGTGCCGGTGGCCACCGCGCCGACCACCGTGGGTGCCGTGACCACGTGGGTGGACGTGGCGGCGGGCGACTGGGTGAGCTGTGGTGTCCGCACCGACGGGACCCTGTGGTGCTGGGGGTGGAACGACGCCAACGTGCTGGGCAACGGCGGCTACACCTCGGTGGACACCCCGACCCAGGTGGGGGTGTCCACGGCGTGGCGGGAGGTGGCGATCGGCGAGTCGCACGCCTGCGCGCGGCGTACCGACGACAGCCTGTGGTGCTGGGGTCACAACGGCAGCGGCCAGCTCGGCACCGGCGACACGAACACCAGGACCGCTCCGGTCCAGGTCGCCGTCGGCCAGCAGTGGCGCGACGTCGCCCCGGGTGCCGGGGGGACCTGCGCCGTCCGCACCGACGGGACCCTGTGGTGCTGGGGCCTCAACAACCAGGGCCAGCTCGGTCTCGGCGACACCGCCACCCGGACCACCCCGGTGCAGGTCGGCACGGCCACCACCTGGAGCCGGGTCACCGCCTCGTGGCGGTCGACCTGCGCCCTGCGTACCGACGGGACCCTGTGGTGCTGGGGCCTCAACAGCGAGGGCCAGCTCGGTCTCGGCGACACCGCCACCCGGACCACCCCGGTGCAGGTCGGCACGGCCACCACCTGGCAGAGCCTGTCCTTCGGCCCCCTCGGCAGGAGCATGTGCGCGGTCCGCGCCGATCGCACCCTGTGGTGCTGGGGACGCAACGCCCACGGCCAGCTCGGCCTGGGCGACACCGCCACCCGGACCACCCCGACGCAGGTCGGCTCCGCCACCACCTGGGACACGGTGGTCCAGGGGCTGGAGCACACGTGCGCGGGCCGGGTCGACGGCACCCTGTGGTGCGCCGGTGGCAACGGCACGGGCGTCCTGGGCCTCGGCGACCAGGTCGCGCGCACGGTCCTGACCCAGCTCGCGATCACCGGGTACGTGCGGGACGTGGCCACCGGGCGCGGCCACACCCTGATGATCATCTGAACCCGCCGGCGGTCCCGCAGCCGCGACCGTTCATCGATCCGCGGCGCCGGTGTCCACGATCCGCGCTCGCCCTGGCCCAGGCTGTGCTCCACAGGCTCCCGACCGTCCGGCGGGGCGGACCTTCGGCCCACGAGAGGCCGCCGCAGCGCTCGTACGTTTCACGCATGGCCGGTTCAACGAGCGCTGATGTGGATCTAGCCGGTTCGGGCGGGGCGGTGGCCCTGCTGCAGGCGATCGGCGACCCGATCCGCTGGGCCGTGCTCGACTCCCTCGCCGACCGGCAGCGGTGCGTCTGCGACCTGCAGGAACGCATGGCGGTCCC
>JBHJOJ010000187.1:0-4602 GCA_050329835.1 Kineosporiaceae bacterium | reverse complement strand
TGGAGCCGCCTGTGGGAATCGAACCCACGACCTACGCATTACGAGTGCGTCGCTCTGGCCGACTGAGCTAAGGCGGCGGGCGCCACCGGGGCGGCGCGACCGCAGCATCATACGGGCCCGGCCCGCAGCCCGCGGACCGGCGGCCCGGGGCGCTCCGCCGGCCGCTCGCCCCGTGCACGCCCGTCGCGGCCGCGCGGTTTCGGTGAACCTCCTCACGGCCCGCCCAGCCCATCGTGACCTTCTCGTGACCTCCCTCCCGGGCGACGGCCAGGCTGGCTTCCTAGCTTCCCGCCCCATGCGTGTACGACACATCTCCACTGTCCGACGCACCGTGGTGGCCGCTGCCGCAGCCGCCGGCCTCGTCCTCGGCGCCGCCGCCTGCGGCGAGGACGACTCGACGACCGACGAGACGGAGGCACCCGCCGTCGAACCGACGGACGCGTTCACCGACGACGACCTGGCCACCGAGGACGACCTCGGGACCGGCGACGGCCTCGCCACAGAGGACGACCTCATGACCGAGGACGGCATGACCGACGACGAGATGACCCCCTGACCCGCCGACGGCGTGACGCCATCGTGACCCAGCTGACGTTATCGGGCGGGTGAGGGCCGGTTACCCCGTCCCCATGCGCCAGACACGACAGCTCACGACCGTCCGTCGTACGGCCGCCGCGACCCTGGCGGCCGCCGGCCTCGTCCTCGGTGCCGCAGCCTGCGGCGGCGAGGAGGACGACGGCACCGTGGAGATCGAGGAGACCGTCCTCGAGACCGAGACCGAGGTGGTCGAGGAGGAGGTCACCGAGACCCTCGAGCCGACCGCCACCGAGACGAACACCGAGGTCGTCGAGACCGAGGTGACCGAGACCGAGACGAACACCGAGACGGAGTTCGAGGAGACCGACTGAGCCGGACCCCCGGCCCCGACCGACGCCGCCGCCCACCCGGGGCGGCGGCGTCCGTCGTCTCACTCGTACTCGGCCTCGCAGGTCGTCCCGGGCGGCGGCATGCTCCCGTCCAGCAGGAACTCGTCGACGATCTCGTCGACGCACCCCGCCCCGGTCTGCAGGTAGGCGGTGTGGCCGTCCCCGTCGAACGTCAGCAGGACCGACCCGGGCAGCGCCTCCGACAGCCGCTGCGACCACTCGTAGGGGGTCGCCGGGTCCCGGGTGGTGCCGATGACGAGCACCCGCGGCAGGCCCTCCGGCGCGATCTCCGGCAGCCCCCGGGCGGGCACCGGCCAGTCCTCGCAGGGGTCGAAGCGGGAGTCGAAGAGCGGGCCCACCTCGGGAGCGGCCGCCTCCAGGGCGCGCTGCACCTCGACCGGGTCCTCCTCCGGCGCGTCGGGGTCCACGTCGAGACAGCTGACCGCCGGCATCGCCTCGGCGGCGTTGCCGCGGTAGGACCCGTCCTCCTGACGCTGGCTGTACAGGTCGGCCAGCACCAGCAGGGTCGAGGCGTCGCCCTCGAACCCCTGGCCGAGGGCCTCGCGCAGCAGCTGCCAGGCGTCGCGCTGGTACAGCGGGCCGAACACGCCGTACACCGCGAGTCCCTGGGTCAGCGGCCGGTCCTCGTCGCCGGTCGGCAGCGGGGCGGCGTCGAGCCGCTCGACGAAGCGGACCACCTGCGAGACGCCCTGGTCCGTCGTGCCCGTCAGCGGGCAGCCGTCCCGGGTCAGGCAGTCCTCGACGAACGACTCCAGTGCCAGCTCGAAGCCCGCGATCTGTTCCACCGCCGCCTCCGACCCGGTGACCCCGGAGCTGGGGTCGACCCCGCCGTCGAGGACCATCCGGCCGACCCGGTCCGGGAACAGCTCCGCGTAGACGGCCCCGAGCTGGGTCCCGTAGGACTTGCCCAGCCAGTTCAGGCGGTCCTCGCCGAGGGCGGCCCGCAGCACGTCGACGTCGCGCGCCGCGTCCTCGGTGCCCATGTGGGCGGCGATCGGCGTGTCCGCCCCGCACCCCTCGGCGAGATCGCGCAGCAGATCCCGGTACTCCTCCTGCTCCGAGGCGATGTCGGGGGTGCGGTCGGCGGCGAGGTAGGCGTCCACCTCCTCGTCGTCGAGGCAGTCGATGCCCTGCGACCGGGCCACGCCCCGGGGGTCGAACCCCACGAGGTCGTACTCGGCGACCACGGCGGCCGACGCCGTGAACGTGTCGCCGAAGGCGTGGTCGACGCCCGACCCGCCCGGCCCCCCGGGATTGACGACCAGGGCGCCGCGGGCCTCGCCCTCGCGGGCCGGGCGGCGGTTCACTGCGATCTCGACGGTCTCGCCGCCGGGGTCGCCGTAGTCCAGCGGCACCAGGAGGTACCCGCACTCGAAGCCGTCCGAGGTGGCGCCCGGCGGGACGTCGAACTCCTCGCACGACCCCCACGCGATGGTCTGGGTCAGGTACCCGTCGAGCGTGGTGGGGCGGGCGGTCGCCGTGGCGCCGGAGGGCGAGGCCGTCCCGGACGGCGGCGGCTCCCCGCCGCCCCCGCCGGCCGACCCGCCGTCCCGGACCGCCGAGCACCCGGCGAGCACGACCGTCGCGACCAGCAGCGTCACGGCGGACGCCCGGACCGGACGGGGGGTGGAGGGAACGGTCACGGGGTCATACTGCCCGCCTCAGGCGGGCACCATCCGCACGGCCAGCGCCTCCAGCGCCAGCGGCAGGGCGGCGTTCTGGGTCAGCCGCAGCCGGGTGCGGGCGATGGCCTCGACCGCCTGCAGCACGGCCGAGGGGTCGTGGCGCGCGGCCAGCGCCTCGACCTCGGACCGCAGGTCGGCGTTGACCAGCGGCACCGCCGCTCCGAACTGGACGGCCAGCACGTCCCGGTACAGGCCGGTGAGGTCGAGCAACGCCCGGTCCAGGCCGTCGGTGACGTTGCGCCGGGCGCGGCGCTTCTGCGACGCCAGCAGGTCCTTCCACTGGGTGCGCAGCTGGCGGGGCAGCTGGTCGGCCGACTCCACGCCCATGGCGTGCAGCCAGTCGGCCTGCTCCGCCTCGTGGGCCCGTTCGGTCTCGGCAGCGGCGTCCTCGGTGGCGATCTCCCTGAGGTCGGACGCCGCCTGCACGGCGTCCGGCACCCCGGTGAGCGACGAGGGCAGCCCGAGCACCTCGCGCCGCCGCCGCCGGGCGTCGTGGTCGACGGCGAGCCGGCGGGCGACCCCGATGTGGCCCTGGCTGGCGGCGGCGGCCCAGGCGGCCTCGGCGGCGGCCACGCCGGTGCGGGCGACGAGGAACTCCACGACCGCCTCCGGCGCCGGGATGCCGAGGGTGACGAGCCGGCAGCGGCTGCGGATGGTGGGGAGCAGGTCCTCCGGGAAGGGGGCGCAGAGCACCCACACGGTGAGCGGCGGCGGCTCCTCGATCTCCTTGAGCAGCATGGTGGCGCCGACGTCCTGGAGGCGGTCGGCGTCCTCGACGACGACCACCGTCCGCCGGCCCCGCACCGGCGCGGCGTTCGCCCGCCGGATCAGCCCGACGACGGTGTCCTTGCGCAGCTGCATCTCGTCGGTCGCGAGGACCGTGACGTCCGGATGGGCGCCGGCCAGGGTCTCCCGGCACTCGGGGCAGCGGCCGCACCCGCCCTCCGGACACTGCAGCGCCGCCGCGAACGCCCGCGCCGCCACCGACCTGCCCGATCCGGGGGGGCCGGTGACCAGCCACGCGTGCGACAGGCCGGCCTCGTCCCGGCGGGCGACGGCGCTGCGGAGCACCGCGACCGCGCGCCGCTGCCCGACGACGGCGTCCCAGACGCTCACAGCCGCGCGTCCACCTGGTTGAGCCAGATCTGCGCCTCCGCGACCACCGCCACCTCGCGGGCCTCCCGGGCGTCGGCATCGGCCGCCAGGCGTGACGCCATCACCGCCCGCTGGTGCCGCGACAGGGGCAGCCGCGGCCGGACGGCCCGCTGGACGTCGTCGGCGACCTCGACGCTCGGTCGGTCGGCGTCCACGACGACGTAGCGGCCGGGATCCGCGGCGGCCATCCGCAGGAAGGCCTCGCGGACCGCGGCGTGGTAGTCGGGCGGCTCGGTCTCCATCCGGTCCCGGTCGGTGCCGGTGACGGCGCGGCGGTCCGCGAGCCGCCCGGCCGCCGTCCCGGGGTCCAGGTCGAGGACCACCGTGAGGTCCGGACGCAGCCCGTCGGTCGCCCAGCGCGAGAGCGCGGCGACGTCCGCCCCGTCCAGTTCCCCGCGCGCCCCCTGGTAGGCGAGCGAGGAGTCGACGTACCGGTCGGTGACGACCACGGCACCGCGGGCCAGCGCCGGGCGCACCAGGGTGTCGACGTGCTGGGCCCGGTCGGCCGCGAACAGCAGCGCCTCCGCCCGCGGCACCGGGCTGCCGTCGGCGTACGTCAGCAGCAGCGCCCGGACGCCGCGGCCGAGGTTCGTCCCGCCGGGCTCCCGCGTCATGACCGCCTCGTGGCCGATCTCCTCGATGAGCCAGTCGACGAGCAGCTGCACCTGCGTGGACTTGCCGGCCCCGTCGCCGCCCTCGACGGCGATGAAGAACCCGGTCCCCGACGGGCCGCGCTCGACCGGCCGGGGCGGGCCGCCGGCCGGCGGACGGGTGTCCCGGGCGGCCCGCGAGCGGGCGGGGCGTGAGGGACCGGC
>JBHJOJ010000186.1:0-27248 GCA_050329835.1 Kineosporiaceae bacterium | reverse complement strand
CATGCACCCATTGTGGCAGAAACCGGAGGAGGATCTGACGAGACGCGCCGAGGATTCAGCGCACGTCAAAGACGATCATCACTCATCGGCCAGGAAGTCGAAGACCTGACCAGTTACCGCCGATCGTTGCTTGCGGGCCAGTCCTTGACCGTGCGATGGGGCCCAGAATCATGATGCGGGACGCGGTCGAGGCACTGGTGCGTGCCTGGGACGCGCATGAGCGGGCCCGCGGCGCCTCGAGCATCATCGATTTCGACTACCGGCCGCTCGATGAGCCGGTGGCACCGGCGTCCAGCCGACTCGACGTGCTGACCGGCATGACCCGCCTGCATGCGGAGGCTGTGTCCTCCCCCGATTGCGAGGTTGCGACGGACGCTCTCGCACACCTCACCTACGTGTCCGCTCAGCTCGGTGAGCGCCTGGCGTTCGAGACCTACGTGCACCGCACCCAGGGGTGCTCTGCCGCAGGCTGGCCCGACGAGCACGTGACGGCCGTCGGGGATGTGGCGCGACGCGCGCTGGCGGACCTCGACGTCGGGTGGGACGACCAGACCGAGGAGACGATGACGGTGGCCGAGGGCCGCCTGCCAGCTGACCTCGCCATCGACGCCGTCCTCGCCGCGGCCGCCGAACTCGAACCGGCCGTGCGCCGGCTCACCGGCACGTCCGCGCCGTACCACCTCGACGCGGAGTCCGTTGACGTCGACGAGTACTGGTCGTACTGGCTGAGCGGCGAGGGATCCCGGCAGCGTCTGCGACTCAATCTGCGCCGGGCGGTGTTCACCGAGGTCAGGGCCCGCCAGTTTGCACTGCACGAGATCCTGGGCCACGCCCTGCAGGCCGCGTCGTTGGCCCAGGCCGCGCGAGACGAAGCAGTGCCGTGGGTGCGGCTGTCGTGCGTCCACGATCCCCGCCAGGTCCACTTCGAGGGCCTCGCCACTGCGTTGCCCCTCCTCGTGGCCCCGGATGACACCGCTGTGGCGGCACGTGTTCGGCTCGATCACTACCTCCACCTCGTGCGGGCCGAGCTTCATCGAGCCGTGAACGACGGCGTCGGACTCGGCGAGTGCGCGGCTCTCGCGAGACGACGCGTCCCCTTCTGGACCGATGCCACGATCTCCGACGTCCTCGCCGACCGGGGAGCCGACCCCCTTCTCCGCTCCTACCTGTGGGCATATCCCGCCGGCACCGATTGGTTCGTCAACCTGGCCGACCACGCCGACGCCCCGACGATCGAGAGGGTTCTCCGTGCCTCCTACGAGCGACCGCTCACCCCAGCCGAACTCGCGGCACTCTGGCCGGCTGGCCCGGGCATCGGCGGCTCCGGCGCCGCTGTTCGTGTACGGCAGCCTGCTCTTCCCTGAGGTCATGCGCACCCTCGTCGACCGGGAGCCGAGCCGGTTCCCCGCCAGCGTCGACGGCTGGCGCGTGATCGCGTTGCCCGGCGTCCCCTACCCGGGCCTGGCACCCGACCCCGCGACGACCGCTGCGGGCGACCTGCTCCCCGACCTGACTCCCGACGAGCGGGAGCTCCTCGACGCCTTCGAGGACCCGCAGTACGACCTCGTCCGGGTCCACTGCGACACGGCCACCGGCACCTCGACGGCATGGGCGTACGGGCTGACGGCGCCCGTCCCGCCCGCTCCTCCCTGGGATCGCGGCGCATTCGGCCACGACCATCTCGACCGATACGTCGCCGCCTGCGCCCGGTGGCGCCGCCATCATGAGCAGCGACGGAACGCGCCGATCTCCGATGACGGGAGCCGACCCCGGGAGCAGGCAGCGACGACCTGAGCCCGCTGACGGCGGCCGCGTGCCGACCGGCCGTCACTCGGTCCCGAGGGGGGCCTCGGCCCGGCATTCCTCGTCGACGCGCCCGCGCAGGCGGCGTCCCTTCTCCGCAGCCACCGCCCGCAGCTCGGCCTGGTGGTCGACCAGCGCCCGCCGCCACCGTTCGGCGTCAACGCCCTCGCCCGCCCCGAGGATGCGCACCGCCAGCAGCCCCGCGTTGCGCGACTGGCCGATGCCGACCGTGGCGACCGGCACCCCGGCGGGCATCTGGACGATCGAGAGCAGGGAGTCCAGGCCGTCCAGGTGCGCCAGCGGCACCGGTACCCCGACCACGGGCAGCGGTGTCACCGCGGCCAGCATCCCGGGCAGGTGCGCCGCGCCGCCGGCGCCGGCGATCACCACGCGCAACCCGCGGCGGGCCGCCGCCGATCCCCACTCGACCATGTCGTGAGGCATCCGGTGCGCAGACACGACGTCGACCTCGCACGGGACGCCGAACTCGGCGAGGGCCTCGGCAGCAGCGGACATCACCGGCCAGTCGCTGTCGGATCCCATGACGACACCGACGATCGGCGCGGCTGCCGGCGCCGGGGTCCCGGCCGCGCCCGCCGTCTCGCCCGCGCCCGCGGCCCTCGCCCCGGCCGTCACTCGAGCACCGTCCCGGCGATGTAGTCGGCGGCGTGGCGGGCCCGGGCGAGCAGGTCGTCGAGGTCGTCGCCGCCGACGGTGACGTGGCCGATCTTGCGGCCGGGGCGGACCTCCTTGCCGTACAGGTGGACGTGGAGGCTCGGGTCGCGCGCCAGGACGTGGCGGTACGCGGGGTAGAGGTCGGGGTGGCCGGCTCCCAGGACGTTGACCATGACGGTGACCGGGTCCCGGGCCGTCACCGAGCCGAGCGGCAGGTCGAGGACCGCCCGCAGGTGCTGCTCGAACTGGCTGGTCATGGACCCCTCGATGGTCCAGTGGCCGGAGTTGTGGGGCCGCATCGCCAGCTCGTTGACGAGGAATCGGGGCCGGTCACCGTCGGCCGCCAGCTCGAAGCCCTCGACGGCGAGCACGCCGGTGACGTCGAGCTCCCCCGCGAGGCGGGCCGCGACCAGGGCCGCCTCGCCGGCGACCGCGTCGTCCAGGCCGGGGGCGGGGGCGATCACCTCCCGGCAGATGCCGTCGACCTGGACGGTCTGGACCACGGGCCAGACGGCGACCTGCCCGCTCGGGCTGCGGGCCGCCAGGACCGCGAGCTCCCGGACGAAGGGGACGCGCTCCTCGAGCAGCAGGGTGCCGTCGCTCGCCAGCCAGTCCCCGGCGGTCTCCCGGGCCTGCTCGGGCCGGTCGACGACGAGCACCCCGCGCCCGTCGTACCCGCCGCGGCGGCGCTTGGCGACGAGCGGCCCGCCGGTCTCCTCGGCGAAGAGCGCGACGTCCGAGGTGGCCTCGGCCCGGGCCCACCGCGGCACCGGGATGCCGAGCGCGGACAGCCGTTCCCGCATGACGACCTTGTCCTGGGCGTGGACGAGGGCGGCGGCGCCCGGTCGCACGGCCCGCCCGTCGCCCGCCAGCCGGGCCAGGTGCTCGCCCGGCACGTGCTCGTGCTCGACGGTGAGGACGTCGACCCCGGCGGCGAAGGCCCGCAGCGTCGCCAGGTCGCGGTGGTCCCCGACCACGGCGCCGGCGACCCGGGCAGCCGCGTCGTCGGGCGTGGTGGCGAGCACCCGCAGCCCGACCCCCAGGGCCGTCGCCGGACCGACCATCATCCGGGCCAGCTGGCCGCCGCCGACGACGCCGACGGTCGGGAAGTCGGGGGCCGGGCCGGCCGGGGGCAGCACGGCGGGCGGGGACGGGTCCGGCACCACATCGGGAGCCTACGCAGGTGGCGGCCCCGGGGACGTGCCGTACGGTGGCCGGGTGCTGAAGCCGTCCCGGCGCGGGACCCCGACCGACCGTGGCGCCGCCGCACCGCTGGCCGGGCTGGTCCGACTGGTGGGGCTGGTCCGCGGCGCGCTGGCGCTGGTGGTGCGCGAGGTGCTGAAGTTCGGCGTCGTCGGCGGGGTCGCCTTCGTCGTCGACGTCGGGCTGTTCAACCTGCTGGTGCACGCCGGCGACGACCCGGTGCTCGGCACCAGGCCGGTGACCGGGGCGATCGTCTCGACCGGCGTCGCGATCGTCGTGGCGTGGCTGGGGAACCGGTACTGGACCTTCCGCCACCGCCGGCGGTCCGCGGTGGCGCGCGAGGTGCTGCTGTTCTTCGCCATCAACCTGGTCGGGCTCGGGATCGCCGCCGGGTGCCTCGCCGTGTCGCGGTACGTCCTCGGCTTCGACAGCCAGCTGGCGGACAACGTCGCGAAGAACGGCGTCGGCCTGGTGCTCGGCATGGTGTTCCGGTTCCTGTGCTACCGGTACCTGGTGTTCCGGGGCGACCTGGAGCAGCGCCGCGCCGCCGGCCCGCCGCCGGCGCCGCCCGCGCCCGATGCGGCGCCGCGGTCGGAGCCCGCTCCGGCTCAGCGCACGTGGACGACGTCGCCGGCGCTCAGCGACACCCGTCCCTGATCCCGGACGTCGACGACGAGGCAGCCGACGGCGTCGACGTCGACCGCGCGCCCCGACACGACACCGGTCGGGGTGTGGACGTCGACGTCGCGGCCCACGGTGGCCGAGGACGCGAGGTGCGCCGCCCGCAGGCCCGCCGAGTCGGCGTCGCCCTCGGCGTCCAGCCAGCGGCTGAGCCACTCGTGGAGCTTCGCCAGGTAGCCGGCGACCACCTCGGTGGGGTCGATGACGCGGCCTGTGGCCAGGCGCAGCGAGGTGGCCGTGCCCGGCAGGTCGTCCCCCTCGAGGTTGGTGTTGATCCCGGCGCCCACGACCGCGGTGGCGCCCCGGACCTCGGCGAGGACACCGGAGAGCTTGCCCGGCACCGGCCCGTCGAGCAGGACGTCGTTCGGCCACTTGAGCCGGGCCCGGCAGTCCTGGCCCAGGGTGTCGAGCATCGCGGTGACGCTGTCACGCACGGCCTGGCCCGCCAGGAGGGGGATCCACCCCCAGCGGGCGGTGCCGACCCGCGGCGTGAAGGCGACCGAGACCGCGACGGAGGTGCGGGGCGGCGCCGTCCACTGCCGGCCCCGGCGCCCGCGGCCCCCGGTCTGGTGGTCGGCGACGACGAGCACCCCCGGCCAGCTCGGGTCGCCCGGGTGGAGGCTGGCGACCAGCGCCGCGTCGTCGTTGGTCGACCCCGTCTCGGGCACGACGGCTCTCAGGTCCCATCGCCCCGCCACGGCATCCCGCAATCGACCGGCGTCGATAGCGGGAAATCCCCCCGGAAGATTCACGGCGTGAAGCGTAACGGTCACGCTACCGGCAGCGACAGTCCCGTCTCGCCCGTCGGGAGCTGGGAGCGGGCGGGCGGCCCTCGGCGATGGCGTCGACTGGGCCGGCGCCCGCGGCACCTCCGGCGTCGGCGCTGTGCAGGACCTACAAGTTGTAGGTCCTGCACAGCGCCAGGGGATCAGGTGCCGACGGTCGACGTCTCTCGGACCGGACCGGATGACCCGGCCCGGGTGGCTACCGCGACGGTCAGCCGGTGAGATGGGCGCGGGCCTCGACGAGGCGGACGGGGACGGGGCCGCTGGTGGCCGTGGCGGTGCCGGGGATGGGCGCCCAGGTGGCACCGGAGTCGAGGGAGTACTGCCCGGTGTACGTGGTGGTGAGGGTGACGGCGCGGTCCCCCGTGGTGACGTAGGTGTGCTCGGCGGCGTGGTCGGGGTAGGGGCCCCCGGGACGATCGGCGATCACGGGTGCGGCGCCGTCGCCGAAGTCCCACGAGTAGGACACCGGAGTGGCCCGGATGGTCACGGCGGCGCCGAGCAGGGTCGGGGTCCAGGTGTCGCTGACGGGCTCGGCGTGGGTCACGAGCGGCAGGTTCACCAGCGCCCGTCCGGTCCCCGGCTGCACCACCACCCCCGACGGACTCACCGAGTCCCGGAACTCCGCGGCCACCACCACCTCGAGGACCGCCGGATCGTCGCCCCCGAAGCACCCGTCCGAGAACCGGTCGACCGGAGCCCGGGAATCCGCGCCGGGCGACACGTCCACCACCGTCCCGCGCACCGTGCCGTCGGGGCAGGGCGTGTTGAGACAGTCGAGCGCGGCCTCCAGCCCACCGACCAACGTGCACCCGTCGATGAACCGCACCTCCGGCGGCCCGTCGGCGGAAGCGGCCGCTGGCCGCTGCTCGGTTCCTGGGACTCTGGCCTGCACCTCGAATCGTACCGACTCGCCACTGAGCTGGGCAGAGTTGTCGGAGTCGGAGATGAGCGGTCCGGATGCCAGAACCAGCAGCACGATCGTCGTTGCGACGCTCACGTGACCTCCTCCGGCCCGACGTCTATCACCAGCCAACGGTTCTCGGCCCACTGAAGGCCGACCACCACATCGAGCGGCGGGTCGTCCGCGGGGGCGCTCCGGATGAGCTCGCCGGCCGACCCATAGGTCAGAGACGCGCCCGACGAGATCCCTGCCTTCACGATTAAGGCGTTCTGCGGACTGATGCCTTCCGGCTGAATGTCCAGAAAACGGGTGGGCGCCTCCCGCTCTATACGCCCGCCCGCTGCGTAGACCGGGTCGACGCGTTCGACGAAGTTCTGGCAGAAGGTGCACCCGGGCTCGGAGTGCTCGAACACGAGCTCGGTCTCGCCGGTGGCCTCGACGTGGTTGTACATCTCCACCCACCATTCGAGGAACGCCACCGCCCCCGCCTCGGACAGCTCGGTCGCCTCGGGTGGTAGGGGCCGCAGCGTCGACGACGGCGCCGCACCCGACCCCCCGGACGTCGCCGGCGGCCCCGACGGCGACGCGCCGGTCGACGCGGCCGGCCGCTCGTCGCCGGCGGACCCGCTGCACCCCACCAGGGCCGCACCCACGCCGACGACGCCGGCGAACCGGACCCACCGCGCCCGCCACACTGTTCCGTTCCGTACCCGACCGCTCACGAGCCGTCACGCTAGTGGGACGAACCGGGGCATGGGCACCCCCACCGGCGCGCCTGTGGACGGGCTCCGCGCGGCTAGAGTCGCGGGCGATGACCGCCTCCTCGACCGCCTCGACGACCCCCTCGCCGCACACCACCGGCGAGCGCATCGAGGACCTGCGCCGCCGCACCGACGAGGCCGTCCACGCCGGCAGCGCCCGGGCCGTCGAGCGCCAGCACGCCAAGGGCAAGCTCACCGCCCGGGAGCGGATCGACCTGCTGCTCGACCCGGGCTCGTTCACCGAGACCGACGCCCTCGCCCGGCACCGCACGACGACCTTCGGCCTCGACGCGAACCGCCCGTACGGCGACGGCGTCGTCACCGGCCACGGCACCGTCGACGGCCGCCCGGTGTGCGTGTTCGCCCAGGACTTCACGGTGTTCGGCGGCTCGCTCGGCGAGGTCTTCGGCGAGAAGATCGTCAAGATCATGGACCTCGCCATGCGCACCGGGTGCCCGGTCGTCGGCATCAACGACTCCGGCGGCGCCCGGATCCAGGAAGGGGTCGTGGCCCTCGGCCTCTACGCCGAGATATTCCGCCGCAACGTCCACTCCTCCGGCGTCATCCCCCAGATCAGCCTCGTCCTGGGCCCCTGCGCGGGCGGCGCCGTCTACTCGCCCGCCATGACGGACTTCACGATCATGGTGGACGGCACGTCGCACATGTTCATCACCGGCCCCGACGTCATCCGCACCGTCACCGGCGAGGAGGTCGGCTTCGAGGAGCTCGGCGGCGCCCGCACCCACGCCACCCGCTCCGGCAACGCCCACCACATGGCCGCCGACGAGGCCGACGCCATCGCCTACGCCAAGGACCTGCTCTCCTACCTGCCGTCGAACAACCTGGAGCCGGCCCCGGCCGACGACCGCGCCGGCACCGACCCGGTGGCGCTGGAGATCACGGACACCGACCGCGAGCTCGACGGCCTGGTCCCGGACTCCCCCAGCAGCCCGTACGACATCCACGACGTCATCTCCCGGGTCGTCGACGACGGCGAGTTCTGCGAGGTCTCCCCCGGTTTCGCGCCCAACATCGTCGTCGGGTTCGCCCGGGTCGACGGTTTCCCGGTCGGCATCGTCGCCAACCAGCCGCTGCACCTCGCCGGGTGCCTGGACATCGACTCCAGCGAGAAGGCCGCCCGATTCGTGCGGACCTGCGACGCCTTCAACGTCCCCATCCTCACGTTCGAGGACGTGCCCGGTTTCCTGCCCGGCACCGGCCAGGAGTGGAACGGCATCATCCGCCGCGGCGCGAAACTCCTGTACGCCTACGCCGAGGCGACCGTCCCCATGGTCACCGTCATCACCCGCAAGGCCTACGGCGGGGCGTACTGCGTCATGGGGTCCAAGCACCTGGGCGCCGACGTCAACCTCGCCTGGCCGAGCGCCCAGATCGCCGTCATGGGCGCCCAGGGCGCCACCACCCTGCTGTACCGGGACCGCCTCGCCGCCGCCGCCGAGGCCGGCGAGGACGTCGAGGCGGTGCGCTCCGCCCTGGTCCAGGAGTACGAGGACACCCTGGCCAACCCGTACGTCGCCGCCGAGCGCGGCTACGTGGACGCGGTCATCGAGCCGTCCCGCACCCGGGTCGAGGTCACCAGGGCGCTGCGCCTGCTCCGGACCAAGCGCGAGTCGCTGCCGCCGAAGAAGCACGGGAACATCCCGCTGTGACCGTCGGGACGCGCGAGCCGGCGGAGCCCTCGGACGAGGAGGTGGCCGCCGCCGTCGCCGCCCTCGTCACGGTCCTCGCCCAACGCCCCGCACCCGCACCACCGCCTCGCCGCTCGGCGTGGGGTGATCCCGCGCACGGCTTCCGTCGCCCCCTCGCGCCGTCGCCCGGCCGGTGGCAGTCGCCGGCGGCCCGGCTGCGGTGACGGCGGGCCGGGCGCCGGCGACCTCACCGCTTACCGACCTCGAACACCGGGCGAACCGGGCCCGGACACCCGGGTGCCACCGTCGACACGGTGGGACGGCGGACGGTCGCGACCGGGTGCGCGGCGGCGCTGGCGCTGGCCGCCTGCACGGGCGGCCGCGGTGACACGCCCGCTCCCGACGGGTCGGGGGATCCCTCGGGCGTGAGCCCCGACGCCCTCGTCGACTACGCCGCGACCTTCCCGGCGATGCCGGAGGGCGTCACCGATCTGGCGTCCGGGGATCCGTCCGGGCTGACCTTCGGCTCGGGCACGCCCTACCACGACCTGGAGTACACGGTCTTCGACACGGACTACATCGAGGGCGAGACGGCCGGGCACGACACCTTCCTCCCGGCCGACCCGGCCGACGACCACCCGGGGGCGGGCGAGCGGCGGGTGCTCGAGGTCGTCAGCAATCCGCCGGTCGAGCGTGCCTACGGCTCGGCCACCGGTGACCGGATCATCCTGGGCGACACCCGCTCCGCGCGCCCCTGGTTCGTGGACCCGGAGCCGGGCGAGGACGAGGGGTACCTGGTCGTCCGCAACCTCGACTACGAGCACGGCCGGATCGACCTGCCGGGGGCGGCGTCGGACTACGCCGTCGTCCGGGCCGGGCCGGACGACGGCGCGGCCACCGACGGGTGGTACCTGTTCTGGACCGCCGACCCCGAGGCGGAGCCCGACCTCGTGGCCTTCGTCGAACCGTGCGACGCGGCGCCGGGGAACGACGGCGACGTGCTCTGCAGCGACGACCGGCGCCTCGACCTGGAGGACCCGGACCAGTTCCGCTTCCTCGGCACGGAGCCACCGGAGCAGCCGGTGGCCGTCCCCGAGGGACTCACCCAGTTCGGCACGCCCGGCGTCGAGATCGTGCACGGCGTGGTCCGGGGCGACGACGGCACCACGTACGTCCTCGGCGCCGGCGACGGCACCCTGACGCCGGCCGGGGACGGCGAGCACGGCGTCTTCGTCACGGCGCTCGACCCCTCGGGCGAGCCGCGCTGGACCACGGAGGTGCCGCTGCCGAACGGCGCCCTGCTGTTCGACGCCGTGAGCGACGGGGAGCACCTGTACGCCGTGGGCCGGACGTTCGGGGCGCTGCCCGGCCACACGAACGCCGGGGTCTGGGACGCCATCATCCTCAAGCTCCGGCTCGACGACGGGGAGGTCGTCGCCACCGACCAGTGGGGCGAGACCGGGATCGACGGGTACGGCACCGTCACCCTGGACGACGCCGGCCACCTGTACGTGGCCGGGGCCGGCAGCCCGGAGGGCGGCGACGGCCCGCGGGAGGGCGGTGCCGGGGACAACTCCTTCGTCATGGCGAAGCACTCGACCGACACCCTGGAGAACGTCTGGCGGGTCGTCGAGCCGGTTCGGGAGGACAGCACCCGGGTGGGCCGAGGCGTGGGGCGGGATGACGTACGTCCCCGGCGACGTCCCGGGGGACGGCCGCGTGGTGGCGGGCGGCTGGTTCATCGAACCGCCCAACGGCGCCGAGGCGTTCGTCGCCATGTGGGGCGACCTCACGGCCTCGGCCCCCACCCGGGTGGCGACCCAGGTGATCGGCGGCCAGCGCCTGGAGGCCGACTGGGTGCTGGACACCGCGGCCGACCGCGACGGCAACGTCTACGCCGTCGGCTACACCACGGGCGACCTCGGCGGGGGCGAACAGGCCGGGGAGGGCGACGCCTACGTCGTGCGGTTCGACCCGCAGTTGGCGAACCCCGTGTACCGGCAGGTCGGAACGCCCCGCAGCGACCAGTACCGGAGGTTGGAGATCGGTGACGACGGCACCCTGTACGCCATCGGGTACACCTACGGGGACCTGCACGGCCCGAACGCGGACGAGGAGGACCGCACCGGGGACATCGTCGTGGACGCCTTCGACGACGGACTCGAGCCCTTGGCGTCGGTGCAGTTCGGGACGTCCGGTGAGGATCGCGGGTACGCGGCCGTGGACGGCGACCGGATCTGGGTGGCGGCGATGACCGAGGGCGCACTCGCGGGTCCGCCCGCCGGCGCGTTCGACGCGGCGGTGGTGTCGCTGGACGCCGCGGACCTCACAGTGAGCGCCCCGTGAGACGTCCCCGCGCAGGATGGGCGGTGCTGATCGCCCTGGCGTCCGCGACGCTGGCCGCCTGCAGCGGGTCGGCGCCCGGGGCGGGCGACCCGGCGAGCGGGACCGCGGCCGGGGAGTCACCGGGTCCTCAGGGCTCGTCCCTCTCCGTCGACGCCGCTCTGACGGACCGGCGGGACACGCCGGTGGGGCCGGTCGCCACCACGGCGGAGAGCAGCTTCGACGGCGTCGACTTCCCGGAACCGCGCTACGTCGAGGTCATGCCGGGCGGGATCCGGATGGCCTACGTCGCCGAGGGGCCCTCGGACGGGCCCGTCGTGCTGCTGCTGCACGGGAACCCGGCGTGGTCGTACTACTACCGCGACGTCATCGACGGTCTGGTGGCCGAGGGGTTCCGGGTCGTCGCACCCGATCTCGTCGGCTTCGGGCGCAGCGAGAAGCCGCTCGACCGGGACGCGATGACGTACGAGAACCAGGTGGCCTGGGTCGAGAGCTTCGTGACCGAGCTCGACCTCACCGGCATCACGATGCACGCCCACGACTGGGGGGGCCTCATCGGGATGCGGGTCGTGCCCCGCATCCCCGACCGCTTCGCTGCCGTCGGGATCGCCAACACCGGCCTGCCCGACGGGTACCCGGCACCCCAGGGCTTCCAGCAGTGGCAGCGGGCGTCGCAGGTCCTCCCGCGGTTCAGCACGGTGCTCCAGCGCGGGAGCACCCGCGAGCTGTCGGCGGAGGAGCTGGCCGCGTTCGACGCACCGTGGCCGGTGACGGAGCTCACCGCCGGACCACGCCAGCTGCCCCTCGAGGTGCCGTTCGGCGACTCCCCGCAGGCGGCCGCCAACCGGGAGGCGCTGGAGTTCTGGGCGACGTGGCGCAAGCCGTTCGGGATCGTCTTCGCCGACGGCGGATCCGACGGCGCCCCGGGCATCGACCCGCAGGAGTACGCCGACCTCGTGCCGGGGACCGTCCCGGGGCAGCCGGTCCTCGTGCCGGACACCGGGCACTTCCTGCACCTGGACGTGCCGGAGGTGGTCGTCGAGCACACGGCGGGGCTGGCCGAGGCGGCCGGCTGACGCGTGTTGGCGTCCGCGGATCGGGCGATGCGAGGATCCGGCCGTGGCCTCGGCGGTGACCCGGTCCCCCAGCGGGATCGACGACCTCGCGGACCGCTACCTGGAGCGGTACGCGGCGCTGGACCCGGAGGCCGCGACGGCGATGGGCGTGGCCGGCCACGACCACGCGCTGACCGACCACTCGCCCGCCGGGCACGCGGCCCGGACCGACCTGGCGCGCACGACGCTGGCCGAGCTCCACCGCCTCGCCGGGGCGCCGTCCCCGACCGGGGCGCCGTGGGACGAGGTGGACCGGGTCACCGTGGCCGTCCTCGGCGAACGCCTGGAAGCGGACCTCGTCTCGGCCGACGAGGGGCTCGGCGCCCTGAACGTCGCCGCCTGCCCGGTCCAGGGAATCCGGGAGGTCTTCGACCTCATGCCCCTGGACACGCCCGCCGACCGGACCCTCGTCGCCACCCGGCTCCGCGCGGTCCCGGCCGCGCTCGCCGGTTACGTCGAGGCGATCCGGACCGCGGCCGCCCAGGGCCGTCCGCCGGTGCGCCGGCAGGTCACGGCGTGTGCGGAGCAGTGCCGCCAGGTCGGGTCGGAGGACGGCCCCTTCGCCCGGCTGGCCGCCGACGCCGTCGCCCGCGGCGGTGAGCCGGCCGCCCTCGCCGCGGAGATCCGGGCGGCCGCCGGCGCCGCGTCGGCCGCCTACCTCGACCTGGCGGCCCGGCTCGACGACGAGATCCTCGGGTCGGCGACCGACCGGGACGCCGTGGGCCGGCCGCGCTACGCGGTCCGGCTGCGCGGGTTCGTCGGCGAGGACGTCGACCTCGACGACGCCTACGCCTGGGGCGTCGAGGAGGTGCGCCACCTGCACGCCGAGGCGACCGCGCTGGCCCGCACGATCACCGACGGCGGCGGCGTGGCGGCCGCCGTCGCGGCGCTCGACTCGGACCCGGCACGGCTGATCCACGGCGCCGAGGCGTTCCGGGACTGGATGCAGGCGACCTCCGACGAGGCGGTCGTGGGGCTCGCCGGCACCTGGTTCGACATCCCGGAGGCGGTGCGCCGCCTGGAGTGCCGGATCGCGCCGACGGCGACCGGCGCCGTGTACTACACCGGCCCGAGCGAGGACCTCTCCCGGCCGGGCACCATGTGGTGGTCGGTGCCCGAGGGCCTCACGTCGTTCGCCACCTGGCAGCAGCGGACGATCGTCTACCACGAGGGCGTGCCCGGGCATCACCTGCAGGTGTCCGCGGCCGTCCTGGCGGGCGAGCGGCTCAACCGGTACCGGCGCCTCATGTGCTGGGTGCCGGGGCACGGCGAGGGCTGGGCCCTGTACGCCGAGGGGCTGATGGCCGAGCTGGGGTACCTGGACGACCCCGGGGACCGGCTGGGCCTGCTGGGGTCGCAGCTGCTGCGCGCGGCCCGGGTGGTCGTCGACATCGGGGTGCACTGCGGCCTGGCGCCGCCGGCCGAGTGCGGGGCCGCCGCCTGGGACGTCGACGTGGCCTGGCGGTACCTGCGGGAGCACGTGCCGGAGCCGGAGCCGATGCTGCGCTACGAGCTCGACCGCTACCTGGGGTGGGCGGGGCAGGCGCCGGCGTACGCGCTGGGCCGGCGGGCATGGCTGGAGCTGCGGGACGCGGCGCGGCGGCGGCCGGGATTCGACCCGGTGACCTGGCACGCCCGGGCGCTCGAGGTGGGGTCGATGGGGCTGGGCCCGCTGCGGCAGGTGCTGGGCGGGACGGGCGCGGGGGCCCCATGAGCGAGCCGGAACTGGTGCTGGCGTCGGCGTCGCCGGCCCGCCTGGCGACCCTGCACGCGGCCGGGGTGCGCCCCGCCGTCATCGTGTCCGAGGTCGACGAGGACGCCCTCGTCGCGGCGTCCGGCCTGACCGACGCCCGGGACGTCGCCCTCATGCTCGCCCGGGCCAAGGCCGAGGACGTCGCGCGGGTGCGGACCGCCGGGTTGGTGCTGGGCTGCGACTCGGTGCTGGAGCAGGACGGGCGGGTGCTCGGCAAGCCCGCCGACGCCGCCGACGCGGCGTCCCGCTGGCGGGCGATGCGCGGGCGCCGCGGCACCCTGCACACCGGGCACTGGCTGATCGACACCCGGGTGCCCGGCGACCTCGCCGACCGTCCCGCCACCGGGGGCGTGGCCTCGACCGTCGTGCACTTCGCCGACGTCACCGACGACGAGATCGCCGCCTACGTCCGGACCGGCGAGCCGCTGCGGGTGGCCGGCGGGTTCACGATCGACGGCCGCGGCGCACCGTTCGTCCGCGGCGTCGAGGGCGACCACCACACCGTCGTCGGGGTCGGCCTGCCGCTGCTGCGCGAGCTGCTGGCCCGGCTCGGTGTCGGGTGGTTCGACATCGTCGACTGAGTGATACGTCCGACCATCTGTCACGTAGCAACCCGACCGTTTGTCACGTGAAACTCCGACCATCTGTAACGTAGGGGCTGTGGCCAGCTACGTTCCTCGCATCATCGATGCCGAGCTGGACGACCTCCTGACCGGAGTGTCCGCGCTCGCGATCGAGGGACCGCGCGGCGTCGGCAAGACGCGGTCCGCCGGGCCGTCGACGAGGACCGGACACCGGCGCGCTTCCTGCTGACCGGGTCGGCCTCACCGTCGACGCCGCCGACCCACACGGGCGCTGCTCGCATCGTGTCGGTCCGGATGCGGCCACTGAGCGTCGCGGAACGGCAGCTCGCCGCTCCCACGGTGAGCCTGGCGGGACTCCTGTCGGGCGGTCGCGCGGCAGTCGACGGTCGCACCGCGCTCACGCTCGCCGACTACACCGAGGAGATCCTGGCCTCGGGGTTCCCCGGCCTGCGCGGCCTCCCGCCCCGGGCACTGAGGGCCGAACTGGACGGCTATCTGGACCGCGCCGTCGATCGGGACGTACCGGACCAGGGCGTGACGGTGCGCGCCCCCACCGCCCTGCGGCGCTGGCTGGCCGCCTACGCCGCGAGCACGGCGACGACCACGACCTACGAGCGCCTGCGCGATGCGGCCACCGCCCTCGACAGCCCGCCACCGGCGCGGGCCACGCTGCTGTCCTACCGCCACGCTCTGGAGAGCACCTGGCTGATCGACCCGGTGCCCGGATGGCTCCCGACGCGCAACCGGCTGCGACGCCTCGTCACCACGCCCAAGCACCACCTCGCGGACCCCGCGCTCGCCGCCCGGCTGCTGCGGGTCGACGCGCCGACTCTGCTCTCGGGGGGCGGCGGCGAAGCGGTCCCCCGGGACGGCGTGCTGCTCGGGGCGCTCTTCGAGTCTCTGGTCACCCTGTCGGTGCGGGTGTATGCGCAGTCCTGCGAGGCGCGCGTCTCGCACCTGCGGACCAAGGGCGGCGAGCGAGAGGTCGATCTGGTCGTCGAGGGAGAGGGCGGACGCGTCGTGGCCATCGAGGTCAAGCTCGGCAGGGCCGTCGGTGACGAGGCGGGGCGGCATCTGCGTTGGTTGCGGGCGGAGCTGGGCGACGACCTGTCCGACGCCGTCATCGTCTCGACCGGATCGGAGGCGTACCGGCGGCCCGACGGCATCGCCGTGGTGCCCCTCGCACTGCTGGGACCATGAGGGAGGACTCGAGCGGGCGCTCCGGGCGGCGATCGCCAGGACCGAGGTGGTGCCCGGTCCCGGGAGGTCGCTCCGATCGCGGCGACGTCGTCAGCGGTCGTCCGCCGGCCCGCTGCCGGGCGCGACGTCGTCGACCACCGGGAAGACCCGGTCCGCGGGCAGCCGGACGTGCACCGCCTCGCCCGCCGCCGGGGGTGCCGGGCCGGTCCACCGGGCCGTCGCCTCCCCCCCGCCGACCATCCCCACCACCACGTCGGTGTGCTCGCCGCGGAAGGTCCGGGACACGACGGTCCCGGGCCGGGTGTCGGGCGCGGGCGCCGACGCCAGCCCGACGTGCTCGGGCCGGATCGCCAGCAGGGCACCGTCCGGGCCGGGCAGGAACGTCGCGACGCCCATCAGCCGGGCCGCCCGGACCGTCGGCGGCCGCTCGAACACCGCGCGCGGGTCGTCGCAGGCCAGCAGCCGGCCGCCGGCGAGCAACGCCACCCGGTCGGCCATCGCCATCGCCTCGGCCCGGTCGTGCGTCACGAGCACCGCGGTGATGCCGAGCTCCTGCTGGATGCCACGGACGGCCTCCTGCAGCGCGCCGCGCACCCGCGGGTCCAGGTTGCTGAACGGCTCGTCGAGCAGCAGCACCCGCGGCCGGGTGACGAGCGCGCGGGCCAGCGCCACCCGCTGCTGCTCGCCCCCCGACAGCTGCCCCGGCCGGCGCGGCCCGGCGCCCGGCAGGCCGACGAGGTCGAGCATCCGGTCCACCTCCGCGCGGGTGCGGGACCGGCGCTCGCCGCGGACCCGGAGCCCGAAGGCGACGTTCTCGGCGACGCTGAGATACGGGAACAGGTGGGCCCTCTGGAACATGAGGACGGCGCCCCGCCGGTGCGCCGGGACGCCGGTGACGTCGCGGCCGCCCAGCAGGACCCGGCCGGCGTCGGGCCGCTCGATCCCGGCGACGACCTTGAGCAGGGTGGACTTGCCGCTGCCCGAGGCGCCGAGCAGCGTGACGAGGCAGCCCGGCGCGACGGTGAGGTCGACCGAGTCCAGCGCGGGCGACACGCCCGGGTAGCGGCGGGTGACCTGCTCGAGGTCGATCCGCGTCACGTCGCCGCGCTCCGGGACGCCATCAGTACTGCTGGCCCGTCGCCGTCGCCGCACCGCCGAGGGCGCGGGCCGCCAGCGCGACCGCCACCACCGGGGGCAGCGCCAGCAGCAGCGCCAGGCCGGCCGCCGTCGTCGGGTTGCCGCCCGCCGAGGCGAAGACCAGCAGCGGCAGCGTCACCACCTGCCCGCCGCCGACCAGCAGCGTGAGGGCGTACTGGGTCCACGAGGCGAGGAACCCGAACAGCGCCGCCACCGCGATCCCCGGGGCCAGCAGCGGCAGGCCGACCCGGACCAGCCGCGTCAGCGGCCCGGCGCCCAGCGTGGCGGCCTGCCACTCGTAGGCCTCGTCGTACCGTTCGAAGACGCCCACCAGCGCCAGGACGACGTACGGCAGCACCGGCAGCAGGTGCACCAGCACGACACCGACCACCGTCCCGGCGAGCCCGAGTCGCAGGAACGCGACGTTGAGACCGAGCGCGACCGCCAGCGGCGGCACCGTCGTCGGCAGCACGACCAGCGCGAGGGCGAGGCCGCGCCCGCGGAAGCGGCGCAGGCCGAGGGCCCGGGCCGCGGGCACCCCCAGCACGAGCGCCAGCGCCGTCGCCGCCGACGACACCGCGAGGCCGGTCGCCATGGCATCGGCGGTGCGCGGGTCGCGGACGAGGCGGGCGAGCGGCTCCGCCGTCCACGTCGCCGGGATCACCTCGGGCCAGAACCACCGCTGCGACAGCGCATGCACCACCAGCACCCCGAGCGGGGCCAGCAGGAGGACCTGCAGCAGGACGAGGCCGCCGAGCCGCAGCCGGGCGCCGGTCACGCCGGCCCGCCGCGGCGCGCGGCGACCCGGGCCAGCACCGCCGCGGTCATGACGACCGATGTCATGAGCAGGCTCACCGCCATCGCCTCCGGCCGTGCCCGCAGGTCCGGGTCGACGAACAGGTCGAGGGCCAGCACCGGGAGCGCCCGCGGGTGGGCGACCCCGAGCAGGGCCGGCACCTCGTACGTCGCGAAGACCACCGCGAACACCAGCAGCGACCCGGCGGCGAGCGCCGGGGCGACCAGGGGCAGCGTCACCAGCCGGACGCGGTGGCCGAACCCGGCGCCGAGGCTGCGGGCGACCTGGTCGTACGCGGCACCCTGGGTCCGGGTCACCGCGAGCACGACGAGCAGGAGGAACGGCACCTCCTTGCCGACGTAGTGCAGGACGATGCCCAGGCCGTACGGGTCGCGGACCAGTACCGGCACCTCGGCGGGCACGTCGACGAGCCCGGCGGCCGCGCCGACCCGCGCCAGGATCCCGCTCTGGGAGAGCAGCAGGAGCAGCGCGACCGCCCAGACCAGGTGCGGCACCGCCAGGTTGACCGTCAAGCCGAACACGGTGGCCCGCCCCGCGGGGCGCGGCCCGGACGTCAGCCACACGGCCAGCACCAGGGCCAGCGCGGCCGAGACCAGGGTCGCCGCCCCGGCGACCCACAGCGAGAACGCCAGCGACGCCCAGAACTCCCGGCCGGCCGGGGTGCGACCGGTCAGCAGCCCCCCGTACGCCGCCAGGGTGGGGCCGCCGCCGTCGTGGCCCGGCGAGCCCACCGTCGCCGTCAGCCCGAGGCTCTGCGCCGCCCCGAACCCGAGCCCCGCGACCGTCAGCGCACCCAGGGTCAGCGCGGCGGGCGCCACCAGGGCCCACGCCCGCAGGTCGGCGCGCCACGGCGGCCGGGACGCCACGCCCGCGCTCACTCGATGAGCACCTCGGCCCGCCAGCCCTGCTCGACGAGCACCTGGTACTCCCCGGCGGAGTCGCCCACCAGTGCCCGTGCCAGGTCCTCGGCCGGGGTGGCCGCCTCGCCGAGGGCCCGGGCGGACTCCTCCAGCGCCTCCCGCGCCGCCGGGTCCTCGACCCGGGTGACGTCGATCCCGTAGCCGAGGCCGAACCCGCTGTCGGGCAGGATCTGCCGCGCCTGCAGCTCGGGCTCCAGCAGCAGGTTCGCCAGCACGAGCGCCGCCGCCCGGTTGGGGGCGTTCGCCGGGATGGCGACGTAGTTCGTGTCCCCGATCATGTGGTCGTCGAACACGAAGGCGCGGGAGGTCTCCGGGACGAGGCCCTCGGTGACGAGGGTCCCGGCACCCGTGACGGACTGGGTGAGGCTCATGTCGACCTCGCCGTTGGCGAACAGGGTGTGCAGCTCGTTCTCGGTGGCCGGGTAGGTCCGGCCCTCGCGCCACAGGTACGGCTCGAGGTCCGCGAGGTACGCCCACAGCTCCGGCGCCCACCGGTCCCACAGCGCCTGGTCGAACTCCAGCCACTGCTCGGCGCCGCCGCTGATCTCGAACAGCGCGCCCTTGAGGAACCGGGTGCCCTGGAACCCGCCGGCCCCCGGCGCGACGTAGGTGAACCGGCCGGGGTTCTCGCGGACCCAGTCGGACAGCTCGGCGTAGGAGCGCGGCAGGTCGGCGGCGTCGGTGCGCGCCGAGTCGTGGATCAGCTGGAGCTGGGCGGAGGACCACGGGCTCTCGTATCCCTCGACCGGCTCGCCGAAGTCGCGGTTGACGGCCGGGTTGTCCCAGTCGACGAGGGCGGCGTTGGGGATCTCGCGCGACCAGTCCCCGTACAGCAGGTCGGCCTGCTTCAGCGTGAGGAAGTTCTCTCCGTTGATCCAGATGAGGTCCACCGCGCCCTCGGTGACGCCGGCCTCCCGCTCGCTGAGGACCTGGTTCACCGCGTCGACGGTGTCCGCGACCGGGACCCGGTTGAGCGTGACGCCGTACTCCTCGGCGAGGACCGGGGCGTAGGTCTCGTCGACGAACCGGTTGATGCCCTCGGAACCCCCGAAGATCCACCAGTTCACGGTCTGCCCCTCGGCCGCGGCGAGGACCGCGTCCCAGTCGGCGGGGTCCACGTCCGCAGCCGCGGCCGGGCCCCCACCGGTGGCCGTGGCGGGGTCGCCGCCACCCTCGGCCCCGGCGCCGCACGCGGCGAGCACCGTGGCGACGGCGACCGCAACGGCGCCGAAGGCGGCCGGGCGGGCGCTCACCGGCGTGCCCATCGGTGGCGAAGGTAGCCGACGAGCTCGCGGCGGAAGTTGCCGAGGGTGTCGGCGACGAACATGTCGGCCACTTTCTGCACTCCACTCGAGAAGGTCGGGTACGGCTGCACCAGGCGGAACAACCGGTACAGCGAGATCCGCTCCTGCACGGCGAGGGCGAACAGCGGCGCCATCTCCGAGGCGCGGGGGCCGACGATGGTGGCGCCCACGACGGTGCCGGTCAGCCGGATCGCGTCGACCACCAGGAACGCCGCGGGGGTGTCGTCGGTGTACCCGCGGTCGGTCCCGGTCGCGAGGTCGACCCGGATGCGGGTGACGAGGTCGGGGTGGCACCGGGTGAGCTGCTCGCGCATCGTCCCGGCGGTGGCCACCTCGGGTTCGGAGAACGTGGCGGTCGGGTACGGGGGCTCGGGCGAGCGAGCCGGCAGCCAGCCGAGGGCGATGCGCTGCACGACCCGTCGCCCCTGCGCGTTGGCGGAGTGGGTGTGGGCGGCCGTGCGGGTCACGTCGCCGACGGCCCACAGGCCGGCGACCGCCGTGCGTCCGTAGCCGTCGGTCGGGACGGCGCCGCCGGGGTCGAGGCGCAGGCCGACCTCCGCCAGTCCCAGGTCGTCGACGCTGCGCCGCCGTCCCACGGCCATGAGGACGTGGTCCACACCCGTCAGGTCGGTCCCGGTCCCGGTCCCGGTCCCGGTCCCGGTCCCGTCGACGATCCGCAGCGTCCGGGTCGCCTCGTCGAAGGAGTCGGCCCGGGCGCCGGTGTGCAGGGCGATACCGTGGCGGGCGAGGGACCCGGCCAGTGCCTCGCCCACCTCCGGCAGCGACCGCTCCATGACCCGGTCGGCCACGGTCACGACCGTGACCCGGCTGCCGAGCCGGCGGAAGGCGAAGGCCAGTTCCGTGCCGATGACGCCGCCGCCCAGGATCACCAGGTGCCCGGGGGCCTCCGGCAGGTCGAAGACGGTCTCGTTGGTGAGCCGGCGATGACCGGGCAGCCCCGGCACGTCCACCTCCCGCGGGCGCGCACCGGTGGCGACGACGACGTGCGTCGCGCCGATGACGTGCTCCTCGCCGTCGCGGGTCGTGACCGCGACGGCGTGCCGGGCCGCCGGACGCCGCCGGTCCGCGGGCGGCAGCAGCCGGGCACGGCCGGCGACGAGGTCCACGTTCGCCAGCGACCCGAACTCCCGGGTCTCGCGCTCGCGCAGGTCGTCCCGCTTGCGCCGGACATGGGCGAGGGCGGTCGCGGCCCCGCCGGCCCCGAGGGTCCGGGCCTGGTGGATGAGCGTCTTGGAGGGGACGCAGCCGACGTTGGTGCAGTCGCCGCCGACGTGCCCGGCCTCGACGAGGGCCACCCGTCTCCCGCGGGCCGCCAGGCCCACGGCCACGGTCAGCCCGCCGGAGCCGGCCCCGATGACGACGGCATCCGCCGTGGCGGTCATGTCAGGCACCTTCCCGGCGGCGCAGCAGCCGCGACACGGCGAGCCCGGCGGCGAACAGCACGACCGAGGCGACGAGGGTGACGGGGTTGACGGCCGAGACGCCGACCCGTCCGGCGAGGATGTCGTCGATGTCGAGCGACGCCCCGGCCAGCACGAACGTCAGCGTGCCGGGCAGCGACCCGAGGACCGTGCCGAGGATGAACGGCCGGTACGGGACCCGCAGGAACCCGGCGACGTACGTGACGAGGTCGTACGGCAGGTACACCAGGCGCATGACCAGCACCGTCGTGAACGCGTGGCGGCGCAGCCGGCCCGCGTACCGCCGGGCGATCCCGCTGCCTGCCTCGTCGCCCCCGGCGAGCACGCCGCGCCCGAGGACGCGGCCGAAGCCGTAGGCCAGGGTGGCGGACAGGTTGGCGCCGACGACGACGTACAGCGCGCCGAGCACCGGCCCCCAGATGGCGCCGCCGAGGAGCGTGACGACCACCGCGGAGAAGAAGGCCAGCGGCCGCAGGGTGTAGACCAGGACGTACAGCAGCGGTCCCCACGGCGTGCGCAGCAGGTCGACGAGGTCGGCGACGACCTCGGTCGGCGTGCGTCCCGTGACCGCGCCGTACGCCAGGCCGGCCCCGACCAGACCGGCCCAGATCACCCCGGCGACCACCTTCTGCCAGTGGCGGGCCCACCACCCGGCCGGCGGCGGGGGCGGAGGGTGGTCGGACGAGGTCCCGACGTCGGTCGTCTCGGTCATGGGCGGGCACCTCTCGGGGTGGGTGACGGCAGGGCGGGTGAGGGGGTGGTGGACAGTCGGCGAAGCCCCCAGAGGGTCCGGTGCGCCGCGCCGACGACGACGAGGGCGGCCATGGCCGCGGACAGCGGGACCAGCTGCGCCGGCAGGGCGAGGACCAGCACGTAGTACGCGATGCTCTCGGTGCCCTCGACGAGCCCGGGCGGCATGCTGACGCTCGTCGTCTCGCCGCGGGCGGCGGCACCCACCCGGCGCTTCTCCAGCAACGCGGACAGGTACATCCAGGTGGCCCCGTTGACGTAGAACGCGGCGAGCACGGCGGCGGTCACCGCCCAGGCGGTCGGGGTCCCGAGCCACACCGCCAGGCCCAGGCTGAGCGCCGCGTGCACCGTGTGGTCGAGCACGATGTCGAGGTAGGCCCCCCCGTCGCTCGGGCGCCCGACGGCCCGGGCCAGCGCCCCGTCCAGCCCGTCCAGCACGCGGTTGAGGAGGTACAGCGCGAGCGCGATCCACGGCTCCCCCAGCGCGGCGACCCCCCCGGCCGCGAGGCCGACGGCCCCGCCCGCGAGGGTCAGCGCGAGCGGGTCGAGCCGCAGCACCGGACCCACCAGCAGCGGGGCCAGCACGGCGTCCTTGGGTCCCCTCAGGACCATGTCCAACACGCGGCGTCCTCCCCTGGGCACGGCCCGCCGGAGCCGGGCACCGATCACGTCGCCCGGGGAACGTACAGCCGAGGCGACAGTCGTCCCGGATCAGCCTGACGTCATCGCCTCGTCACACATGGCCGTGCCGGGCGATCGGGCCGGGACGTCAGGCTGTCAGCGCCTGCACCGCCAGACCGGTGGCCGCCACCGTGGAGAACGCGAGCACCGCTTCCCGCACCCCGCGCCGCCGGAGCCGGTGCCGCAGCGGCTCCGCGAGGGCGTACCCGACCCCGACCGCCGGCACGAGCGCGGCACCGGCGGCGAGCCCGTCGGCGGTCACCTCGCCCGCCACCGCGAGCATGCCGAGGCTGAGCAGGGACCCGACGAGGAAGAACGCCGACAGCGTGGCCCGCAGCCGCGGCCCGCCCGCCTCGCGGTACGCCAGGGCCATCGGCGGCCCGCCGATGCCGGCGGTCGTCCCTCCGAACCCGCTCGCGACGCCGGCGGCGACGAGGACCCCGGCCCCGGGTCGAGCCGCCCCCCCGGCCCCGGCGTCGGGCCGGGCGGCACCGTGGACCCCGGGCCCGGCGTCCGGCCGGACCGCCTCCGCAGCCGGCGGCGGGCCGGGCCGCCTCCGGGTCCGCCGCTGTGACAGGTCCCCGGCAGCGATGAGGCCGACCGCGGCGAGCACGGTGGCGGCGACCGCCAGCTGGAGGCCGCGGACGGGCAGCAGCGCGACGGCGGCCGCCCCCACGGCGCCACCCGGCACCCGGCCGACCAGGGCCACGGCCAGCCCGCGGACGTCGAGGTGGGCGCGTTCCCGCAACGCGGCCACCACCACGAGGGGCAGCACCGCGACGAGGATCCCGACCGGCACGGTGGACGGCGCCAGCCACGCCAGCACCGGGACCGCCACCAGCGCGAGCCCGAACCCCAGGACGCCCTGCACCGCCGCCCCGGCCACGACGGCGAGGGCGCAGGGGAGGACGACGGCGAGGACGGGCGGCTCCACCGTGTGACGCTAGCCCGGCGGGCGATGGTCGGTCCGGTCGCGCCCGGGCGCGGGGCCTGACCGGCCCGAGCACGGGGCCGGGGTCGAGCCCGGTCAGTCCTCGCGCGTCAGCGCCGACGGCTTGTGGACGGCCTCGCCGCCGCTCTTCTCGCTCTCGACGAGGTACTGCGGGTCGTCCTCGCTCGCCCGGACCGTCCGGCCGGCGGCCTCGGCGTCCTCGGTGATCTTCTTCTTCACCGTGCCGACGGCCTCGCCGCCGTGGGACTGCCAGCTCACCTTGTCGCCCTTGCGGAACTCGTCGTCCTTCGCCATGTCCGTCAGCGTGGGTCAGGTCAGGAGCGCGCGCATCCCGGGTGTCACGATCTCCTCGGCGTCGGGATGGCAGTCGGTGAGGAAGGCGACCATGCGGGTGGCCTCCCGGAACCGGTAGAAGTCGACCATGAGGGAGTTGAACTCCCGGGCGCGGGCGGCGGGGACGCTGATGGCGTCGATGCCGTGCGACATGAGATGGCCATTCATGAGGTAGCGGGACGTCCGCTTGTTCCCGTCGAAGTAGAACTGCTGCAGCGCGCCGAACAGGAAGTAGACCAGCGCCTGCTCGTACGTCCCGGCCAGGTCCTCGGTGATCACTTCGAGACCCTGCGAGTGCAGCCGGCGGCGGTTCTCGCCGCCCGGCTGGGTGGGCTCCGGGAGATAGCGCCCGTGCTCCCCCAGGGACACGCCGGGAGTGAGCCGCTGCTCCGCCCCCTCGCCCCGGAAGCTCCCGGCGTCGAACGCCTCGTCGCGGGCGATGATGGCGTGGAGATGGTCCGACCTCGCCTTGTCGAGGGCGAAACGCCTCTCCCTGACCAGACGCAGCAGTTCGCGGGCGGACTCGACGAGGTTGAGCACCTGGCGCTCGTCGCCGATCCGGTGACCACCGACCGTCACGCCGTCCATGAGGGTCTGGACGTCGGGGAACGTGAACGGGTTGCCCTCGAGCACGGCGGCGTCCCAGACGTACTCCGGCAGCGACTTGTGGAGCCGAAAGACCGCGCGCTCGAGCGAGTGGACCGGCACGTCGGCCGGCACCAGCCCCCGGTCCCACCGGAACCCGAGGGCGTCGAAGGCCCGCTGCTCGTCCACGACCCGCGACTCTACGGCGGTCCCCCTTGCGGAACCGTTGCACCGTGCACGTGGCACTGTGCAACGACCCCGGAAAGAACCGGGCCGCCGCCCCGCGCGGGGGCGACGGCCCGGTGTCACCTCACACGGTCGTCAGCGCGCCCGCAGCTCCGCCGCCAGGTCCAGCAGTGCCCCGCTGAGGCCCTGCTCGACCGTCGAGTCGTCGACCACGCCGGCCGCCGCCGTCAGCAGCGCCGCCGCGGCCTTGCGGGTCACCCGACGGTCGGCCAGCTTCTCGGCCCGGTCCACCAGGACTGTGACGACCCGCTGCTCGGCCCGGTTCAACTCGCCCTGCCGGTCCGCGGCGGACTGCCACGCCCGGACGGTGGTGAACGACGCCGGCCACTCGATGCGCTCCTGGGCCTGGACGTTCGTCTCGTCGACGGTCACCTGCTTCGCCGCGGCCAGCTCCACGTCGGTGACGTACTCGCTGGTCGTGAGGTCGAAGGTGTCGAAGCCACGGCCGATCTCGCTGCCGTAGACGAACCCGTTGTGCCAGTACGTCGACCAGAACCCGGCGAGGGTCAGCGCCGCCGGGTTGATCGGGCCGCGGTCGAAGAATGCGATCTCGGTCGGGTTCGCCGAATCGGTGAAGTCGATGACCGACGTCCCGCCCTGGTACCAGGCCTGGACCATGATGTCCCGCCCGGGCACCGGGACCAGCGAGCCGTTGTGGGCGACGCAGTTCTCCTCGGTGGTCTGGGGCGCCGGCAGCTTGTAGTAGCTGGCGAACTCCAGCGAGACCGAGTCACCGTCGCGGACGACGTCGAAGATGGCGTTGGCGCCCCACTCCGGCCGGTCGGTGACGCGGCACTTCGCGCCGGAGCCACCGCCCCACTCGTCCGTGAAGAGGACCTTGGTGCCGTCGTTGTTGAAGGTCGCCGAGTGCCAGTATGCGAAGTTCGGGTCCGCGACCTCGGCGACCCGCACCGGATTGGCCGGGTCGGAGATGTCGATGAGCAGGCCGTTGCCCTCGCAGGCACCCGCGGCCAGCCCGATCTCCGGGTAGGCGGTGATGTCGTGGCAGGCGTCGGTGATGGGCGTGGGGCCCCACGGCTCGCCCGAGGGGTGGGTCGGCGCCGGCGGGGAGTTCTGCAGGCCGTTCACCGCCCCGGTCGCCGGGTCGGCGAAGAGCCGCGGGCCGCCGACCAGCGCAGCCGTCTCGGGGGCGGCCAGTGGCACCTGGATGACGTCGATGCGCCAGAAGGCGGAGTCGGGCACCGGCTCGATGACGGGCGGCACGGCGGGCACGCCGGGCTGGCCCGGGACGCCCGGGGTGTACCCGGATCGGCAGCCGGGCAGCTCCTCCGGCGGGCGGGCGACGGTGGACGTACCCGAGACGTACACGTAGAGGTTCGCCGGGTCGTCCGGGTCCTCGACGAGGGTGTGGGTGTGCGACCCGCGGCAGGTCTGCACGTTGGTCAGCAGCCGGGGGGCGGTGACGTCGCTGATGTCGAAGATCCGGACGCCGCGGAAGACCGTCGACGCCGGGTCCGTCGTGCAGTCGACGCGGGCCGTCGTCTGCTCGACGGACAGGAACAGCAGGTCGCCGAACACCGACACGTCGTTCTGGCTGCCCGGGCAGAGGTAGCTGGTCACCAGGGCCGGCGCCGCCGGGTCGGACACGTCGTAGATGGAGAACCCGTTGAAGTTGCCGACGACCGCGTGGTCACCGGTGAACGCGATGTCGCTGTTGATGACGGCCCCTGCCGGCAGCGCCCCGCTCGACAGCTTCGTGAGGTTGAGCGCTGCCTCGCCGTCCGACGGCAGGCCGACCCTGGGGTCGGACGTCCCGGACGCCTGCGCGGCCGCCGGGACCAGGGTCGCCACCAGCACCGACGCACCGAGGGCCGCACCCAGGCGGCGCCATCGCGGACGGAGGGATCGGGGTCCTGCCATGGGTCCTCCTCGACACCAGCGGCGGCGGTCGCCGCCGACGACACCCGCGCGGCACGTGGTGCGCGCCACATGGGTGAGGGTTGTTCCGGAATGTACTGGCAAGGGGACAGGGAGTGCACCCCCTCTCCCGATACCGGGACGGAGGAGGCATCCTCGGTCGGTGACGACCCGCACCGCGGCCCCCGCACCGGTCCGCGCCCTGACCGCACCGCTCGCCCTCGCCGCCCTGCTGGCGACGGCGGCGTGCAGCGGCGGCGGCGGCGACGCGGTGGCGGTCGAGACGACCCGGGCGCCGAACGTGATCCAGGGCGCGGCGCCCGGCGAGACCGGCCGGGTGATCGGCCCGGAGGAGCCCGTCGAGGTCTCGTTGCCGCCTCACACCGCCGCCGATGTGGAGTTCGTCCAGGGCATGGTCCATCACCACGCCCAGGCGCTGATCATGGTCGACATGATCGAGGGGCGCAGCGATCGCGAGGACCTGGCCCTGCTGGCCGAGCGGATGGGCCTGTCCCAGGAGGCCGAGGTCGATCTCATGGCGGAGTGGCTGGCCGCCCGTGGCGAGGCCGTCCCGTCCTGGGAAGCGATCCGGCTGGAGACCGGGCTGCGGCTGTCCGGCCGCCACGGCGGCGACCACGGCAGTCACGGTCACACCGACCTCGTCGCCATGCCGGGGATGCTGACCTCGGACGAGCTGGACGCGCTCGCCGCCGCCCGGGGCGAGGAGTTCGACCGGCTCTGGCTGGA
>JBHJOJ010000185.1:0-5504 GCA_050329835.1 Kineosporiaceae bacterium | reverse complement strand
CGCCCTGCCGGCCCGGGTCGTCGGCGTGCCGTACTCCGCCGAGGAGGTCGCCGCGACCCTCGTCGAGATCGGCTGCTCGGTCGACCGGGCGGGCGACGACCTCCTGGTCGGGGTCCCGTCGTGGCGGCCCGACCTGCGGACCGGCATCGACCTCGTGGAGGAGGTCGCCCGGCTGCGCGGCTACGACCGCATCCCGTCGGTCGTCCCGGCCCCGCCGCCCGGACGCGGCTACCCGGCCGGGCAGCGGCTCCGCCGGTCGGTCGCCCGGACCCTGGCGGAGCAGGGGCTCGTGGAGGTCCTCTCGTACCCCTTCGTCGCGCCCGGCGTCCACGACGCCTTCCGCCTGCCGGCGGACGACGCCCGCCGGCGGGCGGTCCGCCTGGCGAACCCGCTGTCGGACGAGCAGCCCGAGCTGCGGACGTCCCTGCTGCCGCCCCTGCTCGACACCCTGCGCCGCAACGTCTCGCGGGGCACCGTGGACGTCGGCCTGTTCGAGATCGGCCTGGTCGTCCGGCCGGAGGAGCATGCCGCCGCGGCCCCGGTGCCCCCGGTCGGGCACCGCCCCACCGACCCTCAGCTCGCCGCCATCGAGGCGGCCGTCCCGCGGCAGCCGCGCCGCGTCGCCGCCGTGCTCACCGGACAGCGGGAGCTGCCCGGCTGGGACGGCGCCGGACGCGCCGCCGACTGGACGGACGCGGTGGCGGCGGCCCACGCCGTGGCGGCCACCCTGGGCGTCACCCTTGAGGTCGCGCAGGACGAGCACGCCCCCTGGCACCCGGGCCGTTGCGCGCGGCTCTCCCTGGCGGACCGGCGCGACGGGGCGCTCGTCGGCCACGCCGGGGAACTCGACCCCCGCGTCCTGTCGGCGCTCGGGCTGCCGCCGCGGACCGTCGCCGTCGAGCTCGACCTGGACCGCCTCGTGGCGGCCGCCCCCGACATCCGGCCGGCCGCCCACGTCTCGACGTTCCCCCTGGCCAAGGAGGACGTCGCCCTGGTGGTCGAGGACTCGGTCCCGGTCGCCGCCGTCGAGTCGGCGCTGCGGGAGGGTGCCGGGGCCCTCCTGGAGTCGTTGCGCCTGTTCGACGTCTTCACCGGGGAGCAGCTGGGCGCCGGCCGCAAGTCGCTGGCCTTCGCCCTGCGCGTCCGCGCGCCGGACCGCACCCTCACCGCGGCGGAGCTGGCCGGCGTCCGGGCAGCGGCCGTGGCCGAGGCGGGCAGGCGCACCGGGGCGGTGCTCCGGGGCGGGTGACCGGGGTGGCGCCGCCCCCGGGTGCGCCGACGCGTGCGGAGCGTCACCGCTACGCATGTATAGTCATCCGTCGTGCCGCATAAGGTCGCGGTGGCGGGAGCCACCGGCTACGCCGGGGGAGAGGTGCTCCGCCTGCTGCTCGGCCACCCCGAGCTCCTGGTGGGCGCGGTCACGGCGGGCGGCAGCGCCGGCGACCGGCTCGGCGCCCACCAGCCCCAGCTGCCCGTCCTGGCCGATCGGGTGATCGGCGAGACGGCGGTGGACGTCCTCGCCGGACACGACGCGGTGGTGCTCGCGCTGCCGCACGGCCACTCCGCCGGGATCGCGGCCGCCCTGGGCGACCTGCCCGGCGGCGGCCCGGTGGTGGTCGACCTGGCGGCCGACCACCGGCTCACCGATCCGGCCGCCTGGGCCGGGTTCTACGGCGGGGACCATCCCGGGGCCTGGCCCTACGGTCTGCCGGAGCTGCCCCTGTCCGGCGGCGGCCGGCAGCGGGACCGACTCCCCGGGCGCGACCCGGCGGCGCCGCGGCGGGTCGCCGTCCCCGGGTGCTACCCGACCGCCGTCTCCCTGGCGCTGGCCCCCGGCTTCGCGGCGGGACTGCTGGAGCCGGCGGACGTGGTCGTGGTCGCGGCGTCCGGGACCTCCGGGGCGGGGCGGGCGCCGCGGCCGCACCTGCTCGGCGCCGAGGTGATGGGCTCCATGACCCCGTACGGCGTCGGCGGCGGGCACCGTCACACCCCGGAGATCGAGCAGAACCTCGCGCTGGCCGCCGGGGAGCCGGTCTCCGTCTCGTTCACGCCGACGCTGGCGCCCATGCCCCGCGGCATCCTCGCGACCTGTACCGCCCGGCTGCTCCCCGGGAGCGCCCCGGCCGCCGTCAGGGCCGCCTGGGCGGACGCCTACCGGGACGAGCCGTTCGTCCACGTCCTGGCCGAGGGGATCTGGCCGCGCACGGGGGACACCCTGGGCGCCAACACCGTCCACCTCCAGGTCGCGGTCGACGCCCGGGCCGGACGCGTGGTGGCCGTGGCCGCCGTGGACAACCTCGTCAAGGGCACCGCGGGAGCCGCCGTCCAGTGCCTCGACCTCGCCCTCGGCCTGCCGGAGACGGCCGGGCTGCCGACCGCCGGCCTCGCGCCGTGACCAGGAGGCCCTCGTGAGCGTCACCGCCCCCCGCGGTTTCCGCGCCGCCGCCGCCACGGCAGGGCTCAAGTCGAGCGGCCGCCCCGACGTGGCCCTCGTCGTCAACGACGGCCCGGCCACGGCGGCGGCGGCCGTCTACACGTCGAACCGGTGCAAGGCCAACCCGGTGCTGTGGAGCGAGCGCGCCAGCGCCGACGGCCGGCTGAGGGCCGTCGTCCTCAACTCCGGCGGGGCGAACTGCTACACCGGCCCCGAGGGCTTCCAGGTCACCCACGCCACGGCCGAACAGGTCGCTGCGGGGCTCACCGCCGAGGGCACCCCGACGGGCGCCGTCGACGTCGTGGTCTGCTCCACCGGGCTGATCGGTGAGCAGCTCGACGCCCCGGCCCTCGCCCGCGGCGTCGACGCGGCCCTGGCCGGGCTCTCCGCCGACGGCGGCCCGGCCGCCGCAGAAGCGATCATGACCACGGACACCCGCCCCAAGGAGGCGGTCCGCACGTCGCCGGACGGCTGGACCGTCGCCGGGATGGCCAAGGGCGCGGGGATGCTCGCCCCGGGGCTGGCGACGATGCTCGTCGTGCTCACCACCGACGCCGACGCCTCGGCCGTCATGTGCGACACCGTGCTGCGCGCCGCGACCCGGGTGACGTTCGACCGGCTGGACACCGACGGGTGCATGTCCACCAACGACACCGTCGTGCTGCTGGCCTCGGGCGCCTCGGGCGTCGCCCCCGAGCCGGCGGACCTCGCCGACACCGTCCGCGAGGTCTGCCACGACCTCGCGATGCAGCTGCTCGCCGACGCCGAGGGCGCCGAGCACGAGATCGCGATCGAGGTCCGCGGCGCCGCGACCGAGGACGACGCCGTCGGGGCCGGCCGGGCGGTCGCCCGCAGCAACCTCGTCAAGGCCGCCGTGTTCGGCCGCGACCCGAACTGGGGCCGCGTCCTCGCGGCGGTCGGCACCTCGCCCGCGGCCTTCGACCCCCAGGCGGTCGACGTCGCGGTGAACGGCGTGTGGATCTGCCGCGGCGGTCGGCCGGGCGAGCCCCGCGACCGCGTGGACCTCACCCCGCGGTCGGTCACGGTCACCGTCGACCTGCACGCCGGCGAGGCGGCGGCGACGGTCTGGACGACGGACCTCACCCACGCCTACGTCCACGAGAACTCGGCGTACTCGACGTGACCGGCACCCACACCCGGGCCCCCGACGAGCTCGAGCGGGCGGCCGAGAAGGCGGCGATCCTCGTCGAGGCGCTGCCCTGGCTGCAGCGCTTCCGGGACGCCCTCGTCGTCGTCAAGTACGGCGGCCACACCATGGTGGACGACCGGCTCACGGCCGCCTTCGCGGCGGACATCGTGTTCCTGCGCCTGGTCGGGCTGCGTCCGGTGGTGGTGCACGGCGGCGGCCCGCAGATCAGCGCGATGCTCGACCGGCTCGGCATCGCCAGCGAGTTCCGCGGCGGACTGCGCGTCACCACCCCGGAGGCGATGGACGTCGTCCGCATGGTCCTCACCGGGCAGGTGGGCCGGCGACTGGTGGGCCTGGTGAACGCCCACGGCCCGCACGCCGTCGGGATGTCGGGGGAGGACGCCGGGCTGTTCACCGCCCGCCGCACCCCTGCCCAGGTCGACGGAGCGCCGGTGGACGTCGGGCTCGTCGGCGAGGTCGTCGCCACCGACCCCGCGGCAGTGCTCGACCTGCTGGCGGCCGGGCGGGTGCCGGTGGTCTCCAGCGTCGCCCCGGAGGTCGACGACGCCGGCCGGCCGACGGGCGACGTGCTCAACGTCAACGCGGACACCGCGGCGGCCGCCCTCGCGATCGCCCTGCGGGCCGAGAAGCTCGTCGTCCTCACCGACGTCGAGGGCCTCTACGCCGACTGGCCGGACCGCTCCACCCTGCTGTCGGAGGTGACGGCCGCCGACCTCGAGGCCCTGCTCCCGCGGCTCGGCGCGGGCATGATCCCCAAGATGGCCGCCTGCCTCGCGGCCGTCCGGGGCGGGGTGGGCAACGCCCACGTCGTCGACGGCCGGCGCCCGCACTCGATGCTGCTCGAGGTCTTCACCGACGCCGGCGTCGGGACGAAGGTGCTGCCGTGACCGCCGCCGTCGTCCCCGGGGCGGACGCCCTCGACGCACCGGCCGCCGCCTGGCTGGACCGGCACGGGGCGGCCCTGCTCGGCACCTACGGCCGGCCTGCCCGGGTCCTCGTGCGCGGTCACGGGGCGTGGGTGTGGGACGCCGACGGCCGCCGCTACCTGGACCTGCTCGCAGGGCTGGCCACGACGCTGCTGGGGCACGCCCACCCGGTGCTGGCGTCGGCGGTCTCGGGGCAGCTGGCGACGCTCGGCCACGTCTCCAACCTGTTCGCCCACCCGCTCCAGGTCGCCCTGGCGGAACGGCTCCTCGCGGTCACGGGGGCGGGCACGGGCGGGCGGGTGTTCCTCTGCAACTCCGGCGCCGAGGCGAACGAGGCCGCATTCAAGATCGCCCGGAGGACCGGCCGGCCCCGGATCCTCGCCGCCGTCGGAGGCTTCCACGGCCGGACCATGGGTGCGCTCGCCCTCACCCACAAGCCCGCGTACCGCGACCCCTTCGCCCCGCTGCCCCCCGGGGTGGAGCACGTCCCGTTCGGCGACGCCGACGCGGTGGCCGACGCCCTGCGCGCCGACCGCGGGCCGGTCGCCGCCGTGGTGCTGGAGCCGATCCAGGGCGAGGGCGGGGTGCACCCGGCGCCGCCCGGGTACCTGGCGGCGGTGCGCCGGCTCACCCGCGAGCACGGTGCCCTCCTCGTCCTCGACGAGGTGCAGTGCGGGATGGGCCGGACCGGGCACTGGCTCGCCCACCACGCCCCCCACCACCTGGGGGCCGGCGGGGCCGGCGGGGCCGATCTCGCCCCGGACGTCGTCACCCTGGCCAAGGGGCTCGGCGGGGGCGTCCCGGTCGGCGCCGCCGTCACGTACTCGCCCGAGGTGTCGGCCCTGCTCGGCGCCGGGCAGCACGGCACGA
The DNA here is from genome assembly GCA_050329835.1 of Kineosporiaceae bacterium. Lineage (GTDB taxonomy): Bacteria > Actinomycetota > Actinomycetes > Actinomycetales > JBBAYJ01 > JANNOG01. The sequence continues at coordinate 103 of JBHJOJ010000185.1, read as the reverse complement.
CCTTCGGCGGCAACCCGCTCGCCTGCGCGGCCGCCCTCGCCACGCTCCACGTCGTCGAGACCGACGGCCTGCTGGCCCGCGCGGCGGCGGCGGGGCGGCGGCT
>JBHJOJ010000184.1:0-2132 GCA_050329835.1 Kineosporiaceae bacterium | reverse complement strand
GTCCCCCAGCCGGGCGAGGAACTCCGCGAGCGCCCGCGAGAGCTCCGGGCCCGCCGCCGGCGGCGCCGGCACCCGGGCCCTCGCGTGGTCCAGCGCGTCCCCGCTGCCGTCCCACACGCGTCCGAGTGCGGCGACCGCCGCGGGATCGACGGAGTAGCGCACCGGGCCAGCCTGCCCCACCCGGGACGCCACCGGGAGGCGGCCGGCTCGGGCTGTGGACGGCGCCGGTCGTCAACGGCACGGACGGCGCGGACGGCGCGTGAGGCGGACGGCCCGCCCGCCGTCACCTGAGGGCGACGACGGCGACCGGGTCGGTCGTCGGCGCCGGCGACCCGCCCGCCGGCTCCAGGCTGACGGCCACCGCGTCCGCGGGCCGGGTCAGGGCGAACTCGACCACCGCGACGCCGTCCTCGCCCACCTCGAAGACGCCCTCGCTGCGCACGTCCTCCCCCGCCAGGGACCACGCCTGCCAGGTGCGCCCCGCCGGTGCGGCCGGCAGGCCCCGCGCGACCAGCGCCCCCCGCCCCTCGGCGTCGTTGACCACGGCCACCACCTCGCCGGCCGGGCCGTCCCCGACGCCGGCCGGGACCTCCGGGGCGACCCGGGCGACCTCGGTCCCCGGGGCGGCGAGCAGCTCCGCCACCGGGTCACCCATCGCCGGGTCACCCGCCACCGGCCGGTCGCCGAGCGCCCAGCCGACCGCGCCACCCCCGACCGCGAGGAGAGCGGCCAGCGACGCGGCGAGCGCCAGCAGCCCAGCTCCCCGGACCCGGCGCAGCAGCGCGGCCGGGGGCGCCGGCGCCGGTTCCGGGAAGGGGGCGATGCGCTCCTGGGGGGTGCGCCGGGCCGCGGTGAGCACGGCGTCGCGCATGCCGGGCGGCGGGGTCGCCGCGGTCGTGCGCGCCACCTCGGCGAGCGACTCGCGCATCGCCGCCAGGTCCTCGCGGCAGGTCGGGCACTCGCCGAGGTGCTCCTCGACCGCGCGGGCGTCGGCGGCGCCGAGGGCGTCGGCGGCGTAGGGCGCCAGCAGGGCGTGGGCGTCGGGCCTCATGCCGGCCCCCTCCCGGTCGTCGGGACGGTCTCGTGCACCAGATGACGCAACCGGTGGATCGCGTCGCGGATCCGCGTCTTCACGGTGCCGAGCGGGATGCCCAGCATGGCCGAGATCTCCGTGTGCGTGTGACCCCCGTAGTACGCGAGCACGAGGGACTCGCGCTGGCGGACCGGCAGGTCGTCGAGGGCGCGGCGGACGCGCTCCGCCTCCAGGCGCACGGTCACCTCCTCGACCACGAGGTCGCCGGGCGGAGGGTCGGGCCGCAGGGCGGTGTCCTCCCGCGCCCGGCGCCGCTCGCTGGAGCGGACCCGGTCGACCGCGCGGGCGTGGGCGATCGCCGTGCACCAGGACCGCGCCGACCCCCGCTGCGGGTCGTAGCGCGGGGCGGTCCGCCAGACCTGGAGGAAGGCTTCCTGCGCCACCTCCTCCGCCTCGGCCGGGTCCCGCAGCACACGGCGGCACAGCCCGTAGACGACCGGCGCCAGCTCGTCGTACAGGGCGGCGAAGGCCTCGTCGTCGCCGCGTGCCACCCGGGCCAGCAGGTCGTCCACGGCCGGCCGGGACGGTGCGGGCTCCGGCGGGTCGGTGGGCACGACGCCGATCCTCGCCCGCGCGGCGCGCCGCGGCGCGGCGGGTCCCGACGGTCGGTGGTCCATGCCCGGCATTCGCCACCGAGATCGATCCGGATTGGATCCAATCCGTTCCGGCGGCGGCACCGTAGACCTGGCGTGAGCACACCGCCGCGAGCCGTCATGGCACGCCGTCCCGGGCACCCACGCCTGCGCGCGGCCGTCGTCGGCCTCGGGGCGGCCGCCGCCCTCGAGGCCGTCGCCCGGCTGGTCGGCGGCGTGCTCGGCGCGCCGGCCCCGGTGGTCGCGGTCGGCGACGCCGTGGTGCGGCTGAGCCCACCCGCCCTGACCTCGCTGGCGATCCGGCTGTTCGGCACCTACGACAAGGTCGTCCTGCTGGGCGTCATCGCGGTGGTGGTCGCGGCGCTCGCGGCCGCGGCGGGCGTCCTCGCCCGGACCCGACCGGCCGCCGGCGCGGCGATCGCGGCCGTCCTGGTCGTGGTCGGCGC
>JBHJOJ010000183.1:0-37336 GCA_050329835.1 Kineosporiaceae bacterium | reverse complement strand
ACCCGGCCCTCGTCCGCGGCGGCCAGCACCCCGTGCCGCAGCAGCCACGCCACGGCCGGGGGAGGCTCGCCCGTCGTGGTGCCCACCGGCGGCCCCCAGGCCAGCCGGTCGACGACCCGGCCGGCGTCCGGCGGCCCCTGCTCGACGAGCGCGCTGAGCCGAGCCGGGTCGCCGAGCACCTCGGCGACCCGGCTCAGCAGGGTCGGCGGGGCGCCGCTGGGGGCCACCCCCAGCCGGGTCCCCAGCTCGGCCAGCGCGGCGGGGCTGCGCCGGTCGAGCGCCTCGGCGAGCGGGGGGCCGAGTCCCGCCGGGAACGGGCCCAGGAGGTCCCGCGCCATCCGGACCAGGCGCAGGCCGCCGTCCCCCGCCCACACCAGGGCCAGGTCCCGGAGCCGCCCGAGGACTGCCGCGGCGTCGGCCCCCCAGAGCCGCGAGACGTCCTCGGCGCGGGCCGGCTCCGGGAGCACGGCGAGCACCTCGGCGACCTGCATCTCGGGTGCGGTCAGCCGGTCCAGTGCGCGGGCGACGCCGGCCCGGGTCGTGGCGCGCGCGGCCAGGGTGGCGACGTCGGCAGGGACCGGCACTGCCAGGTCCGGCCGGGCGACCATGAGCCGGACCAGCGCCTCGGTGTCCCGCCCCCGGAGGTCGTCGGCGAGACTGCGCGCGGGCACGGGCGGTGAGGAGGACATCCCGGCCACGGTAGGCACGGTAGGCACCGTAGGCGCGGCCGCGTCGGGATGTCCCGCCGCGGCGTCGGCGGCGTCGTGCCCGGTCCAGGGCCGTGCGGTACAACCGCGAGGGTGAAGGCCGCCGCCGCCGTGCTCGCTCTCCTGGTCGCCCTGGTCGCCGCGGCCGAGATCGGGACGCGGATCCTGCTCGACGACGCGGTGCGGGCGGCCGCGGACGTCGGGCTCCGGCAGGCGTCGGGCGGTACCGGCTTCGCCGACGTCGCCGGCGACGCCCGGGGCTGGGCGCTGCCGGACCTGCTCCGCGGGCGGTTGTCCGGGGTGGAGATGGTCGCGCTGGACGGTGAGCTCGGTGGCCTGCCCGTGAGCCGGCTGCACGGCACGACCGGGGAGTTCGACCTGCGCACCCGCGAGACCCGGGACGTCGTCGTGGTGGCGACGACCGATCCGCGGGTGCTGCTCGACCTGGCGGGCGAGATCGCCGGCGCCGACCTCTCGGGCGGCAGCGTCGACCCGGTGTCGGCGGACACCCTGCGGTTCTCCGGCGACGTCGCCGGCACGGAGCTGGTGGCCGACGTCCGGGTCGCGCCGGACGGTGCGGGCGGCCTGGCGGGCACGGTGCTGTCGGTGGAGGCCGCGGGCCTGACCGTCGACCCGTCCCTGCTGCCCCGCAGCGAGGCCACGCTGCTCACGCCGGAGGACGTCCCGCCCGGGTTCACCGTCACGGGCGCGACCACGGGGGTGGCGCCCGACGGGGCTCCGGTGCTCCAGGTGACCCTGGTCTGCGCCGAGGGATGCACCCTCGGCGGCCCGGGGTAGCGCCCGGACGGCGCCGGGGTAGCGTGCCCGGGTGATGCCGACCCCCGCCGGGACGCCGGCGTGACGGCCGTGACGTCGGCGCCGGCGGCGCTGGACGCCCGGGCCGCCCGCCTGGAGGAGGTCGTCGCCGGGCTCGGCTCGGTCCTCGTGGCGTTCTCCGGCGGAGCGGACTCCGCGCTGGTCCTGGCGGCAGCGGCGCGGGTGCTCGGCCCGGGCCGGGTGGCGGCCGCCACCGGCGTCTCGGCGTCGCTGCCGGCCGCCGAGCTCTCCGGCGCCCGGGCGTTCGCCGCGTCCCTGGGGGTGCGGCACCTGACCCCGGGGACGGACGAGATGTCGCGGGCGGGCTACCGCGCCAACGCCGGCGACCGGTGCTACTTCTGCAAGGCGGAGCTGATGTCGGTGCTCGGCCCGTTGGCGGCGGAACTCGGGCTGGCGTGCGTCGCCACCGGCACCAACGCCGACGACCTGATCGCGGGGTTCCGGCCGGGGATCCGCGCGGCCCGCGAGGCCGGGGCCCGGACGCCGCTGGCCGACGCCGGCCTCACCAAGGCCGACGTCCGCCAGCTGTCCGGGCGGTGGCGTCTGCCGACCTGGGACAAGCCGGCCGCAGCCTGCCTGTCCAGCCGGATCGCCTACGGCATCCCGGTGACCCCGTGGCGGTTGTCGCGGGTGGAGCGCGCCGAGGAGGCGGTCCGGGCGGTGCTCGGGGCGGCCGGCCCGCCCCCGGCGGACCTGCGGGTCCGGGACCTCGGCGAGGCCGGTGCCCGGGTGGAGCTCGACCTGGCCGCGCTGGCGCTGGCGACGGCCTGGCCGGAGCTGCGGGCCGGGGTCGAGTCGGCCGTGCGCTCCGCCGGCCTGGCCCCGGTGCGGCTCGCGCCGTTCCGGTCGGGTTCCCTCAACGACGCCCTGCGCCCCGCCGCCCCCTCCTCCGCCTGACCCCTGTCGCCGGGACCCGGGTATCCGTCCAAACCTGGCCCATGGGTGCCCCCGCGCCCCGGGTATCCGTCCAAACCTGCCTCATGGGTGCGAGTGCGGGGACCTTGGCCCCGGGTCGCGTGTGCGGCGCGGGTCCACCCTGGGGCCCGACACAGGCGGAGGTGAGGGGAATGGGCGACGTGCTCGTGGTCGTCGAGAGCGTGCTCGGGCACACCCGCGAGGTGGCGGAGGCGGTGGCCGAGGGGGTGCGCCGGGAGGCACCCGGCGCGTCGGTCCGGGTGTCCGGTGTCGCCGACGCCGGCCCCGACGAGGTGGCCCGGGCCTCCCTGCTCGTCGTCGGGGGACCGACCCACGCCTTCTCGATGTCGACCCCGCGGACCCGGGACGGCGCCCGCGACCAGTTCCACGTCGAGCCGCCCGCCCGGGGCGTCCGGGAGTGGCTGGCCGACGTGCCGGCGCTGGAGGGCCGGCGCGTCGCCGGGTTCGACACCCGGGTGCGGTTCCCGCTGCCGGGGCACGCGGCCCCGGCCATCGTCCGCCAGCTGCGCCGCCGGGGCGGCCGCCCGGTGGCCGAACCCGAGGGTTTCCTCGTCGCCGGCAGCGAGGGTCCGCTGGTCGAGGGGGAGCTGGACCGGGCCCGGGAGTGGGGGGCCCGCCTGGCGCGGTCGCTGGCGTCCACCGCCGTGGGGTGAGCGTCGGGCGAGTTCCCGGGTGACCCGACGGGCGGCCGGCGGGGTCCGCCTGGCCTATCCTGAGCGCCCGGGTCCGCCGCCGAGCGACAGCGGGCTCCGCGCGAGCAGGACCGGTCAGAGCCCACCCATTCACGGATCATCCGAACGAGGTCTCAGGTGCCGACAGGCAAGGTCAAGTTCTTCGACGCCGAGCGCGGGTTCGGCTTCATCGCGACGGACGAGGGCGAGGAGGTCTTCGTCCACGCCTCGGCGCTGCCCACCGGGACCCTGACCCTGAAGCCGGGCTCCCGGGTGGACTTCAGCGTGGCGGCCGGGCGGCGGGGCCAGCAGGCGCTGGGCGTCCAGGTCCTCACGCCCGCCCCGTCGGTGGCCCGGGGGTCGCGCAAGCCCGCGGAGCAGATGACGGTGATCGTCGAGGACCTCATCAAGCTGCTCGACGGCGTGGGCAACGGCCTGCGGCGCGGCCGCTACCCCGACAAGGGCCAGGCCACCAAGGTGGCCGCGGTGCTGCGGGCCGTCGCCGACGACCTGGAGGCGTGAGCGTGGCGCGGATCGACACGGTGGCCGCCGCTGCGGTCGACGCGGCCCGGGCCGCCGCCGAGCAGGTCGCGGGCGGCGACGTGGGCGAGCACCTGGGCGCGGTGGCCGAGGACGAGCGCGTCGTCGCGCACCGGTTCGCGGCCACCCACCCCGGCTACCGCGGGTGGGAGTGGACCGTCGTCCTCGCCCGGGTGCCGCGTGCCCGCAGCGCCACCGTGAGCGAGGTCGTCCTGCTGCCGGGCGATCGGGCGCTGCTCGCGCCGGCCTGGGTGCCGTGGTCGGACCGGATCGCCCCGGGCGACCTCGGCGAGGCCGACGTCCTGCCGTACCGGGCGGACGACCCGCTGCTCGAGGAGTCCTTCGAGCAGACCGGGGGCGCGGCGGTCGCGGGCGGCGACGACGCCCTCGACGACCTCGATCTCCCGGTCCGCCAGGAGCTGGGCCTGGGCCGACCCCGCGTGCTCGGCCGGGAGGGTCGGGCCGAGGCCGCGGCGCGCTGGTACCGCGGGGCCTCGGGGCCCGACACGACGAGCGCCCGGGCGGCCGCCGCTCCCTGCGCCTCGTGCGGGTACCTGGTGCGCCTGGCCGGCAGCCTGCGCGGACTCTTCGGGGTGTGCGCCAACGCGTGGTCCCCGGACGACGGCCGGGTCGTGAGCCTGGATCACGGCTGCGGCGCCCACAGCGAGACCGGGGTCACGGCCGAGGACGCCGCCGGACTGCCGCAGCCGCTCCTCGACCAGCTGCGCGAGGACCTGGACGTCGTCCCGCTCCCGGACGAGCCGCCGGCTCAGGGATCGTCGGACGGGGCCGTCGACGCCACGGGGGCGCCGCCCGGCGACACCGCCGGCGAGCCGGAAGCGGACCCCGCGGACCCGGGCGGGACCGCCGACTCCGTGGAGACCGCCGACTCCTCGGCCCCGCGCGGCGCCGAGGCCCCCTCCGACCCCGCGGACCGGCGCTGACGCCGGGCCTCCAGCCAAGTCGCCCACGCCAGCCCCACCAGGCCCAGCGCCACCCCCGCGAGGCACGTCCACAGCCACCACTCGCGCCCGTCGGCCACGAGGTCCCGCTGCCGCGCCAGGGCGGCGCCGAGCAGCACCGTCCACGCCACCGTCCCGACGAGGGCCGGCGGGCGCGGGTCGATGCGCAGCGGGGTGCGCACTGCCCGCAGGGGTGGGCGACGCCTGGGCACCGGGGAAGCCTGTCACGACCTGGCAGGCTCGGCACATGACCTCCCCGTCCGCGGCCCGTCCCGTCGCCCTCGTCACCGGAGCCAGCAGCGGCATCGGCGAGGCCTCCGCCCGGGCGCTGGCCGCCGGCGGGTTCGACGTGGTCGCCGCCGCCCGGCGGACCGACCGCCTGGACCGGCTGGCAGCCGGCACCGGGGTCCGGGCGCTGCCGATGGACGTCACGGACCAGGGGTCGGTGAGCGGCGCCGCGGCCGCGCTGGACCGCCTGGACCTGGTCGTGCACGCCGCCGGGGGCGCCCTCGGCCTGGAACCCGCCGTCTCGGCCGACCTCGACCGGTGGCGCGCCATGTACGACACCAACGTCCTGGGCGTGCTGCGGGTGACGCAGGCCGTCGCCGGGCTGCTGCGGGCCTCCGGACGGGGCCACGTCATCGTCATCGGCTCGGTCGCCGGCCAGGAGGTGTACCCCGGCGGAGGCGGCTACACCGCGGCCAAGCACGCGACGAACGCCCTCGCCCGGACGCTGCGCTGGGAGCTGAGCGGCGAGGGCGTCCGCGTCACCGAGATCGCGCCCGGCATGGTGCGCACCGAGTTCTCGCTCGTGCGCTTCGACGGGGATGCCGAGCGGGCCGATCGGGTCTACGAGGGCCTGACACCGCTCAGCGCGGCGGACGTCGCCGAGACCGTCGTGTTCGCCGCGACCCGCCCGGCGCACGTGGACGTCGAGTACCTGCAGCTCAAGCCCACGGCCCAGGTGACGACGACCGTCGCCCACCGCCGCCCGGCGGATTCGGCCACCTGACGCCGGTCGCCGCCCCGGGGCCCGGTCATGTCAGGCGCTCGACGACGTGGTCGATGCAGGCGGTCAGCGCCGACACGTCGTCCGGGTCCACCGCGGGGAACATCCCGATCCGCAGCTGGTTGCGGCCCAGCTTCCGGTAGGGCTCGACGTCGACGACGCCGTGGGCCCGCAGCACCCCGGCCACGGCCGCCGCGTCGACCGGCGGCGACAGGTCGACCGTGCCGACGACCGGGCTGCGGTGCCCCGGGTCGGCCACGAACGGGGCGGCCCACTCCCGGGCCTCGGCCCAGCGGTACAGCCGGCCCGCGGAGTCGGCGGTGCGCGCCGCGGCCCAGGGCAGGCCGCCGTGGCCGAGCAGCCAGTCGACCTGCTCGGCCAGCAGCAGGAGCGTGGCGACGGCCGGGGTGTTGAGCGTCTCGTCCCGGCGCGAGCTCTCGATCGCCGCCGCCAGGGACAGGAACCGGGGAACCCACCGGCCGGAGGCCCCGATCGCGGCCACCCGGTCGAGGGCGGCGGGACTCAGCAGCGCCAGCCACAGCCCCCCGTCGGAGGCGAACGACTTCTGGGGGGCGAAGTAGTAGGCGTCGGTCCGCGAGACGTCGACGGCCACTCCCCCGGCCGCCGAGGTGGCGTCGATCAGGACGAGCGCGTCCGGATCGGCCCCCGGCACCCGGTCCACGCCGGCCACGGCACCGGTCGACGTCTCGTTGTGAGGCCAGCAGTAGGCGTCCACCCCGGGTTCGGCCCGCGGCACGGGGACGCCGCCCGGCTCGGCGGTGACGACGGCCGGGTCCCCCAGGAAGGGGGCGGCCGCGGTCACGGCGGCGAACGAGCTCCCGAACTCGCCGAAGACGAGGTGCTGGGCCCGCCGGCGCACCAGCCCGAGGGCGGCGGCGTCCCAGAAGCAGGTCGTCCCGCCGTTGCCGAGGACGACCTCGTACCCGTCGGGCGCGCCGAACAGGGCCGCGACTCCCTCGCGCACCCGCCCGACCAGGGCCCGCACCGGCGCCTGCCGGTGACTGGTGCCGAGCAGGGTCCGCCCGGCGGCCGCCAGGGCCGCCACCTGGGCGTCGCGGACCTTGCTGGGCCCGGAGCCGAAGCGGCCGTCGCGGGGGAGCAGGCCCGCGGGGATCGTGACGGTCTCCACGCCGGCGTCCGGAGGCACCCGCCGATGGTGGCAGACCCGCGCCACACTGTCGGCGTGACGTCCGTGCCGCCCCTCGACGACCTGGCCGGCACCCGGGTCGCCTACACCTCGGGCACCCTGTCGGAGGCCGACCTCGCCCCGAGTCCGCTGGAGCAGTTCGAGCGCTGGTACGCCGACGCCCGGCGGGCCGCCGGCGACGGCCGCCTCGTCGAGCCCAACGCCATGACCCTGGCCACGGCCGGCGCCGACGGCCTCCCGGCGGCCCGCACCGTGCTGCTGAAGGGCGTCGGCTCGCTCGGCTTCGAGTTCTTCACCCACCTGTCGTCCCGCAAGGCGCGGGCGATCCGGGAGCGGGGCGGGGTCGCCCTGCTGCTGCCGTGGGTCCCGCTGCAGCGCCAGGTGGCGGTGCTGGGCAGCGCCGAGGAGCTGCCCCGGGACCGGGTGGCCGAGTACTTCCGGTCCAGGCCGTACGGGTCCCGCATCGGGGCGCTCACCAGCCGGCAGTCGGAGGTGGTGGCGTCGCGGGCGGAGATCGACGCCGCCGCCGCGGCCACGTCGGCCCGGTACCCGGACACCGGGTCGCCGGACGACGTCCCGGTGCCGGACGGCTGGGGCGGCTACCGGGTCCGGCCGGTCGAGGTGGAGTTCTGGCAGGGCCGGGCGTCCCGGCTGCACGACCGGCTGGTGTTCCTGGCACGGTCCGGGCGGCCGGCGTCGCTCGACGACCCCGCCGCCTGGCGGGTGGAACGCCGCTGGCCGTGACGGCCGGCGCGTTCCGGTTGCGTGGCGTTCCGGGTCAGCCCGACGCGGCGTCCGGTCCTCCGGCGACGGCCAACCGGCGGGCCGCCGCAGCCAGTCGGCGGTCCCGCGTCCACAACCGGGCGTCGGGCGTGAGCAGGGTGGCCGCCAGCAGGCCGGCGTGCACGTACCCGATCCCGATGCCGAAGAGCCGGTGGGCCTCGATCATGACATCGATCTCCTCGTTCGTCGCGACCTGCGCGGGCGGCAGCGCCCGGAGGAGCCCCAGCACCTCCTCGCGACGGGACAGCGACCCCAGCCCGATCTCGCCGGCCACCCACGGGTGACCCAGGACTGCGCTGCGTTCCAGCATCCGCACCAGGATCGGGTGACCGCTGCGAAGGTGGTCCACCCAGATCGTCGTGTCGACGAGGATCATCGAGGATCGGGCCTGCGGCGTGGCGGGGCTTCCAGACCAGGCTCGCTGCCGCCGAGACGGGCCAGTCGTCGAGCGCTCTCGCGCTCGATGAGCGCCCGCAGGCCCTCCCGGACCAGAGAGCTCGTCGACGCTACACCCGTGAGGCGTTGCGCCAGCGCGACCAGGGCGTCATCGAGAGCGAGAGTCGTCCGCACTGCTGCCTCCGGGCACTGTCGTGGTCATCACGTGATGCCAGTACTGATGCCGACGACGGCTGACTCAAGCCTCCGGACAGGGGACAGCCCCCGGGTCGGCCACGAGAGAACTGTCGTCCTCACGGGCCGGTCGAGGCGGACGAGTCCTCGACCCCGGGGGCTGCGGTGGCTGCCGGGGATTGCCGGCAGGCGTCCTGGAGAAGCTGGTCAGGCCGCGCCCGCTAGCGGGCAACCACCTCACGCGTCCGACGAGCACACACTGATCGGATCACCTCCCTTCCCGTGTCCGCGACAGGTTACGTCATGCGGCCGCCGCCTCCCCCGCCCGCCACCTGGACCCGCGCTCGCGCCCGCCGCCCGGGCTTGCCATGGTGATCCCCGTGAGCACCCCGCCGACCCCGGGGCCCGGCCAGGTCGCCGCCGACCCCCGCGCCCCTTACCGCCCCCTGGCCGAGGCCGTCCCCGGCCATCCGCCGATCACCGACGACCGGCTGCGGCGGCTGCGGACCGCCAACGTGGTCATGGGTCTGCTCCACGCGGCCCAGACCGTCGCGGTCCTCGCGCTGGCCAACGACTTCACGATCCCGGTCACCGCGGCCTACCAGGCCGGCCCGCCCGGCAGCGGGCGGTTCACCGAGCCCGTCACGGTGTGGGACGAGCCCTTCGCCCTCGGGGTGGCCGCGTTCCTCGCCGTGTCGGCCCTGGCGCACCTCGTCATCGCCGGCCCGGCGTTCCGGGCCTACGCCCGGGGGCTGCGCCACGGCCACAACTCCTTCCGGTGGGTGGAGTACTCGGTCAGCGCCTCGATCATGATCGTGCTCATCGCCCAGCTCACCGGGATCACCGATCTCGCGGCACTGTCCGGGGTCTTCGCGGTCAACGCCTGCATGATCCTCTTCGGGTGGCTGCAGGAGCGCTACGAGTTCCCGGGCTCGGGACGCTGGCTGCCCTTCGTCTTCGGGTCGATGGCCGGGGCGGTGCCCTGGCTGCTCGTGCTCGGCTACGCCCTCGGGCCCGGCGCCGACCGCCCGGAGGGGCCGCCCGCCTTCGTGTGGGCGATCATCGCCTCGCTGTTCGTGTTCTTCAACACCTTCGGCGTCAACCAGGCGCTGCAGTACGCCCGGGTCGGGCCGTGGCGCGACTACCTGGTCGGCGAGTGGGTCTACGTCCTGCTCAGCCTCACCGCGAAGTCGGCGCTGGCCTGGCAGGTGTTCGGCGGCACGCTCGCCGGGTGAGGGGTCGGGCGAGCGGTCAGCCCCGGACCTCGGCGTAGCGGGCCAGCGCCGCCTTGCGCTCGACGTCGTGGTCGACGACGGGCCGCGGATACCCGTGGTCGTATCCGGCGTCGTGCTGCCAGGGCCGGTGGGCGGCCTTGCCGGGCAGGTGGGCGAGCTCCGGCAGGTAGCGGCGGACGTATTCGCCGTCCGGGTCGAAGCGCTCACCCTGGGTGACCGGGTTGAAGACCCGGAAGTAGGGGGCGGCGTCGGTCCCGGTCCCCGCCACCCACTGCCAGCCGTGGTTGTTGCTCGCCAGGTCCCCGTCCCGCAGCCAGTGCAGGAAGTGGCGGGCGCCGTGCCGCCAGTCCACGTGCAGGTCCTTGACGAGGAAGCTGGCGGTCACCATCCGGACCCGGTTGTGCATCCAGCCCTCGCGCCGCAGCTGGCGCATCCCGGCGTCGACGAAGGGGTACCCGGTGCGGCCCTCCGCCCACGCCTCGAACGTCGGGCCCGGTTCGTCGACCCGCATCGACGCGAGGTCGGAGCGGTAGGACTCGCGGGCGGAGTCGGGGCGGTGCCACAGCACGTCGGCGTAGAACTCGCGCCAGCACAGCTCGGTGCGGTAGGTCTCCGGGCCGGCGCCGGAGCGCCGGGCGAGGTCGGCCAGCAGCGTCCGGGGGTGGACCTCGCCGTACTTGAGGTGCGCGCTCATGGCGGAGGTGCCGGTCCGCCGGGCCGGCAGGTCGCGGGTCTCGTGGTAGTCCTCGAGCGGGCCCTCCCGGAAGGCGTGCCACCGCTCGAGCGCCGCCCGCTCGCCCGCCGGCGGCAGCTCCAGGCCCGGGATGGCCGGAGCCTCGGGCAGGGCCTCGGTGTCCGCCCGGCGGGTCCAGCGCACCCCGTCGGGGCGGGGGGCGGGGGCCGGCCAGCCGTGCCGCTGCCAGGCCCGCGAGAACGGCGTGAAGACCTGGAACGGCGAACCCGACCCGGTGACGACGGAGCCCGGGCCCACCGCGTACGGGGTGCCCGTGGGCACCAGCCGGACCCCCGCCTCGCGGAGCCGGGCCGCCACGGCGGCGTCCCGCCGCCGGCCGTAGGGGCCGGTGTCCGCGGTCACGTGCACGCTGGCGGCGCCCGCGCCCGCCGCCGCGGCCGCCACCACGTCGGCCGGGTCGCCGCGGCGGACCACCAGGGCGCCGTCCAGGTCGTCGGAGAGGGCCCGCAGCGACCGCGCCAGCCAGGCCCGCCGGGCCCGGCCGGCCGGGTCCCACAGCGCCGGGTCCAGGACGAACAGCGGGAGCACGTCCCCGCCGCCGGCGGCGTCGACGGCGGCCAGCAGCGCCGGGTGATCAGCCAGCCGCAGGTCGCGCCGGAACCAGAGGACCGAGGTCGCCATGCCACCGACCGTACGCACGCCGGGTCCGGGGTGCCTGACCACCCCCGTCGTCGACGGGCGCTACCATCCGAGTCGTGCGCTCCGTGATCCCGCCGCGGGGGCGAGACCCCCGGCACGGCGCCGCCGCGCGCGGATGTCCGCGGCAGGGGATCGGGTACGCCCACGTACACCGGCATGCGGGGGAGGCCCCCGCCCGCCACCAGGCGCCGTCCCGTCCGGGGCGGCGCCTTCCGCGTTCCCGGGCGGGCGCGGCCGCCCGGCGAGCACCGGGAGGCACGGCCTGATGCGGACGCTGGTCCTCAACGCCGGGTACGAGCCGCTCGCCGTGGTGTCGTTCCGGCGCGCCCTGGTGCTGGTCCTCGCCGGCAAGGCGACGGTCGTCGCCGACCACGGCGACGTCGTCGTGAGCTCCACCGCCAGCCTGCCGCGGCCGTCCGTCGTGCTGCTGACCCGGTACGTGCGGATCCCCTACGCGGCGCAGGTGCCGGTGTCGCGGCGCGGGGTGCTCCGCCGGGACGGCCATCGCTGCGGGTACTGTCGCGGCCCGGCCACCACCGTGGACCACGTGGTCCCGCGGAGCCGGGGCGGCGCCGACACCTGGCTCAACCTCGTGGCGTGCTGCGTGCGGTGCAACAACAAGAAGGGCGATCGGACTCCGGAGGAGATGGGATGGGTCCTGGCCTTGCGGCCGTACACCCCGCGGGGAGCCGCGTGGGTGGTCAAGGGAGCCGAGCAGCGCGACCCCGCGTGGGACGCCTACCTGGGCGAGGCGGCGTGAGGCGGGCGGCCCGCGGGGCGGGCGGCGCCGTGCTCGCCGTCGCGGTGCTCGTGCTGTCCGGGTGCGGCGTCGCCGAGCAGGCGGGCGAGCGCGTCGAGCAGGAGGCGCAGGAGCGCGTCGACGCCGCGGTCGACCAGGCAGTCGAGGGCGCGGCGGACCGGGTCGAGCAGGAGCTGGCCGAGCAGGGCGTCGTGGCGACGGCGCAGGCCCAGGAGCTGCTCCAGCAGGGCCTGGACGAGCTGGAGGCCTCCGGGGCGGTGTGCTCGGCCTACTCCCTGCAGCCCGAGGGCCAGCGCCGCGAGCAGATGGGGTCGCTGCTGCGGGCCTTCTGGCTGGCCGAGCTCGAGACGTCGGCGCCCTCGGACGACGTCGTCGGCGCCTACACCGCCGATGTCGACTCCCGGTGCGAGGCCTCCCCGGAGGCCTCGGTCGCCGCCGTGGCCCAGGAGTCGTACGCCTCGGGCGCGTTCTCCGCGGGCACCGGCTGAGCACCCGGGCACCGGCTGAGCACCCGGGTGCCGTGGGGGCATCCGGTGGCCGGGCCTCCCCGGGCCGGCCTCAGCGCACGGTGAGCGCGATCTCGTCCGCGAAGCCGGGGTCCTCCTCCGGGCCGGTCCCGTCCGGCGCCTCGCCACCGGATTCGTCGGGCACCCAGACGCGCACCGTGTAGGCGCCCGACGGCAGCGAGACGGCGAACAGGAAGGGCCCGGCCGAGCCGTTGGCGCCGGCGCCGGTCGAGCCGGCCGCCCGGACGGTGCCGCCCTGGCGGATCTCCCACCGGACGGTGCCCTCGGGCGCGGTCGCGGTCCCCCAGAAGACCTGCGACCCGGCGTCGACGGTGGCGGAGTCGTCGTTGCCGAACACGACCGCGGTCCCCGCGGGCAGCGCGGGCGCGCTCGCCGGCTCCCGGCCGTCCACGGCGAACGAGACGGTGGCGCCCGTGGCGTCGGCGGCGTCCACGCGGATCCGGTGCCGCCCGGACGCCGTGGTCAGCGTGCGGCCGGGCGCCAGCGCCGCGCGCCAGTCGTCGGTCCGGGTGCCGGCCGCGACCGAGCCGTCGAGCAGCAGCGACTCCCGGGCGTTGCCCGGGTTGACCCGACGGACGAGCACGCCGCCGTCCAGGCCCCGCCAGTTCCCCGTGAGCCAGGCGTCCTGGGCAGTCGCGGTCCGGTACTCGACGTAGTACGTGCCGCCGGGGTCGTCGATCCGGGCGACCCGCAGCCCGTCGGAGGACACCGGCGTGAGGCGGACCCGGATCGGCGCGGTCACGGTGACCCGCGCGGTCGAGGGCAGCAGGGACAGCCGCTCGGCGTGCGGGGCGGCCAGCGATCCCAGGTGCCCCCACGAGATGCCCATGACGTCGTACCAGTCCCGGTAGGGGTGCACCTGGCAGCCCGCCGGCCAGGCGCCGGACCAGGTGCCGTCGGACGCGGCGGGGCACAGCAGCCCCTGGGAGTGGCCGAGACCGAGGTTGTGCCCGAACTCGTGGGCGACGACGTCGGCGGAGACATAGGACGTCCACATCCGCCCCCCTGACTCGCTCGTCGGGCCCACCGTGCCCAGCCCGGCGCCGCAGCCGGCGGCCGGCGGCAGGTAGACGAGCAGGTGGCGCCGGGTTCCGGCGGTCCAGCCGACCTTGCGTGCGGCCTCGTCCCACAGGGCGAACGGGTCGCTGCACGGGGTCGACAGCGAGACCCAGGAGTGTGCGGCGGCGACCGACAGCGACCGCTGGCCCCGGCTCTGCGCCCGCCAGAACGCCGCGACCGGGCCCGCCACGGTGTCCCGCAGCGCAGCCGCGGTGGTGGCGTCCCGGGCCGCGCCGGGCGGCGTCGCCAGCACCGTCGTCACCTGGTGGGTGACGGCGGCCGGCAGCAGCCCGAAGTCCAGGGTGTCGCCGGAGCCCACGACGATCCCGTCGAGCACGGCCGGTTCCGGCGGCGCGACGTCGGAGACCGCCGTCACCGGGTGCCGCCCGGCATCGGCGGCCGCCAGGTCCGCGGTGACCGTGGACCCGGAGGCCATGGCGTCGAGCGGCCCCGGTGCCAGCCGGTACCGCACGTCACCGGCCCGCAGCCACGTCTGCTGCACCGCGGTGGCCGCCCCGGCGGCCGCCTCGACCGCGGGCGCACCGGGCCGGGCCAGGTGCGCCCACAGGTGCTCCACGGTCCCGGTCACCCGCCCCGGCGCCGCCGCGGCCGTCACCGGAGCCGTCGCATCGACCCCTGCCGCTGCCGCCCCCCCGACCACGCCCCCCGCCTCCGGCGACGGCGTGTCGCCCTGCGAACGGGCACTTCTGGCGATGGGGGACGGCGTGTCGCCCTGCGAACGGGCACTTCTGGCGAGGGGGGTCGGCGTGTCGGGCTGGGAGCGGGTGTCTCCGGCGACGGGGGACGGGGTGTCGGGAGCCTCGGGGAGGCCCGGCAGGGCGCCGGCGAGGGCGGTCACCGCGACGGCCATGGCGAGGGTGGCCGTCCAGCGGCGGGTGGCGGCCGCCCCGACGGCGGCCCGGATCCGACGACTCATGCACCCTCCCTCGCCCGTGCGACCGGTTCGTCGGCATGGACCAGTGCGCCGCTGAAGCGCTCTCCGCCGGATTCGCCCGGTCGCCACGCCCCGCGGGACACCGGGACGCCGGGCGTGATCCGATGGGGCCATGGCGGCGTGCGACGCACTGGTCCTCTTCGGGGCCACCGGGGACCTGGCCTTCAAGAAGCTCTTCCCCGCCCTGTACGAGATCGAGCACGACGGCCGCCTCGACGTGCCCGTCCTCGGGGTGGCGCTCAGCGAGGGCGACGACGGGACGCTCCGGGCGAGGGCGCGGGAGTCCGTCGGCACCGCGCTCGGGGACGCGGTCGACACCGCGATCCTCGACCGCCTGCTCGGCCGGCTGGGGTACGTGCGGGGCGACTACACCCACGACACCACGTACGACGAGCTCTGCCGCCGGCTGGGGGAGCGGCGGCGCCCCTTGCACTACCTCGCGATCCCGCCGGCGATGTTCCCGACGGTCGTCAGCGAGCTCGCCGAGCACGGGCTGTCGGACGGTGCCCGGGTCGTGGTCGAGAAGCCGTTCGGCCGCGACCTCGCCTCCGCCCGCGAGCTCAACCGCACCATCGCCGGTGCCTTCGCCGAGGACCAGGTCTTCCGGATCGACCACTACCTCGGCAAGGAGACCGTCGAGAACCTCCTCACCTTCCGCTTCGCCAACTCGCTGTTCGAGCCGTTGTGGAACCGCGACCGCATCGCCTCGGTCCAGGTGACGCTCGCCGAGTCGTTCGGGGTCGAGGGCCGGGGGGCGTTCTACGACTCGGTGGGCGCCGTGCGCGACGTGGTCCAGAACCACCTGCTCCAGCTGGTGGCGATGCTCGCGATGGAACCCCCGGTGGGTGACAGCGCGGACCTCCTGCGCGACGAGAAGGTCAAGGTGCTGCGCGCCGTGCGCCCGCTGGGTGCCCGCGACGTCGTGTACGGCCAGTACGACGGCTACCTCGACGAGGGCGGCGTCAAGCCGGGGTCCCGGGTCGAGACGTTCGCCGCCGCCCGGCTCACCATCGACTCCTGGCGCTGGTCCGGCGTGCCGTGGCTGGTCCGGGCCGGCAAGCGGCTCGCCACCAGCGCCGTCGAGGTGGTCGTCGAGTTCCGCCCCGCCCCCACCCTGCTGTTCGCCCGCGGGGCGCCGCCGCCGCACCCCAACCTCATGCGGTTCTCCCTCGGGCGTGACCCCGGCGTGTCCCTCACCGTCCACGCGAAGCGCCCGGGGCCGGAGTTCGACACCCAGCCGGTCGACCTCGACGTCGACTTCGCCAGCGCGCTCGGCCGCGGGCAGGAGGCCTACGAGCGGCTGCTCGCCGACGCCCTGGCCGGCGACCCCCGCCGGTTCGCCCGCCAGGACTCCGTCGAGGCGGAGTGGCAGGTCGTCGAGCCGCTGCTGACCGCGGACGTCCCGGTGCACCGCTACGCCCCCGGCACCATGGGCCCCGCCGAGGTGGACCGCCTGCTTGGACCCGGCGGGCGGTGGCACGACCCGGCCTGACGGCGTCCGGAACCCCGCAGTCACCTCGGGGCTCACGCTCGGCCGAGTGAGCGCTCCCGGCTGCGGATCATGTCGTCCATGGCGGAGCGGACGGCGGGGTGCTCGCGCACCAGCCGTTCGGCGACTTCGGGCCACGCCGCCGTCGCAGCGGCCACCACTTCCCGAGCTGCGGCCCCGAGACCGATCCCGGGCGCGCCCACATGTTCGGCAAGCCGATCGAAGGAGGAGTAGCGCACCTGGTCGGCACGCTTGGTCCGCTCGAAACGCAAGGCTGTCTCACCGCCGAAGCCGTGGAAGGGCGCGACCGACACGAGGTCGTACGCGGGAGCAAGGGTGGGTCTGTGCGGATTGAGGTAGCGCAGCGACCAGTTCTTGAGGTGGGCGTCGGAGTTGTCGACCAGGACGCAGAACGCGAGGCGACGCCCGAACTCGAGCAGGGACCCGTCGTCGTGGCCGCGGTGGACCAGGCGCCCCAGCCTCGCGAACGCCCCGCTGTACTTGCGTTCCGGGTATAGATCGCACACCTGGGCGAAGTCCTCGATGTGGACGCGGGCTCGGTCCGGACCTCGGTCGAACCGTTCGATGGCGAAGGCGCGGTCCTCCGTCCCCGGCCACATGTCCGCGGGCGTCTCCGGCAGATCGTCGCGGTGGACGAGCCGGACCGGGGGAACATCGATCCCTGCCCGGTGGGCGAGCGTCATCGTGGCGTGTTCGACGACCGGAACGTGTGATAAAGCCCGGTCCGGAAACTTGACGATCCAGTCCCCGACGGCTCCGCCGACCGGGATCGTCAGGCGGTCACCGGCCGCCACCATCGACAGCTTGAGCTGCACGCCCGCGAGCGAGAAGCGACCGCGGGCATCCCTGTCCTCGGGGCCGGCGCGGGTCCTCGTCGGCTGGGGGACCGGTGCGTCGTCGTCGGACCGGTAGCCGTTGGGCAGTGGGAGCACCCGCACCGCTCCGGGCAGGTCGTCCCCCACCTCGGCCAGCAATTCCATCTCGCGTTGGTCCGACACGCCGCGCTGCTCGGCTATCCAACGCCGGAGCAGCCCCTCGGGCAGCAGATTGGAGAACCAAGGCGGCAACCGCAGCGCCGCCGAATGGATGCGGTCGAGGTCCTGCTCGAAGACGAGTCCGAGGACGGGACGGCCGGGATCCTCGGCGTAGGAGCGGTCGATGACGAAGCGCGTGTGGTCTCCGCGCTGACGCAGGGTCCCGACGAACGTCCGCTGCAGCCAGACACCGTGGACGCGCTCATCCCGGGCCATGCACGGGCGCCGTTCCCTCAGCTGGGTCTTCCGTCGCGTCGTCGTCCGGAAGGGACCCGAGGTCAGGGGTGTCCTCCTGTTCCCACTCGCACATCCGGTCGAGGAATCTGCCTACTTCAGCGGTCATCCGCTCGCTGCGTCGGGTCAAGACCTCCTGCACCTGCTCGGCCCCTGCGAGAGCCTCGACATCGCCGCGGGAAAGGAAGTGGGAGGCCAGGACCTCGTCGTCAGCAGCCTCGAGCAGCTCCAGGGGCGGCGTCTCGAGGTCGTCGGAGGTGACGAGCAGCAGCCGGTTCCCGGCGGTCGTGCGAGCGTCGGGCGCCCGGTTCTCGGGCACCAGGAGTGGCGTCACGCTCCGAGCCGTCCCGCCTTCTCCGATCGCCTCCACCAGGTCGGTGGCCGACACCGGCTCTCCTGTCGACGGACTCAATGGGCCGGCGGCCCAGAGTGCGGCGAGGACCGTCTTGGACGCCGCGCTGTTCGTCCGGAACGGATCGACCGGGGGATAGGGGTGAGGATCCCTGGTAGCGGCGGTCAGCAGTCCCTGCACACTGCCCGCGACGTCGCCGGGAACGATCCGTGCGTTCAGTTCCCGTGACACTCCCGAGGTGTTCCCCCGCGCCAGGACCGGTCCTGCGACGGCTGCTCGCCAGACGAATCGGCGAAGCAGTCGTTCCTCCCGCCGGGTGGGTCGCCCACCGGCGCCGAACAGCCGGACGAGAGCGATGTAGAGGAACTGGTAGGGCAGCAGCGCCACATGGGGAACGGCCGCGACGTTCTGCAGGAAACCGACCGCGGCCACCGCCGCGTCGAGACCGCGTGCGTAGGCCTCCGCCTCGTCCTCGGCCGCGACCGCCTCGTCCCGACCTCGAGCCTGAGGTGAGAACTCGTTGCGGATCTCGCGAGTGACATCGGGCCCTCGCCGGGCGAGCACCACCTGCATGGCGGTTCCCTGGTCGAGCACGCCGAACGCCGTGCGAGCCTGCACCTGCTCGGCGAGCCACGCCGGCGTGAGGGTGACCTCGCCGGTCCGGGGCCGATGCAGCGCGGCGAACACCTCGCCGCGAGTGAGCCTCTTGCCGGCGTTGTTCATCCGGTCGAAGATCTCTCGCAGAGTGTCCTCGTCGTCCTGCCGCACGACGTACGCCGGGATCCGAAGGTCGCGCAGCGAGCGAGAGACCCTGGAGGCCGCGTCGAAGCGGTCGGCGAGATCTGGCCGATCCCGGAACCAGGCGAGCAGTCGCGATCCCTCGTACAGCACGGGAACCGGCACGACGAGGGTGTCCGAGCCGGCGGCGACGGGGACGAACTCCTGCCGGTTCAGGTCGTAACCGATCCGGAACCGAGGGTCAACGACGCCGTCGCGGTGCAGCGCGGCCGCGAGCGTGGTCAGTCTCTGCTGACCGTCGACGACGTACACGGCCTGACCGGCAGGGGCCTCGACCGTCAGGGGACCCAGGACCGCCGTCTCGGCGGGCGCCTCACGCTCCCACAGCAGGAGGCTGCCGATGGGGAAGCCCCTGACGATGGAGTCGAAGAGCTGAACGACGTCCCGCCGGGTCCATTTGAGCGGCCGCTGGAAGGCCGGCACCCGCAGTCGCCCTGTCCACGCCCACTCCATGAGCTGGTCCAGAGGGAACGCCTCGGCGGTCGGCCGGGTGCGCAGCGGCGCGGTCACGCCATCAGTCTGGCCGACGGGCCGGACACCGCGAGGTGCCGACCCGCCCGTACCCTGCCGACATGCCGACGGATCCCTGGGGCTTCACCAAGGTCGCCCGCCGCGACCCGCCCAAGCGGCCGGTCCCGCTGCGGCTGCGCGACTGGGACCCGGTGTACGGCCGCCCGCCAGAGGCCCAGGTCCGGGAGCAGGCCCGGCGCTGCATGTCCTGTGGCGTGCCGTTCTGCCACCACGGGTGCCCGCTCGGCAACCTCATCCCGGAGTGGAACGAGCTGGTCCACGACGGCGACTGGCGGCGGGCGATCGACCGCCTGCACGCCACCAACAACTTCCCGGAGTTCACCGGCTGGCTGTGCCCGGCCCCGTGCGAGCCGGCCTGCGTCCTCGCGATCAACGACGACCCGGTGTCGATCAAGCAGATCGAGCTCGCGATCATCGACCGGGCGTGGGACGAGGGCTGGGTGGTCCCCCAGCCGCCGGAGCGGCTCACCAGCGCCACCGTCGCCGTCGTCGGGTCGGGGCCGGCGGGGCTGGCCGCCGCTCAGCAGCTCACCCGCGCGGGCCACACCGTGGTCGTCTACGAGCGTTCGGACGCCCTGGGCGGCCTGCTGCGCTACGGGATCCCCGACTTCAAGATGCCCAAGGGCCACATCGACCGGCGCGTCGCCCAGATGACCGCGGAGGGGACCCGGTTCGTCACCGGCGTCGAGGTCGGAGGGCCCGACCTCTCCGTCGACCTGCTGCGCCAGAAGTTCGACGCCGTCGTCCTCGCCGTGGGCGCGCTGCGGCCCCGGGAGCTCGAGGTCCCCGGCCGCGAGCTCGACGGCGTCGTCCAGGCCATGGACTACCTGCCCGAGGCCAACCGCCAGGTCGCCGGCCGCATCCCGGCCGTCCCGGTGGACGCCGCGGGCAAGCACGTCGTCGTCATCGGCGGCGGCGACACCGCCGCCGACTGCCTCGGCACCGCCAACCGGCAGGGCGCCGCGAGCGTCACCGTGCTCGACCACAACCCCACCCCTCCCGAGGGCCGGGACGCCCTGGCCAACCCCTGGCCGCAGTGGGCGCGCACCCACAAGCGCTCGCCCGCCCACGAGGAGGGCGTCGCCGAGTCCTGGGCCACCCGGACCGTCGCCTTCGTGGCCGGCGGCGGGGCCGACTCCGGCCGGGTCCGGGCGGTGCGGGTGCGCGAGGTGGTCCGCCGGTTCGACGACGCCGGGCGGCGGTCCTTCGAGGAGGTCCCCGGGTCCGAGCGGGACCTGCCCGCCGATCTCGTCCTGCTCGCGGCCGGGTTCGTCGGCACCGGCGAGGACGGGCTGCTGCAGGGGCTCGGCGCCGAGGTCGTGGGGGAGCGCGGCACCGTCCGGGTCGACGACGGCTTCGCCACCAGCGCCCCCGACGTGTGGTCCTGCGGCGACGCGACCCGTGGCGCCAGTCTCATCGTGTGGGCGATCGCCGAGGGCCGGGCGTGCGCCGCCGCCGTGGACGCCGCCCTCACCGGCCGGCGACGCCTGCCCGCGCCCGTCACGGCGTCGGACCGGCCGCTCTGAGGGGGGCCGGGGCGCCGGCCGCCCTCGGGCACCGGGCGTTCGCCCCGCTCGGGCCCGGGGCGCTCGCCGGGATCCTCGCCGCGGCGGGCGTCACGCACCTCGTGCTGCCCCGGGTCTACGACGCCGTGATCCCACCGTGGGTGCCGGGTCCGGCGCGGGCGTGGACCGTCGGCTCGGGAGTGGCGGAGATCGCCGCGGCCGGGCTGCTCGCGGCGCCGCGGACCAGGCGGGCCGGGGGATGGGCGGCAGCGGCGCTGTTCCTGGCCGTGTACCCGGCGAACCTCCACATGGCGGCCGCGGCGGTGGCTCGGTGGCGCGCCCGGCCGGGCGACCGGTGGAGCGCCGGCGTCGCCGCCGCCACGCTGGCCCGGCTGCCGCTGCAGGCGCCGCTGGTGGCGTCGTCGCTGCGCGTGGCGGGACCCGTGCGGTGACCTCCGTCCCCGGCACTCCGTCGTGATCGCTGTCTCCCACCCGTTCCGGTGATCCACACGGTGATCCGGTCATCGGAGCGGGGGGAAGACGACGATCAAGCCCGATCCCTAGACTCGGCCCGTGCCCTCGACCGTCGTCCTCGGGGCCGGACCCGGGCTGGGGATCGCCAGCGCCCGGGCCTTCGCCCGGTCCGGTCACGGCGTCGGCCTCGTCGCCCGCTCCGCCGAGCGGGTCGCGGCGGCGGTCGACGAGCTCCGGGCCGCGGGTCACCGCGCTCACGGCCGGGCGGCCGACGCCGCCGATCCGGAGGGGCTCGCGGCGGCGCTGCGGGAGCTGGTGGGAGAGCTGGGCGGTCTCGACGTGCTGCACCACAACGTCAGCCGGTTCCGGGCCGGCGGCGTCGCGGGCACGGCCCCGGGCGACCTGGCCGACGACCTGGCGGCAGGGGCGGTCAGCCTGCTGACCGCGGTGCGAGCCGTCCTGCCCGAGCTCGAGGCGACCACCGGCACCGTGCTCGCCACCGGCAGCGGGGCCGCCGACCGGCCGCCCGCGGACGCGCTCACGCTGGGTCCGCAGAAGGCCGCGCTGCGGGCCCTCGTCCACGCCCTGGCCGCCGACCTCGCCCCGCGGGGGGTGGCGGTCCGCACGCTGACCGTGCGCGGCGTCATCGCGCCGGGCACCGCCTTCGACCCGGACCGGATCGCGGCCCGCCTCGCGGCGCTCGCCGCCGATCCGGCGGCGAGCCCCGTCGAGTCCGACTACAGCGGCTGAGCGACGGCGTCCCGCAGCACGCTCCGCACGCCGTCGGGGACCTCCCGGAACCGGACGCCGACGTCGGCGCCGGTGTCGTCGGGGGCGACGTGCGCGACGATGCCGTCCGCGGTCACGGTCCGGCCGCCGATCTCGAGGTCGACTGCGATGACCGTGCCGCCGATCAGCGCCCGCCCGGCGTGGTCGAGCCGGACGCCGATCCCGCCCTCGCTGACGTCGAAGGCGCGGCCCTCCAGCGTGGTGCCGCCGGCCCGGATGACGACCGGGGAGCTGAGCGGGACCCGCTCCTGCTCGCGGCGGTCGAGGCGCTCGTTGAGCCCGGCCATCGACCGGATCCGCTCCATGCTCGCGGTCACGACCTCGTCGAGGGCCTCGACGGCGCGCCGCTGGCGGTCGGCCACCTCGCGCAGCGACGACGTCGCCTCGTCGACCCCGCGGATGCCCTCGCTCATGAGGGCGATCGCGGAGGACACGGCGGCCGTGTCGCGCTCGAGGTCGGCGACCGTGGTGGTGATCTGGTCGGTGGAGCTGCCGGTCGCGGTCGCCAGCTCCTTGACCTCGCCGGCGACCACGCCGAAGCCCTTGCCGGCCTCGCCCGCGCGGGCCGCCTCGATGGTGGCGTTGAGGGCGAGCAGCTTGGACTGGTCGGCCACCCCGGAGATCATCTGGGCCATCCCGCCGACCCGCCGCAGGCTCTCCCCGAGCGTGGCGAGGACCTGGTCGGTGTCGCGGGCCTGGTCCACGACGGCCGACGTCACGGTGTCGGCCTGGCCGACGTGGGCGTCGATCGCATCGGCGGCCCGCCGCATCAGCGACACCTGCTCGACGACCTCTCCCAGCTGCGAGAGGACGACCGAGGAAGTCTCCTCCGCGATCGTCTGGGCGCGCTGGCGGAACTGGTCCGCGGCCTCCCTCTGCTTGAGGAAGGACTCCCTGGTGGCCGCCCGCTGCGCCGCATCGCGGCGGGCCAGCTCAGCCTCGGCGGCCGCCAGCGCCTCGCGGGTCCGGTCCACGGCACGGCCGATGGCGCCGAACTCGTCGGCACCGGTGGGCAGCGGGTGGGCGGCGTGGTCGCCGCGGGCGACGGCCTCGACGCCCGCGACGACCTGCCGGACGTCGTGGCGGGTCCGCCACACCACCGACAGGGCCATGTAGAGGGCGAGGACGAAGGCGACGCCCGCGATGCCGAGGGTCCGGTCCCGCTGCGCCTCCATGCCGGCGATCCGGGTGTCGAGCAGCTCGTCGAGGGCGTCGGCGTTGGGTTCCACGGCGTCGCGCAGGCCGCCGGCGATCGCCGTGGTGTCGACGGTCGCCGGGGACAGCGCCCCCGCCCGCTCCACGACCAGGTCCCGCATGTCCTGGGCGGCCCCCGTGGTCGGCTCCAGCCGGGAGGCGAGGTCGGCGTCGGTCTCGGCCAGCGTCGTCTCGACGTTGGCGGTGAGCGTCGTCGCCGTGGTGTCGAGCGTGCCGAGCTGCACGGCCCGGGCGGCGACCGCCTCCTGGCCCTCGGGCGCCGGGGCCTGCAGCCGGGCGGCGGCCACGAGGCTGCGCGGGATCGACACGACCAGCGACTCCATGACGTAGAAGGAGTCGAGGTCCGGGTCGAGGATGAGGTTGGACTGGTTGCCGATCTCCGTGGCCAGGGCGGCGAAGGCCTCCACCGCGACGACCCGGCCCTCGGGGGTGTCGGCGCCGGCGAGGGCGTCCTGGACCGCCGCCAGCTCGTCCTCGGCGGACAGCTCGGGGTGGCGGGCGACGGCCGCCTCGACGGCGGTGAGGTCGACGTCCCCGGGGTTCTCGGCGGTCACGGCGTCGGCCATCGCGACCACGGTCGGCGTCAGGGCGTCGACGCCGGAGCGCTCGAGGTCCGAGAAGGCGATCTGCCCCTCCAGCGCCGAGGCGTACGACCACGTCGACAGCACGCCGGGAACCAGGAGGAGCACGACGAGCACGCCGAGGCGGGGACCGGACCCGAGCCGGTCGACGAGGGCGAGGGCGGGGCGGAGGACCGCGGGCGGGCCGCCGGCCGGGGGGCCGGGTGGCGCGGGGCTGTCGGTCACGTGTCCTCCGTCGGGGCGTGGATGATCGTCCGAGCAGGGATGTCGGCCGTTCCGGGGCGCCACTTGCCCCTCCGGACGGTGCTCACCCGATCGGCCGAACGTCGGATCGCCCGGCGTCCCGCCGTACCCTGCGGGCATGGCGACGACCACGCTGGCGGACGCGACCCCGGAGCCCTCGGCCGAGCCGGCTCCGCCGGCGGAGCACGCCTCCGGCACCCGGGAGCCGTGGGCGCGGACGATGCCGTGGCTGCTCGCCGCCGGCGGCGGCCTCGGCCTGCTGGCGGCCGTGGACCTCAACATCGAGCGCAGCCGCCTGCTGGAGGACGCGGACTACGTCCCCTCGTGCTCGTTCAACGTCCTGCTGGACTGCGGGGCCGTGGCGACCAGCCAGCAGGCCAGCCTGTTCGGCTTCTCCAACACGATCCTCGGCATCGTGGCGTTCTCGGTGGTGGTCGCCCTGGCGGGCCAGCTCCTCACCGGGGGGCGGCTGACCCGGGGGGTGTGGCTGGGGCTGAACGCCGGACTGCTGGCCGGTGTGGTCTTCGTCCACTGGCTGATCTACACCAGCGCGATCTCCCTCAGCACGCTGTGCCCCTGGTGCATGGTCGTGTGGTCGGTGACGATCCCCCTGTTCTGGTACGTGACCCTCCGCAACCTCACGGCCGGCGCCTTCGGGGCGGCCGCCCGGGACTCGGTCGTGACCCGCACCCTGTCGGCGGTGCACCTGGCCCCGGTGGCGCTGTGGTTCGTCGCCGTCGCGGGCTTCCTCGGGGTCCGGTTCGCGGATTCGTGGCTCACGATGCTGGGCACCTGATGCCGGGCACCTGATGCCGGGCGCGCTCCGGTCCCGTCCGGTCAGCGCGGGGCGGAGGGCTCCAGCCGGTCCCGGCGCAGCGTCGACAGTTGGCCGGCGAGCTGGCCCGCCAGCGGCACCGACAGGGGCCGGCTGAGGGGGAGGAAGAGCACGGCCGCCGCGATGCCGGCCAGGCCCCAGAGCGCCTCGACCGTCGGCCCGCCGCCCGAGGGCATCGGGTAGAAGGCGAGCGCCGCGCTCGCCATCACGGCCCAGCGGACGACCGTCGGGTGGACCGTGGTGGCGGCCAGCAGGACCGACCCCCACAGCAGGTACCACGGGTGCACCACCGGCCCGAGCAGGACCACGGCCAGGAGCACGAGCGCGAGCCCCTGGAACGCCTGGTCGCGCCGGCGCAGCAGCAGCCACCCGGCGAGCCCGGCGGCCGCGAGCATGCCGACGGCCCGGGTCACGGCGACCAGGTCCACCGGCCCGGACAGCCCCAGCAGCCCCAGCACGCCGTCGAGCAGCATCCCGAGGTTGGTCGCCAGGGACAGGCCGTTGCGCGACTCGGCGGTGTTGCCCAGCGCGGCGGCCCAGCCGAAGCCGGTGCCCGTGGCGAGCGTGAGGCCGGCCACCGTCGCCAGCGCCACCGCGCCCACCCGGGCGCAGAGCGCGGCCAGCGGCAGGGCGCGCAGCGGACGCGGCCCCCACGCGGCGGCGACGATGAAAGCCAGCGCCACCACGGCGGGCGCCTTGACCAGGCAGGCCACGCCGACCACGGCGGCGGCCACCAGAGGGCGCCCGCGCAGCGTCAGCACCACGGCGACCAGCAGCAGGGCCACCATGAGGGCCTCGTTGTGGACCCCGGCCACGACGTGCGCCAGGACCAGCGGGTTGAGCACGCCCAGCCACAGCGCCCGCGACGGGTCCACCCCGTGGCGACGGGCGATGACGGGGACCGCCCACACCATGACCGCCAGCGAGGCGAGCGCCAGCAGCCGCATCCCGACGATGCCGACGAGGACGCTCTCGCCGGCGATCGCCATCACCGCCCCGGCGGCGAGCAGGAACGAGGGGCCGTAGGGGGCCGGGGTGTGCTGCCAGATCAGCGAGACCTGGGCGGTCAACGGCCCACCCAGCGCGGCCGGCCCGTACTCGTACACGTCGAGCCCGCGGACGAAGAGCGCGCCCTGCGCGAGGTAGCTGTAGACGTCCCGGCTGTACAGCGGGGCGGCGAACGCCAGCGGCGCCGCCCACCAGGCGAGCGTGACGACGGTCGACACGGGGCGGACCCGGTGCTCCCGCAGGACGGTGCCCAACCGGAGCCAGGCCCCCACGACCAGGGCGAGGCCGAAGTACGCCAGCGCCATCTCCAGCGGGGGGACGCCGCGCAGTCCCACCTGCATCTCGACGATGCCCCCGACGGGGGTGGCCCCCACCCGCAGGGACGTGAGCGCGACGACCGCCGCGCCGACGAAGCCGACCGCGCGCACCTCGATGAGGCGCACGTCGACCGTCGTCCCTCCTCGCACGAGCGTCGATTATCCGACGATGCGCCGGTTGTCATGCGGCGAGTCGACGTGACGTTGCCGACACGCCTCGCCCCGGCCGCCCGACCTGCGGCGGGACGGCGGGCAGCGGGTCAGCCGGGGGCCGGCCGGGCGTGGTCGCCGCCGGTCACCTGGTCCAGCAGGTGGTCGAGCAGACCGGCGACGGCCTGCAGGCCCTCGGTGGCGCCCGCCGGGGAGCCGGGCAGGTTGACGACCACCGTCATGCCGGCGATCCCGGCGGTCCCCCGGGACAGCGCGGCCGTGCGGACGCCGCGGGCCAGGCCGTCCGCGCGCACCAGCTCCCCGATGCCGGGGATCTCGCGATCGACCACCCGGCGCGTCACCTCGGGGGTGAGGTCGGTGGGCGTGCAGCCGGTCCCGCCCGTCGTCACCACCAGGTCGATCTGGTCCCCGACCGCCATCCGCATGGCGCGCTCGACCGGCTCGCCGTCCGGCACCACGACGATCCCGTCGACGGCCAGCCCGAGCCCGCGCAGCGCCTCGGCCAGCGCCGGGCCCGCCGTGTCCTGCCACACGCCCTGGGCGGCGCGGGTCGAGGCCGTGATGACACGCGCCGTCCGGGGCATGAGCAGATTGTGGCGGACGCGCCGCCCGGTGCCGAGGGGCGCGACGACGAGCGCCACGATGAGCCGGTGACGCGCAGCAGCGGGCCGGCGCCCGTCGGGCCGGCCGGGCGGGAGGGCGTGGCCGGGCTGGTGCTGGCGGCCGGCGCGGGCCGGCGTCTCGGTGCCCCGAAGGCGACCGTCCGGCTGGGGGGCCGCCGACTCGTCGACCGGCAGGTCGGCGTGCTCCTCGCCGCGGGGTGCGACCCGGTGGTCGCCGTGCTCGGGGCGGTGGTGGTCGACGTCCCGCGCGCCGTGGTGGTCGTCAACCCGGAGTGGGCGACCGGCATGGGCACCTCGCTCGCCGCGGGCCTGCGCCGGCTGGCGGGCGAGGCGCCGGCGGCGCCCGCGGTAGCGGTCGTCCTCGTGGACCAGCCCCGGGTGAGCGCCGACGCCGTCCGGCGGACGGCCGGCGCGCTGCTGGCCTCGGGAGGACCCGCGGCGCAGGCCACCTACGGCGGCCGGCCGGGCCACCCGGTCGTCCTGGCGCGGCCGGTCTGGGACGAGGTGGCCCGTTCGGCCCGCGGCGACACCGGTGCCCGCGGGTGGCTGGCCGAGCACGCCACCCGGGTGCTGCTCGTGCCGTGCGACGGCCTCGGTGACGACGGCGACCTCGACACCGTCGCCGACCTGGACCGGGCGAGCCGTGACGAGCCCTCCTGATGCGGACGCCATCGTGGACGGCCGACCCCCTCGGAGCCCCGGTGGCCGGCTCGTCAACCGGTCACCCGGTCCTCGACCGGCTTGCGGCTCCGCCGTCGCGGGCGCCGCCGCCGTCAGCCCGAGCGCCGCAGCAGCGCCGTGACGTCCTCGTCGGTGGTCTGGTCGAAGTCCCGGTAGCAGTCGCCGACGCTGCGGAAGTGTTCCGGCACGGTCGTGCAGACCACCTCGTCCGCCATCCCGGAGAGCTCCTCGCAGGCACCGCGGGCACCCACCGGGACGGCGACGACGACCCGGGCGGCCCCGAGCAACCGCGCGGCCGACACCGCGGCCCGCATGCTGGCGCCGGTCGCCAGGCCGTCGTCCACCAGCACGACCTCCCGGCCGGAGACGTCGAGCGGCGGGCGGGCGTCCCGGTACGCGTGCTCCCGCCGCCGGAGCTCGGCCGCCTCGGCCGCCGCCACGGTGTCGACGACGGACGCCGCGATCCCGAGGGTCCGGACGACGTGGTCGTTGAGCACCCGGACCCCGCCCGGCGCCAGCGCCCCCATGGCGAGCTCGGGCTGCCCGGGCACCCCCAGCTTGCGCACCACGAGGACGTCGAGCGGGGCGCCGAGGGCGCGGGCGACCTCGGCGGCCACCGGGACCCCGCCGCGGGGCAGGCCCAGCACGAGGACGTCCGGCCCGGCGAGGTGGCCGGCGAGGTGGGCCGAGAGGACGCGACCGGAGTGGGACCGGTCGCGGTAGAGCGGGTGCGGCACCCCCCGACGATGCTGTCGGGGGGCCCGGACCCGCCAGGGGCGGACGACCCGGGCCGGGGCGGCGGCCGGGTGTGACGCGACGGGCCCCGCCGCGGACTGGCGCGCCGGGCGGGCGATCCGTGACGATCCGGGCGTGAGCGAAGCGGTGGCGGACGACCGCCCGCCCGGCCCCCACCTCCCGGACCTCTCCGTCTTCCGGCTCTCGGGCCGGCGGCTGCGCCTGCCCGGCGGGCTGGAGTCCCGCAGCGTCCTCGTCGTCGGCTTCGGTGCCGGGCACCGCGGTCTCGTCGAGGCGTGGGTGGCGCGCGCCCTGGCCGAACCGGTCGGCGTCCCGGTGCTCGAGCTGCCGGTGTTCGGGCGGCACGAGCTGTGGCGGCGCGGTGTCATCGACGGCGAGATGATCGACGGCATCGGAGACCTCGCGGTGCTGCGCCGGACGCTGACCGTGTACACCGACCTCGACACGTTCTGCGCGGCCACCGGCATCCCCGACCGCGGGACGGTCTCGGTCCTGGTCGTGGACCCCGACGGCACGGTCCGCGCCCGTGCCACCGGTCCGGTCGACGACGCCGCGTGGGAGGTCGTGGCCGGGGCGGTCGCGACCTGAGTCCCGGCGGTCACGGCACCGGCGGCGCCGGGCCCGCCGTCCGTCGCGCGGGGCCGGGCGACGAGCCGGCCTACCGGCGCCTGTTCGAGGCGGTGGCCGCGGAGGGGACCGGCATCGGCGCGGAGGCGCCGGTCGACTGGGACACCTCGCGCCTGGACGGTCTGCGCCGCCGGCTGTCGGGCGACGACGACACCGAGGCGGTCCTGGTGGCCGAGGTGGACGGCGAGGTCGCGGGGGCGGTCAGCCTCGGGCGGCAGCCACGGACCGGCAACGTCGACTTCTCCATGGTCGTCGCCGGCGCCCGCCGGGGCCGCGGAGTGGGGGGTGCCCTCATGGACGCGGCCCTCGCCTGGTCCCGCCGCGTCGGCGCACCCAGGCTGACCTGCCAGGTGTGGCCGCACAACACGGCCGCGCTGGGCCTCTACCTGTCCCGGGGGATGCGCGTCGAGGGCCGGTTGCGGCGGCACTGGCCGCGCCGCAACGGCGAGCGCTGGGACGGCGTCCTCATGGGGCTGGTGCTCGACGAGTCGGCGCCGGGCTCGCCGCACCCCGACTCCCCGCTGCTGGAACGGGTGGAACGGGGAGGCGCAGGCGGACCGACCGGTCCGGCGGCCCCGTGACCGCCGACCCGGGTGCGGCCCGCCCCGGTCAGGCCCGCAGGTCGGCGGTGGCCAGGGCGCGGCTGTGCCGGTCGGTGCCGCGCCGGGCGGCCCGCCGGGCGGCCCGCCGGGTCAGCTCGTCCGTCATCCCGCCGTCGAGCACGTCGCGGTACACCCGTTCGTAGCCGTCCGCCATCACCGGCAGGTCGAAGCGCTCCTGGACGAGACGGCGGCAGCCCTCGGGATCGAGATCGTCGGCGGCGTGGATGGCCCCGGCCATGGCGTCGAGGTCGTCGACGACGAGCCCGCCGACGCCGTGCTCGACCACCTCGGGCACCGCACCCCGGCGCAGCGCCACGACCGGCGTCCCGCAGGCCATGGCCTCGGCCATCACCATGCCGAACGGCTCCTCCCACTGCAGCGGGAAGACCAGGCACCGGGCCCGGGAGTACAGCTCGCGCTTGAGGGCTGCGTCGGCCTCGCCGACGTACTCGACGTCCGGGCCGAGCCGCGGCGCCACCTCGGCCTCGAAGAACGCCCTCTCCCGCGGCTCGCTGCACTTGCCGGCCAGGACGATGCGCCGGCCCGCGGCCCGGGCGGCGTCGATGGCGAGGTGGGGCGCCTTCATCTCGACGAACCGGCCGATCCACAGGACGTAGTCGTCCTTGGCCTCCCGGAACGGGAACGACGGGACGTCGATGGCGTTGTGCACCCGGCCGACCCAGTGCGCCTCCGGCAGCAGGGAGCGCTGGGAGTCCGAGACGGCGACGAACCCCACGGTGCGGTCCAGCCACCGGTAGTACTCGGCATAGTCCCCGGTGGGCCGGCTGTGGACGGTGGCCAGCGTCGGCACGTGCCGGCCGCGGGCCATGAGGGGGCCGGCCAGGCTGTGGTCGTGGACCAGGTCGACATCCAGCTCGGCGACGATGGCCGCCGCGGCGGCGGCCTGGACCACCTCGGGCTGCGGCGTGCCGAGGCGTTCCGACGGCGGCTCGTCGTAGGCCCGGTGGACCTCGTGGGCGGCGGTCGAGTGGTCGCCCGAGGCGATGAGGGTGACGTGGTGCCCCCGGAGCACCATGAGGTCGACGAGGTCGGCGACGACCGCCTCGACCCCGCCGTAGCCGCGTGGCGGCAAGGAGTACCAGGGGGGCGCCACCATCGCGATGCGCAGGCGGTCGTGGCGTCGGGACCACCAGCGTCCGGCACTGAGTGTGGCACTGTCCGTCATGGCGCGGCCTCCTCGGAAGACGTCACGCACAGTCACGCACACGGAGCCGTTCGGGTGCCAGTCGGTGGCGTGTTTCTCCGTGAACTTTGGGTTTCGTGTTACCGGCCGGTTCATCTGGCAAGCGCGCCGTGACGTCCTGTGACTGGAAGGTAACGTTCGCATCACGGGCGGGGTGCGGCGGCAGCCGGCTGAGCAGCCAGGCGCCGGGGCCGACGCTGCTATGGGTCAGGCCGGACGAGCCGGACGTCTGGTCCCGGGCGAGCCGCTTCCACCCGGTGGCGAGCTGCAGGGCGGGGCAGGTCGTGGTCCCGCGTGTCCGTCCTGCCCGGCGGGCTGCACGTGGACCGGGGGCGTGCCTGCGGGTCCACCGCCGCTCGCCCTGGTCTCGGACGGCACGTCGGCCGTCGAGGTCGCCCTCGTCCCGTCCGAGTCGCGCGTCGCCGGCGCGATGGGGTCGCGGGCCGTCGGTCCTCGGGCCCGTTGACCCTTGTGTCTAAAAATATTATCTTCAGATGGATGGAGGAACTGCGGTTCGCAGCGGAGGACGGCGAGGTCCTCGAGGCGGTCCTCGACGGGCCGTCGGACCCCTCGACCGTCGCGGTGCTCGCGCACCCCCATCCCCTGCGCGGCGGGACCTTCGACAGCCCCCTGGTCGTCGCCCTGCAGCGCCGGATGGCCGACCGCGGTGTCGCCAGTCTCCGGTTCAACTTCCGCGGCACCGGGAGGTCGACCGGTGAGCACGGCGACGGACTCGCCGAGCGGGCCGACGTGCTGGGTGCGGTCGCGTGTCTCCGCGACCGGCACCCGGCCCGCGACGTCCACCTCGTCGGGTACAGCTTCGGCGGCCGCGTGGTGCTGTCGGTGACCGGGCCGGCGATCGCCTCGTGGACCGCGGTGGCGGCCCCCCTGCTGCACGACCCGGACGTCACGGCACGGCGATCGGTCGGGGCGGACGGGCGGCGCAAGCTCCTGCTGGTGCCCGAGCACGACCAGTTCTGCGGCCCGGACGAGGTCCGCGCCCTCACCGCGGACTGGGCCGGCACCGACATCGAGGTCGTGGCGGGCGTCGACCACTACCTGGGCGACGCGATGGCCTCGGTGGCCGCCCGGGTCGCCGACTCGCTCGCGACGACGGAGAGGACAGCACGATGACCAACCCGAACGGGATCAACCACCTGGCGATCGCGACCCGCGACATCAAGACGCAGATCGCCTTCTTCACCGACGTCCTGGGCGCCCGCCTGCGGGCGCTGTACTGGATGCACGGGGTGGACGGGACGTTCCACGGATTCGTCGAGCTGAGCCCGACCTGCTACATCGCCTTCGTGCAGCACCCCGACAACCCTGCGGCCCACGAGCGGGGCGTCACGCACGCCGACGGCCCCGGAGGCGCCGTCACGGCCGGTGTCGTGCAGCACATCGCGCTGAACGTCGACTCGCCGGAGGAGCTCATGGCGATGCGCGACCGGGTGCGCGACCGGGGGCTGGTGGTCCTGGGGCCGATGAACCACGGCTTCGTCCAGTCCATCTACTTCGCCGGGCCGGAGCACCTGACGCTGGAGGTGGCCTACGGCAGCGAGATCGACGAGCGGGCCTGGATCGACCCGGAGGTGCAGGCGCTGGCCGGGATCAGCGACGCCGAGCGGGACGCGTTCGTCACCCCGGCCGCCTTCACCGCCGCGCCCGGATCGGTGCCGCAGCCGTCGCCCGCCCAGGACAAGCCGATCCTGCACTACTCGCCCGAGCGCCTGGAGTTCGTGCTCCGCGCCACGGACGAGCAGATGTGGTCGATGGTCGACGCGAACCCCCCGGTGCTCCCGGTCGCCCAGCCGTCGTGACCCACGTCGTCGTCGTCGGCGGCGGCATCGGCGGCCTGGCGGCCGCCGGCTTCCTGCACCGGGCGGGGCTGCGGGTGACGGTGCTCGAACGGTCCGGTTCCCTGGGCGACGTCGGTGCCGGCATCCAGGTGTCGCCGAACGCGAGCCGGCTGCTGGCCGACCTGGGCGTGCTGGACCGCGTGCTCGACGCCGGGGTGCAGCCGGACCGATCGGTGCGCCACCGGTGGCAGGACGGGTCGGTCGTCACGAGCCGGCCGCTGCGGCCGGCCATGGTCGAGCGGTACGGCTTCCCCTACGTGGTCGTGCACCGGGCGGACCTCGTGGACGCGCTGGCCTCGGCGCTGCCGCCGGGGTGCCTTCGCCTGGGTGTGCGGGCCGAGGCCGTCGAGGACCACGGCCCCGCGGTGACCGTCCGGACCACGGCCGGCCCGGTCCCCGCCGACGTCGTCCTCGGTGCGGACGGGGTGCACTCGGTCGTCCGCGAGCACGTGCTGGCGACACCCCGGCGGCCGTCGTTCTCCGGGGACGTCGCCTACCGGGCGACGGTCCCCGCCGCCGACGTCGACGTCCCGGAGCCGGCGCGGGAGGTGCACGTCTGGATGGGACCCGGGGCCCACCTCGTGGCGTACGCCGTCCGGCGCGGCACCGTGGTCAACCTCGTGGCGTGCGTCGAGACCGGCCGGTGGGCCGAGGAGTCGTGGGACCGCCCCGGGGACGTGGCCGACCTGCGCGCGCACTTCGCCGGGTGGGCGCCCGAGGTCCGGGCCCTCCTCGACCGGGTCACCGGTACCCATGTCTGGGGCCTGTTCCACGACGATCCGCTGCCCCGGTGGTCCCGCGGCCGGGTGGCGCTGCTGGGGGACGCCTGCCACCCGATGCTGCCGTACCTCGCCCAGGGCGGCTCCCAGGCGATCGAGGACGCCGTGACGCTGGCGGAGCTGCTGGCGGGTCGGGCCGGGACGAAGCCGTCCGACGTCCCCGGGCTGCTGCGTCGCTACCAGGACCTGCGGCGCCCGCGCACGTCGGCGCTCCAGCAGGCCGCGATCGCCGTCCGGCGCAGCAACCACCTGCCGGACGGGCCGGACCAGCGCGAGCGCGACGACCCGGCACGGTCCGCGACGGGCCGGCCCTCCGCGGTCCCCGACGTGTACGGCCACGACGCCCGGGCCGTCGCGGTGGGCGCGCTCGCCCATAGCTGACCGATCCGGCCGCCCGCTGCGCGGTGGACGAGCCACTCGGGGCCACCCGGTGCCGATGACCGGCGGCGTTCCTGAGCCGGTCGCTCGCGGCCGTGCCGTGCCTGACCCTTCGTCGGCGCCGGGGAGCTGACGGAGTGGGAGATCAGCCGCGGCCGGGCTGTCAGGAGCGGGCGTCGCACGCCACCTGGCTCCGCGACATGGGGCGGTCCCCGGTGGAGAAGCCGCTGTGGTGCGGGCGACCGCCGATGACCCCGCTGAACCGGGGTTTCGTGGGGTGCCCCCGAGAGGATTCGAACCTCCGACACACGGTTTAGGAAGAGATCACGGCGGGTGCAGCGGGGTGCGGCGTGCGGTGGTTCCGCAGGTCGGGCGTGCGGTGCCGTGCGGCGGCGGCCGGGGGAGTCCGCCTCGTTGGGGCACGCGGAGGGCACGGCGCCGGGGGTGCTGTGGACGAGATGTCGGCCGAGGGCCGGTGTGCGGGATACTCGATGCGGAGGTGGTCGCCATGAGCACGAGCAGTGTGGAGAGCGGGGGTCCGGTCCTGCCGGTGGAGCCGCGGCGGCCGTCGGTGGCGGAGCAGGCTCGGGCCAAGGGGACCGTGCCGATCGGGGACGGGTCGGCCTACGTCGACCACGAGCTGTTCGCGGAGCCGGGCGAGCTGGAGGAGTTCCAGGCCTTCGTCCGGGAGTCCCGCCGGGCGGACGTCGCCTGACCGGTGACCTACGTCGTCCTGGACACCGATGTCGCGTCGAACCTCGTTCGTGATCGGCTGCCGCCGGCGTTCCTGAGCCGGTTGGCGACGGCCGTGCCGTGCTTGACCTTCGTCAGCGTCGGGGAGTTGACGGAGTGGGAGATCATCCGAGGGTGGGGCTCCAAGAGCGTCGACCGGTTGCGCCGGTGGGTGTCCTCGGTGCCGGTTCTCGGGTACGACGCCGAGGTGGCCCGGACGTGGGGTCGCATGTCGGCCGTCGGGCGGCGTGCGGGACGGCGATCCCCGACCAACGACATGTGGATCGCGGCGTGTTGCGTCACGGAGGGCCTGCCGCTGGCGACCATGAACGCCCGGGACTACGAGTACCTGAGCGAGCACCACGGGTTGGATCTGGTCACCGACCCGCGATGAGGTCGACCGGAGCAAGCTTCTGGCGGTGTGGGTGGCTACCGTGGTGGTCGTGAGCGCGCGCGTGGTGCACGTCCCCTACGAGGTCGAGCAGGACGAGGACGGGGTGTGGTGCGCGCACGCCCAGCTTCGGCCTGGTCTCGGCGCGCATGGTGAGGGCGACACCGAGGACGCGGCCGTCGAGGACCTGCGAGTGGCGCTGGGCGCGCTCATCGCGGAGTTTGGGACGCCGCGCGAGCTGACGCTGACGATCTCCGCTGCCTGATGGCGGTGCCCTCGGTCCCGGGCAGGAAGATCGTCAAGGCGTTGCAGGCCCACGGCTTCGAGGTCGCCCGCATCGCAGGAAGCCACCACGTCATGCGCCACCCGGACGGGCGAGGCACCACGGTTCCTGTCCACGGCGGCCGGGACGTCGCGAAGGGGACGCTACGCGGCATACTCCGCGACGTCGGACTGACGGTCGACGACCTCGCCCTCTGACGGCCGCGAACGGCGGACCCCCCACCACGGCTGCCCCCCTGGTGACCACCCGGGGTCCCTTCCACCCATCTCCGAGCGAGGGCCGGGGCCCGGGGCGGAGCCCCGCTGCATCGTCTTCGGTGCGCGTCACCGCCTGGTCGCCGAACATTGAGGCTTATGCAGAACGAAGTTGGTAGAAGTGCAGGGCTCGGACCGCTCGGAACGCGG
This sequence comes from Kineosporiaceae bacterium, assembly GCA_050329835.1. Classification (GTDB taxonomy): domain Bacteria; phylum Actinomycetota; class Actinomycetes; order Actinomycetales; family JBBAYJ01; genus JANNOG01. The sequence continues at coordinate 2,308 of JBHJOJ010000183.1, read as the reverse complement.
TGAGGTAGGTGTGGCGGGGTCGCCGGTAGTCGGTGTGCATGGTGCGCCACGTCTTGAAGTTCGCAATGACGCGTTCGGCGACGTGGCGGCGGCGGTTGATGTCGGTGTTGAGCGCCTTCTGCCACTCCAGGAGCTGACCGCCGGTGGCTTTCGGAAGGGAGTGACAGCTCCCGTCCCGAGGTATCCCTTGTCGGCGATCGTGTTGGACGGGTCGATCAGGTCGGTGATCCCGGTGTCGGTGAAGGCCTTGGCGTCGTGGAATCGACCGGGCAGCGGGTCGGAGACGTGGAGGAGGTCGCCGGCCAATGTGGCCACGAACTGGTGGGTATGGCCGGTCGTGGTGCTTGCCGGAGTACAACTCCGGGGCATCGGCCCACGACCAGCAGGGACAGAGGGATCCGTCGACGACCGTGACCCGCGCGCCGGCCATCGCGGAGACCTCGGCGTCGCTGGGCACGAAGTCCTGCAGCACGGCCGCGATGACGGGCTCCAGAGCCGCGATGCACCGGGAGATGGTCGACTGCGCCACGTCGAGCAACTCGGCGATCACTTCCTGGGTGAGGTTGTTCTTGAAGTACAACACCGTCGCCTTGACGGCCTTGTTCAACGACAACGCACGCCGCCGTCCCGATGTCGGTTGCCACGCCCCGATCTCCTCTGCCACCCATCCGCACAGATCGGCGAACTGCTCGGATGACAGGCCCGTAGTACGATGAGACGGCAACGGCCCTCCAGGAGTGAGAATCTTTGGCGAGACTCTCAATTCTCCTGCGAGGGCCGTTGCCCATCACGCGGACACGCCGACCAGGGCCCGACCCGTCCAACGCGCATTACCGGCTCTTCGCAGACGAGGGTGTAGGAGGGGGTTGATCACGGCGGCGCGTCGCTGCCCAGGTGGGGGTCGAGGCCTTCCGAGGATGGGAGTTCTCACGCTGCCCACCCGGAAGACCTCGACATGGTTGACGCTACCTTCGCTGGTCCTGACATGACGACGTTCTGCCGCCTCGACGAGCTCGGTCTGCAGGTCACCGGACAACGCCTGGAGCCCGGCCGGGCGGTCCTGGCCTGTCGGGTGGTGGACGAGCACGACGCTGATCGATGGTGCCGGCGCTGCGGCTGTCGGGGGCTGGCTCGGGACACCGTGATGCGGGAGCTGGCGCACGAGCCGCTGGGGTGGCGGCCCACGACACTGCTGGTCACGGTGCGCCGCTACCGGTGCAGTGGGTGCGGGCATGTGTGGCGCCAGGACACCACCCGGGCGGCCGAGAAGCGGTCGTCGCTGTCGCGGCGCGCGTTGCGGTGGGCGTTGGAGGCCTTGGTCGTGCAGCACCTCACCGTCGCCCGGATCGCCGAGGCCCTGGGGGTGTCGTGGAACACCGCCAACGCCGCGGTCCTCACCGAGGGCCAGCGGGTGTTGATCGCCGACCCGGGCCGCTTCGACAACGTGCAGGTGATCGGGGTCGATGAGCACGTCTGGCGGCACACCCGTCGCGGCGACAAGTACGTGACCGTGGTCATCGACCTGACCCCGGTCCGTGACGGGACCGGGCCGTCGCGGCTCCTCGACATGGTGCCCGGGCGGTCCAAGCACGCGTTCACGACGTGGCTGAACCGCCGACCGCAGGCCTGGCGCGACGGCCTGGAGGTGGTCGCGATGGACGGCTTCACCGGCTTCAAGACCGCCACCACCGAACAGCTGCCCGAGGCGACAGCCGTGTTGGACCCCTTCCACGTCGTCCGCCTCGCCGGCGACGCCCTCGACCGCTGCCGGCGGCGGGTCCAGCAGGATCTGCACGGTCACCGCGGGCGCACCACCGACCCGCTCTACCGGGCCCGGCGCACCCTGCACACCGGCGCCGACCTGCTCACCGAACGGCAGACCCAGCGCCTGACCGCACTGTTCGAGGTCGAGGACCACGTCCAGGTCGAAGCCACCTGGGGCGTCTATCAGCCCATGATCGCCGCCTACCGGCACCCCGACCGCCGCCGAGGTGGTCGACGCCGTCCTGGGCGGTGTGGCACAGGGGCGGACCTCTCGGGGTTGCTGAGCCGACGCGCCTGTCCCTCCTCGGCGGGGCGCGCCCCGCCGCCGCGCCGCGCCGCGTCCCCGCGTCGTTCCGCCCCGCGTCGTTCAGTCCCGCCCTGTTCCGCCCCGCGTCGTTCAGTCCCGCCCTGTTCCGTCCAGCGTCGTCCCAATGCCACGTAGCCTAAGTTGATCATGTTGCTGGTCTGGGTGTCAGTCGGTGGATGTTGATCGTGGCGGGCGCTGGGTGGCGGGTGCTGGCTGGCTCACCGCGCTTCTTGACGC
>JBHJOJ010000182.1:0-2096 GCA_050329835.1 Kineosporiaceae bacterium | reverse complement strand
CCGGCGCCTGCCGCCTCGCCGTGGTCGCTGCCGAGGGCGACGACCTCGCGGCCACCTGGCCCGCGGCGCTCGCCGTCGGGGCCGAGGTCGTCGTCGGCCCGGGGGGCGGTGACCTGGGCGGGTGGCTCCTCACGGCGGCTGCCGGGGCGGCGGGAGCCGTGGGGGTCGTCGGCGGCCGGGGCGGCGCGGGGGCCAGCACGGCGGCGGTGGCGCTGGCCAGGGCGGGCGTGGCGGCCGTCGGCGGGGCGGTCCTCGTCGACGCCGACCCGGTCGGTGGCGGCCTCGACCTGGCGCTGGGGGCGGAGGCGCTGGCGGGACTGCGGTGGCCGGATCTGTGCGGGGCCCCGGGCGCCCCGGGGCCCGGGCTGGTGGCGGCGCTGCCCCGGGTCGACGGAGTGGCCGTGGTGTCGCACGGCCGTGACCGGGGCGGCGGCGAGCGCCGTCCCGACTCCGCCCTCACCGCCTCGCTGCTCGACACCTGCCTGGCGGGTGGACGACCGGTCGTCGTCGACCTCCCTCGCCGCGGCGATCCCGCCACCCGGGCCGCTCTGTCCCGGTGCGCCGTCCTCGTGGTGGTGGTCCCGGCCGAGGTCCGCGCCTGCGCGGGCGCGGGCGCACTGCTGGACGAGCTCGGGACGACCGTCGCCGACGTCCGCCTGCTCGTCCGCGGTCCGGCACCGGCGGGCCTGGCGGCCGAGGACGTGGCGGCGGCCGTCGGGATCCCGTCATTCGCCGAGGTCCGGCCGGAACCCGGCCTGGCGGCCGCTCTCGACCGCGGTGAGCGGATCGCCGCCTCCGCCCGCTCGCCGTTGCGGGCCTGGGCGGCGGGCGTCATCGCGACCGGACCCGGTGCGCGGTGACACCCGCCGTGCTGGGGCCGCTCGCTCCCGTCGTCCTGCCCGACGTCACCGACATCCTCGTCAACGGCCCGGGGCAGGTCTGGGTCGACGGCCGGGGCGGCCTGCGCCGGGTCGCCGTGACCGCCCTCGACAGCGAGGCCCAGGTGCGCCAGCTCGCGCAGCGCCTGGCGGCGGCCGGCGGGCGCCGCCTGGACGACGCCTGTCCCTGGGTCGACGTCCGGCTGCCCGGCGGGATCCGGGTCCACGCGGTGCTCGCGGCCCTGTGCCGGGGGGGCACCCATGTGAGCCTCCGGGTGCCGCGCCCCGCCCCGCCGCGGCTGGCCGAGCTCGCCGCCCGCGGCGCTCTGTCCGCCGCGACGACGGAGGTCCTGGTCACCGCGGCGGCTGCGGGCGAGGGCATCGTCGTGAGCGGTCTCACCGGCAGCGGCAAGACGACGCTCCTGGCCGCCCTCCTCGCCCACGTCCCCGGGGACCGGCGGATCGTCGTCGTGGAGGACGCGGCCGAGCTGGCCGTCGCGCACCCCCACGTGGTGCACCTCGAGGCGCGGCAGCCCAACGTCGAGGGCGCGGGCGGGGTCGGGCTGGACGTGCTGGTCCGCCAGGCGCTGCGGATGCGACCCGACCACCTGGTCGTGGGGGAGGTGCGGGGACCGGAGGTGCGCGACCTCGTGTCCGCCCTGTCGACCGGCCACTCCGGGGCCACCACGGTGCACGCTGGGGCACCCGGCGACGTCCCCGACCGCATCGGGCAGCTGGCGGAGGCCTCCGGCCTGGACGCGGCGGCCGCGGTGCGCCGGTTCCGGGCTGCCGTCGGAGTCCTGGTCCACGTCGAGCGGGACCGGACCGGCGACCGTCGGGTCACCGGCGCCTGGGGCTGGGGCTCCGGGGGCCGGCTGCTCCGCCGGGACGGCACGCCGTGAGCGATGCGCTCGGGACGGTGATCGCGCTCCTCGGGGCCTCGGCGTCCGTCCCCGTCCTCGTTCTCGGCGCGATCCTCGCGGGGCCGGGCCCGCCCCGGCACCGGCTGGGTCGCCGGCGGCGGGGTCCCGATCCGGCCGAGGCCCGCCCGGTCACGGACACGACCGTGGCAGCCGTCGCCGACCGGGTGGCGGCGGCGGTCGAGGCAGGCCTGCCGCTGCCCGCCGCCTGGGCGCACGCCACGGGTGCGCCCGGACCGCTGCGGATGGACTCGGCGGACCCGGTGGACCGTCGGGCCGCGGCCGGCCTGGCCGCCGC